>DMNK01000163.1:11187-11337 GCA_003453695.1 Acidimicrobiaceae bacterium | reverse complement strand
GGTCCTGATGGGTGACGCCCTCGGTGACGTCGACGACGAGCAGCACCACGTCGGCTCGGTCCAGGGCGGCGAGTGCTCGGACCATGGCGAAGTACTCGGTGCCCCGTTCGGTCCTAGAGGCTCGGCGCATGCCGGCCGTGTCCACGAACC
>DMNK01000163.1:9128-11007 GCA_003453695.1 Acidimicrobiaceae bacterium | reverse complement strand
ATGCCGGCCGTGTCCACGAACCGGATCGGTCCGTCGGGGGTGTCGAGGACGGTGTCCACTGCATCGCGGGTCGTGCCGGGCAGGTCGTGCACGACGGCCCGCTCGTCTCCGATCAAGCGGTTGAAGAGGGTCGACTTGCCGACGTTGGGCCGTCCCACGATGGCGACGGCGGGACAGGCGTCGCCGGTCTCGTCCTGAGTGCCCCCGTCCTGCTGGCGCTGCGTGGCACCCGTGCCGAGCTCATGCGCCGGATCGGGCGGGGGCAGGCGACGCACGACCTCGTCGAGCAGGTCTCCCGTCCCCCGGCCGTGAAGGGCGCTCACCATGAACGGCTCCCCCAGGCCGAGCGACAAGGCCTCCCAGGCGTCCGACTCCCGCAGCTCGTTGTCGACCTTGTTCACGATCACCATGGCAGGGCGTCCCGTACGGCGGACGCGCCGGGCCACCTCCTCGTCCTCGTTGGTCACTCCGACGGCCGCGTCCACCACCACCAGCACGAGGTCGGCCTCGGTCATGGCCCGTTCGGACTGGGCGCTCACCTTGGCATCCAGGTCGTCACCCCGGCTCAGCCACCCTCCCGTGTCCACCACGGTGAAGAGGCGACCGTTCCACTCGGCTTCCAGCGCAACGCGGTCGCGCGTGACCCCCGGGCGTTCCTCGACCACCGCCATCCGGCGGCCCACCAAGCGGTTGGCGAGCGTGGACTTCCCGACGTTCGGCCGTCCGGCGACTGCCACCACCGGAGACCGAGCCCGGTGGTGTACTGCGGTTCGTCCTCCGGTTCCACCTGCATCGGAGAGTGGAGAGACGGGAGCGCGGCTGCTCACGGCAACCCCAGTGCGAGCGCCAGGGACCGTCCGTCGGTCGGTACCACCTCGACGGGATGCGGGAGCTCATCCACGGTGGCCCCGTCGAGGAAGCGGTCCTGCGAGAGGCACACGTCGGGCAGGAGGTATCGGTGCCCGGCCGGCTCCTGCCCGAGCGCCTGGGACACGTCGGCTCCCGTCAGCAGGCCGGTGACGGCGGTGGTGCCCCCGAAGAACCGATTGGCCACGACCACGAGCCGCACCGGCGCACCTTCTGTCACGAGCGGTGCCAGCAGAGGCCCCAGCACGGCGGCGCCGTACTCCCCCGTCACGACACCGACCGGGATCCCGCCACCGGGAGCCGGCGCCGGCGGCGAGGAACCGGGGGCGCGGGGCGCCCGGTAGCCCTGGCCCGGGGCGCCGTCCACCCAGGAGAAGAAGCCGGGTCGGACGCCGTAGGCACGGCCGTGGTCACCGTGAAATGCGGCTTCGAAGGCGCGGGCCATGCCGATGCCGTTCTCGTGCTGGGGGAACCCGTCGTAGCGGGACGCCTCGGGGAAGGGCAGTCCGGCCATCAGGTAGTACTCGTCGGCGGCGTGGGCCAACCGCCGGCCCAGCAGGTCGAGGGCGATGTCCTGCCACTGCTCCACCACGTCGACCACTTGGGCGGCCTCGGCGGCGGTGTGCGGGCGCATGGCGGCCTCGGCGGAGAACCGGCTCAGCCCGAGGGGCACGCAGGCCACAGTGGCCAGCTCGGCGTACTCGTCGACGATGCCGGCCAGTGTCGCCTCCAGGGCGGCCCCGTCGTTCACCCCGGGACACACCACCACCTGGCCGTGCACCTCGACGCCGGCGTCGAGCAGTGCCCGCAGCCACCGCAGGCTGGTGGCACCCCGCTCGTTCCGCAGCATCCGTGCCCGCAGGGCGGGGTCGGTGGTGTGGATGGACACGAACAGCGGTGACAGCCCTTCGCCCACCACCCGCTCGAGGTCGAGCTCGGTGAAGCGGGTCAGGGTGGTGAAGTTGCCGTACAGGAAGGACAGGCGGTAGTCGTCGTCCTTCAGGTACAGGCT
>DMNK01000163.1:7963-8926 GCA_003453695.1 Acidimicrobiaceae bacterium | reverse complement strand
TGGTTGTCGCAGGTGCGCACCCGGTCGAAGACCGCCGACGACACCTCGGCCCCCAGGGCCTCCCCCGCTTCTTTGTCCACGACGAGCTCGAACTCTTCATGGCCGCGGCGCACCATGACCTCAGGGTCGGCCTCGTCCACCAGGAGGCGGTACTCGATCACGTCGCGCGGCACTCGGCCGCCGACGGAGAGGAGCTCGTCTCCCACCTGCAGCCCGGCCCGGGCGGCGGCGGACGCGGCCGCCACGGAGACCACCCGGGGCGCCGACATGACCCCTAGGCTACCTGGCCCTTTTCCGGGGACGACGTGGATCGGGCCCGCCGCCGGACGCCGTTAGCCTGAAGGGCGTGCCAGTCGAGCGGGTGCTCTTGGCCTCCCCCCGGGGCTTCTGCGCCGGTGTCGAGAAGGCCATCAAGGCGTTGGCCTGGATGGTGCGCGTCTTCGAGCCGCCCGTGTACTGCTACCACGAGATCGTCCACAACCGGCACGTGGTCGAGCAGTTCCGGGCCCAAGGGGTGGTCTTCGTCGACGACGTGGAGGAGGTGCCGGCGGGTGCCCCCCTCATGCTCTCCGCGCACGGTTCTGCCCCCGAGGTGATCGACGCCGCTCGGCGCCACCAGCGGGTGGTCGTGGACGCGGTGTGCCCGCTCGTCACGAAGGTCCACCACGAGATGAAGGTGCGGGCGCGCAAGGGTTTCACTGTGCTGTACGTGGGCCATCAAGGTCACGAGGAAGCCGTCGGCACGATGGCGGTCGCCCCCGAGGCGGTGCACCTCGTCCAGTCCGAGCCCGAGGTCGACGCCCTGGCCGACTCGCTCGAGGAAGGCGTTCAGGTGGCGCTCCTGGCGCAGACCACCCTGAGCCACGACGAATGGTCGGGGATCATGCGACGCGCCCAGGAGCGCCTCCCCCAGCTGTGGATGCCCAACCGGTCGGATCTGTGCTTCGCCACCACCAATCGTCA
>DMNK01000163.1:0-7738 GCA_003453695.1 Acidimicrobiaceae bacterium | reverse complement strand
GAGAACTCTTCCAACACCCGGGCGCTCGAGAAGGTGGCGGCGGCGTCGTGCCCACGCGTGCTGCGCGTGAACAACGCCGACGAGCTGCCCGGCGACTTGTCGGGCACGGTGGGGGTCACGGCCGGGGCTTCGGCACCCGAGGAGCTCGTCGACCGGGTGGTGGCTCGTCTGGCGCCTGTCCACGGAGTGGAGGTCGTCCACGTGACCGATGAGGACGAGTACTTCCCGCCGCCTCCTGAACTGCGTGAGTTCCTCAAAGGACTGTCGGCGGCATTGACGCTCGGGTTGTTGGCGCCGCCAGCGTCGTCCGACGGCGTCGGGGACGAGGTCGCCGTCGCCGGTCGCGGCGACCGCTTCGTCTCGGCCGCGGACGTCCTTGCCGCCCTGGCCGGCTGAGCAACGAGCCGTTCCTGCGCTGCTCGGTGCCCGAGGCCGCCTGCGCCGGGATGCGACAATGGCGGCCATGACGCTGCTCACCCCGGTGCCCGACCCCTCCGTCACGGTGTGATGGCGGGCTCCCGGGCCCTGGCACCGCTCCGGGGTGCCGGGGAGCGGGAGCGGAGACGCCGCCAGGAGCAGCGGCGGTTGGTGACCGAATCAGGTCGTCAAGACTTCCGCCGCCGCCACCCTGATGCCACCTTCGGGCCCGTCCTGGTCCTCATCGCCTCCTATCTCGAGGCCGAGAACATCGGCCCGGTGCTGGCGGCTGTGCCCACGGAGGTGGACGGGCTCCGGGTCTCCACCTTGGTGGTGGTGGACGGGGGCGAAGACGGCACCGAGGACGTGGTGGCCGCCGCCGGCGCCTACTGCGCCGTGCTGCCGGTCAACATGGGTCAAGGGGTGGCCCTGCGAGTGGGCTACTCCCTCGCCGCTGAGCACGGCGCCCGGTTCGTCGTCACGGTCGACGCCGACGGGCAGAACGACCCCGCCGAGGTGCCCGGGCTGCTGGCACCGCTTCTTGCGGGTGAGGCCGATTTCGTCATCGCCAGCCGCCGTCTCGGGATCGACGAGACCTCGGACCGGGTGCGGCGGGCGGGCGTGTACTTCTTCTCGGCGGTGGTGAACGCCCTCACCGGCCAGCACCTCACCGACACCTCGAACGGGTTCCGGGCGTTGCGCATCGAAGTGCTCGAGGACGTCACCCTCGAGCAGGACCAGTACCAGACGGCAGAGCTCATCATCAGCGCCGCAGCGCGGGAGTGGCGGCTGGCGGAACGTCCAACGGTGTGGCACCGGCGCGCCTCGGGCACCTCCAAGAAGGGCCACAATGCCCTGTTCGCCCTGCGTTATGCACGTGTCGTGGTGCGGACGTGGTGGCGCGAGCGCCGCCGGAGCCGGTAGCTGCGGACCGGCTCCGGCGTGTCCAGCGCAGCGCGGCTGTGGAGGCGCCCGGCCACGCGCCTGGCCGTGGTGTTCGTCGCCATCCCGCTCGTCGTCTTCGGATTGCCCGCCGCCTTCGGGTTGCCCTGGCTCACCGGCGACAACCTCATCCAGAACTTCCCGTTGCGGGGATTGGTGGGTGCCGACCTGCGTGCCGGGCACCTGCCTCTGTGGGATCCCTACATCTGGTCCGGTGCGCCGCTGCTCGCAGGATTCAACGCCGGAGCCGCGTACCCGCTCACGTGGCTGTTCGCCGTGCTGCCCCACGTGCTCGCCTGGGTCAGCGGCCAGGTGGCGGTGGAGGTGGTGGCGGGCTTCGGCGTCTTCACCTTGCTGCACTTCCAGGGTCGGAGCTTCACCGCCGCTGCTTTGGGTGCCGCCACCTTCAGCTACGGGGGCTTCGTGGCCATGCAGGTGGTGCACATCGACCTGGTCGAGGCGGCCGGATGGCTGGTGTGGGCCTTCGTGGCGCTGGACCGCATCGGGCACCGCCCCGCCGGTCGGCCCGTCCTGCCCTGGGTGGCGCTGCTCGGGTTCTCCCTCGGGCTCATGGTCCTCACGGGCGCGGCCGAGCCCATCCTCGACGGCGGCATGGCGCTGGCGCTGTTCGCGCTGTGGCTGGTCTGGCAGTGCCGAGGGCGCCGGCTCGAGATCGCCGTCTCGGTCGCGGGCGGCGTGGTGCTCGGCGCCCTCGTGGGAGCGGCACAGTTGCTGCCGGGCAATGCCCTGCAGAGCCAGTCCCAGCGCGCCGCCCATACCTACTGGTATTTCACCTCGGGCTCGATGAACAAGTCCCTCACGGTCTTGTTGCTCGACCCGTTGCTGCTGGGGGGGGCGCACGGCGCGCCGCTCAGCTACGCGGGCACGTACAACCTGTCCGAGATCTCCGGATACGTCGGCATCCTGCCGGTCATGGCGGCCGTCGGGCTCTTGGCCCGGCGACATCGCCGCCACCCTGAAGCGAGGCAGTGGTGGATCTGGTACGTCATCGCCGTCGTCGGCGTGGTGCTCGTGTGGGGCGGCTTCACCCCCATCGGTCACCTCGAGCGCCTGATCCCGCTCTACAACCGCCAGCGTCTGCTGTCGCGCAATTGGATGGAGGTCGATCTGGCCCTGGTGGTGCTCTTCGCCGCCTGGGTGGACCACATGCTGCTGTCGCCGGCTCCCTCCCCTGCCGAGGCGCAGCGCGGCGGCCGACTTCGATGGCCGCCGGACGTCGTGCTCCCGCTGCTCCCGGTGGTGGCCGTCGTCGTCCTCCAGGTGATGCTCGTCGCCGGCGGCCCTTGGCTCCCCCACTTCATGCACGTGCCCCAGCCCGTGTCCTACGCGACGCTGTGGGGCCAGGACCTGCTCCTCACCGTCCCGACCGGCGTCGCCTTCGCTGCCGGCTGGCTGGTGGTGCGCGGACCCCGGCTGGGCCGCCGCCTCGGGCCGCTCGTGGTGGCGGTGGTGGTGGCAGACCTCGTCTTCTTCAACGCCATGGCCCAGAGCGACCCTCAGGTGGGGACGGCCGTCACCGCCAGCGGCGCCAGCCGGGTGCTGGTTTCGACGCTGGCGGCGGCCCCACGCGGTCCGGGCGGCGCCACGGCACGGTTCGCGCTCTACGACCCCGACCGTTACTACAGCAACGTGGTCAACGACATGGGGCAACCCGACTTGAACGTGTTGCGGCGGCTGTCGAGCGTCCAGGGCTACGGCGCGCTCACCGACGCCCGCTACGAAACGGCCACCGCCACCCACCTCCAGGGCAACGTGTCGTTGTCCGCTCTCGCCGATGGAAGCCTCGCCCGCCTCGACCTCGGCCTGCTCGTCGTCCCGCCCCAGTACTTCATGACGCTCGTGGTCGCCCCCCCGGGAGTGTCTGCCCCACTCCGCGGAACCTCGGGTCCCCCTGCCGCCCTCACTCCTCTCCCGCCCGTTCCGCCTGACCGGCGCGGCCCCCCGTCGCCGGTGTCGGCGCCCCCCACACCGGTGGCTGACTACTCCCAGTTCGCGCCGCCGCAGCGGAGCGTGGCCTTGACCTCGGGTGTGGCGCGCACGTGGTACTTCGGCACCACCCTCGCCGTGCACACCATCTCCATGGCCGTGTCGGCGGCGGTCCCCGGCGCATCGGGGGTCCGCCGGCTGCGGGTGGGAGTGCTCACCGCTGACAGTGCCGGCGTGCACTGGTTGGAAGGACCGGACGGCGTGCCGGCAGCGGGCACACTCCGCGTCGACGTCCCCGGTGCGCCCGACGCCAGCGGCGTCGTGATCGAGCAGACCGGACCGTCTCGTGCCCAGTTGTCGGTGCAGGCGCCCCTGGTCGCCACCGCCGGCCAGGGCACCTACCGCCTGGAGGGCGGGCTGAGCCAGATCGTCACGCCTCCGACGTGGAGCTACGCCGGCACGTTGGAGGGCTTTGCCATGTTCGAGGAGGTGCCTGCGGGCTCCACCTCCCTGCTGCCCGCCTCGGCCGGCACGGCCCGCGTGGTCTCGGCCCCCGACTGGGGCGACGACCGGATCGACGTGCACCTGGACAGGCCGGCCGTCCTGCTCCGGAACGAGGCCTACGCCCGTGGCTGGCAGGCCACGCTGTCGCCGGAGCCGGGAACCGCCGGCCCCTCCCGAGCCCTCGCCGTGGTGCGACACGGCCTCGTCCAAGCGGTGTCGCTGCCGGCGGGGAGCTACGAGGTGAGCTTTCGGTACCGGCCCCATCGGGTCACCGAGGGCCTCATCGCCTCGGCGATCGGTGTGGTGCTGTGTGCCGGCGTTGCCCTCAGCGGGCTGCGGCGCGCCCGTCGGCCTCGTCGTACAGCGCCTGGAGCTCGGTCCGCAGCTGCTCGGTCAGCTCGTGCACCTGATGGCGCGGAACCCGGCCCCGCTGAGAGCGCTGCGGCGGGGCGATGGGCGGCCCCACCACCACGTGCACCTTGACGGGACGCACGAACTTCGAACCCTTGGGCATGGCCTCGGCGGTGCCGCCGATGCCGATGGGCACGACGGGGGCCCCGGTGCGCATGGCGAGGAATGCCGCCCCTTCGTGCAGCTCCTCGATCACCGGGCCCGCCCGGCGGGTCCCCTCCGGGAACAGCACGAGGACGTCGCCGCGCTCCAGCACCGCCTGGGAACGGGCCATGGCTTGACGGTCGGCGCCGGTTCGGTCCACGGGGAAGGCGCCGATGGAGTCGAGGAACCGACCGAAGCGCGCGTTGTGCCACAGGTCGTCCTTGGCCATGTAGTAGAGCTTGCGCCGCGTCACCTGGGCGGCCACCAGGAAGTCCATGAAGCTTCGGTGCACGGGGCACAGGATGACGGGGCCCTGGGCGGGGACGTGCTCGGCACCCCGCACGTCCACCCGCCAGTAGAGCCGGGTGATGCCGCGCAGCACACTTCGCAGCGGGAAGTACAGGCGGTCGGACATGGCCTCGGCCGTGGCGGCCACGTGACCGTCGCTGGTCGGCGTCACAGGCACGTCAACACTTCCTCGAGCACCTCGGCCGCCGGCTTGCCGGTCGAGTCCACGACGATGGCGTCGGCGGGCATGGCCGCAGCATCGGGGAGCGGCGAGACGCGACGGGACGAATCGAGGGTGTCGCGCCGGTCGAGAGCGGCTGCCACCTCGGACAGCGCCCCCCCGTCCCGCTGGGCTGCCCGGCGGGCCCGCTCGTCGGACACGGCGGTCAGGTAGATCTTCACGTCGGCGTCGGGGAGCACCACCGTGCCGATGTCCCGGCCCTCCACCACCCCCCCGCCGTGGGCGGCCACCCACGCCCGCTGCCGGCCCACCAGCTCCCGGCGAACCGCCGGGTTGGCGGCGACCGCCGACACGGCGGCGTCCACGGCCGGCGTGCGGATGGCGGTGGTGACGTCTGTGCCGTCGGCGAGCACCCGCTCGGCGACCTCGATGTGCAGGCGACGGGCCAGCTCGGCCACGGCGTCGGTGTCGGCAGGATCGATGCCGCGGTCCAGTGCCGCCCACGCCACGGTCCGGTACATGGCCCCGGTGTCGAGCCGATCGAGGCCCAGGTGCTCGGCCAAGGCCCGCGCCAGGGTGGACTTCCCCGCTCCGGCCGGGCCGTCGATGGCCACGGTGCGCGCCCTGCGGCCGGTCACGCTCCGACCTCGGCGTCGTGGAAACCGGCCAGGGTGCGCAGATGGGCCCCGAAGGCGGGATAGCTGGTGGCGGTGGCCTTCCAGCCCGTC
This sequence comes from Acidimicrobiaceae bacterium, assembly GCA_003453695.1. GTDB lineage: Bacteria > Actinomycetota > Acidimicrobiia > Acidimicrobiales > UBA8190 > UBA8190. The sequence goes on along the minus strand of DMNK01000163.1, from coordinate 2,176 downwards.
ACCGTGGTCTCGCCGTTCCCGGCGGCGAGCCCGGCCACAGCCGCCGCCATGGCCATGCGGTGGTCGCCAGCCGAGTCGAAGGTGGACGGGTGCAGCTCGGGCACACCGGCCACGACGAGGTCGTCGCCGTCGGCCTCGGCCGTCCCGCCGAAGGCTCGCACCAGCGACAGCACCCCGCCGAAGCGGTCCGACTCCTTGACCCGCAACTCGCCCACGCCCCGAAGGACCGTGGTGCCCTCGGCCAGCGCCGCCGCCACGGCCAAGGCGGGGACCTCGTCCAATCCGGTGATCTCGGCGGCGTCGACCTCGGTTCCGTGCAACACCCCGGCCCGCACGTGCAGGTCGGCCACGTGCTCCATGGTCCCGGTACCTCGCTCCGGGACTTCCACCACGTTGGCGCCCATGCGGCTGAGCGCGTCGAGATAGCCACGGCGGGCCGGGCCCACGTAGACCCCTTCGATGACCACGTCGCTCCCCGGCACGGTGCAGGCGGCCACCACCCAGAAGGCGGCCTGGGAGGGATCGCCGGGCACGTCCAGCTCGAAGGGATGGAGCACCGACGGCTCCAGCCGGACCACGTGGGCGTCGCCGTCGTCGGATTCCTCGAGGCGCGCCCCGCACAGCTCGAGCAGCTCCTCGGTGTGGCGGCGGGTCGGAACGGGCTCCCGCACCGTCGTGACGCCGTCGGCACCGAGCCCGGCCAGGAGCACGCACGACTTCACCTGGGCGCTGGCCATGGGCGGCGTGTAGTCGATGCCGTGCACGGTGCCGCCCTCGACGACGAGCGGCGGCAGGCACTGCGCTCCTTCACCGCTGACGCCCACGCCCATCGAGCGCAGCGGAACGGCGATCCGGTCCATGGGGCGCTGCGAAAGCGAAGGGTCTCCTGTGAGCACGACCCGCACGGCGAAGGGGGCCACCGCTCCCGCCAGCAGGCGCATGGTGGTGCCGGAGTTGCCGCAGTCGAGGTGCCGCTCCGGCTGCCGCAGGCGCGCGTGTCCGGTCACCTCGTCGTCGGCGTACCGGGCGCCGAGGGCGCGCACGGCGTCGGCTGTGCGCTCCACGTCGTCTCCGTCCGACAGCCCCCGCACCCGGGAACGCCCGTCCGCCAGTGCCCCGAGGATGAGTGCCCGGTGCGAGATCGACTTGTCGCCGGGGACCCTGACGTGCCCTCGCAGGGGACGGCCCCCGGAGAGGACGAGCCGATCGGGCACGGAGCCAGGCACGCTCATGGGGCGGCTCGCCTCACGACAGGTGCGCCGTGGTCGGCCGGTAACCGCGGCTCCCGAGGGCCTGGGACAGGGTGTCGGCGGCCTCGGCGTCCACCACCAGCACGAGCACACCGCGGTCGCCTTCGGCGCTGTGGGCGATCTCCATGTCGAAGATGTTCACGCCGAGGTCGCCGGCGGTGGTGGTGATCTCGGCGAACACGCCGGGCCGGTCGGGCACGGGCATGCGCAGCTCGGCGAGCTTCTCGGGCCGCACCGCCCGAGCCGGCAGGGAACGGCGCGACCGAGCGGCCCGCTCGAGCGCCTGCAACAAGGCAGCCTGGTCGCCCGCCGCGATCCTGTCGCGCACGACGGTGAGCTCTTCGACCACGGCGTCGAGGCCGGCCACGATGGCCGCCGAGTTCTCGGCGCAGACGTCCAGCCATATGCCGGGATGGCCGGCCGCCACCCTGGTCATGTCGCGAAATCCGCCCGCCGCCAGTCGCAACAGGGCGCCGTGCTGCTCAGCGCGCCGGTCGGCCACGTTCATGAGCGTGGCCGCGGTCAGGTGGGGGACGTGGGACACCACCGCCACCAACAGGTCGTGCTGCTCCGGTGACAGTGACAGCACCTCGGCGCCGAGCTCGCTCACCACCGCCTGCACGGTGGCATAGGCGCGGTCGTCGGTGTCCGAGGTGGGTGTGAGTACCCACGTCGCCCCCACGAACAGGCCGGGGTCCGCGCCGGCCAGGCCCAGCTGCTCGGATCCGGCCATGGGGTGGCCGCCGACGAACCGGGGATCGGCCACGGCGGCCACCACCGGTGCCTTGACGCCGCCCACGTCGGTCACCGCCGCGTCGGGGCGCAGCCCGGGCTGGGCGAGGACCCGGGCGACCTCCGAGGCCACGGCGCCGACCGGGGTGGCCACGAAGGTGATGGCGGCGTCGGGGCTAGCGATGGTCGCCTGC
>DMNK01000076.1:24020-28934 GCA_003453695.1 Acidimicrobiaceae bacterium | reverse complement strand
GAAACAGGAGGGACTGGTGTGGCAGGTGTGAGGGAGGCGCAGGTGGCGGCCCGCCTCACGCAGAGAGCAGCACCCGGGCCTCGTCGAAGGGTGCCCGGCGCTCGAGAAGGGGACGGAAGCCCATGAGCTGGCGGGGACGCCCGAACCCCAGGGCAGCGGACAGCCGGCCCTGGCGGCCGTAGATGGCAACCAAGCGTCCGCTCTCAGGCGATCCCTCCACCACCTCCACGGTGTCGTCGGGATCGGGGATGCCGATCATCTGGATCTTGATGTCGTACTGGTCCGACCAGAAATAGGGCACGGGCCGGTACGCCTCGGCTGCCTTGCGCCCGGCGAGCAGGCTCCGTGCCGCGTGCACGCCCTGTTCGGCTGCGTTGGTCCAATGCTCGACGCGGCGCTCCACGGCGTAGTCGTCGTCCCACCAGCGGGCCATGTCGCCGGCGACGACCACATCGTCGGCTGCATGGAGACCGGCGTCGGCCACCACGCCGTCTCGTATCTCGAGGCCTGATCCCTCGAGCCAGTCGGTGGCCGGCTCCACCCCGATCGCCACCAGCACCACGTCGGCCGGGATCATCGTGCCGTCGAGCAGCTGGACCCCGCGCACCTGCGACCCGGGGCCGTCAGAGGCGGTGCGAAGAGCGGCGACCGCAGCCCCCGTCCGGAGGTCCACTCCGTGGGAGCGATGCAGCCCGGCGCACACCTCACCCATCTGCTCGCCGAGCACCCGGGCCAACGGGACGGGAAGGGCCTCCACCACCGTCACTTCCCGCCCTTTGCCATGGAAGGTGGCGGCCACCTCGGAGCCGATGAATCCGGCGCCCACGACGACCACCCGCGTAGCGGGGTCGGCGGTGTCCCCGGCCAGCGACAGGCAGTCGTCCAGGGTTCGCAGCACGTGGACGCCGGTGATGCCCTCGGTGCCGGCCATCGTCCGGGGTTGGGCGCCGGTGGCTACAACCAGGCCGTCGAAACCCACGACACTGCCGTCGTCGAAGTGGACCTCGCGCTCGTCGGCGTCGAGCGACACCGCCCGCCGGCCCAGACGCAGCTCGATCCCGAGCGCCGCCAGCTTGTCGTCTCCGCGCAGCACCACCCGATCGAGACCCCACGTGCCGGCCAGGAACTGCTTGGACAGCGGAGGCCGGTCGTAGGGCGGGTGCCGCTCGGCACCGGCGAGGACAACGGGACCGCTGTGCCCTCCAGCCCGGAGGCTCTCGACGGAGCGCAAGCCCGCCAAACCACCGCCGACCACGAGGACGCTGGCGCCAGGGTCCAGGCTCACGACCCGAACATGGTCAGCCACTGCTCGGGCGTCTTCAACCGGAACACGTAGTTGCGCCGGCGGGTCTCGCCCATGGTGGCCGAGGGCTCGGGCGAGTACAGGTGTCCCGGGTAGAGCAGCGTGTCGTCGCCGAAACGGGCCAGGCGCGTGGTGAGCGACTCGTACATCTGCTCGGGATCGCCCCCCGGCAGGTCGGTGCGCCCGCACCCGTCGAGAAAGAGGGTGTCACCCGACACGAGCCGGCCCGCCACCGCGAAGCACTGGCTCCCCGGCGTGTGGCCCGGGGTGTGCACCAGCTCGATGTCGATGTCCCCGACCTTCACCACGTCGCCGCTGTCGTGCTGGGCCAGGTCCCCTTCGGAGATCTCGGTGGCGCGTACCACCCACGGCGCCTCGGCCCGCTGGACGTGCACGGGCACCGAAACCCGCTCGAGCACCTCGGCGACCCCTTGGATGGGGTAGCCCATGAGGGAACCGCCCACGTGGTCAGGGTGGTAATGGGTGGCCAACACACCGACACAGCGCATGTCGTCCTGGTCGAGCAGGTCGAACAGGCCAGTCACGTCGTAAGCGGGATCGACGACCACAGCCACCCCCTCGGTCCGGTCGCCGATGGCGTAGCTGAAGTTCACCATCTGCGCCGCCACGGGATCGTCGGCGGCGAAGTCCCGTCCGGAGAGAAGCTGGCGGAAGTAGAGGCGGTCGTCGCTCATGACAGAGGGAAGGGTACCGGGACTACCGGTACACCTTGCGGGGGAACACGTGATGGGGGCCGGCCACCCGGTCCAGGAAGACCAGGCCGCCGAGGTGGTCGAGCTCGTGCTGTACGGCCCGAGCCTCGAAGGCGTCGACCTCGAGGACGGTGCGCGACCCGTCCACCGCCGTGCCCGCCACGGTCATCCTGGTGGCGCGGGCCACGTCGCCGGTGAGGTCGGGGACGCTCATGCAGCCTTCTCGGGCGACCTCCGGCTCGGCGGAGGCGACGACCTCGGGGTCGAACAGCACGAAGGCGCCGTGGCACGAGCGCGCCTTGCGATGGCCCGTCACGTCGACGGCGAAGGCCCGTCGCGCCACGCCGATCTGGGGCGCCGCCAGTCCCACGCACGCCGGGGAGGCCCGCATGGTGTCGAGCAGGTCGACGGCGAGGTCGAGCGCTGCCTGGTCGAGCTCCCCCACGGGCGCCGCCGGCGCGCTGAGGACGGGGTGAGGCAGGACGAGCACGGGGCGGACCGCCATGAGCCGTAGCGCGCCTCGACCGTGCTTCTTCCTACAAGGTGTCGGAGTCGTCGGGGTGGGCGGTGCAGTGCACCCCGAGGGCCTGGGCGGCTTGCTGCACCTGCCGCGCCGCTTCCTCGGGATCGGGCGACGACGGCAGGGTGACCCGCAACGTCATCACGTACACCGGCGCCTGGGCGCCGCCCACCAAGTGGGTAGCCAGGTCGACGACGTTGCCGCCCACCTCCGCCAGCGCGGCCGTGACCCCGTGGACGATCCCTGTGCGGTCGGCGCCGTGCACGGAGAAGGTCCACGCCACGGCGTCCCGTTGGTTCGTCGGCCCGTGACGCTCGGTCAGGGGCCGCACCGACAGCACCAGGTCGAGGCGTTCGGCTACCGGGGCCAGCGCGGACTCCAGGCTGCGAGCGTCGACGTCGGGACCCGCCGACACCACGAGCAGGATGGCGAAGTACCCCTGCAGGATCGCCATGGTCGAATCCTCGAGATTGCACCCGAGGTCGACGAGAGCGCCGCTCACCGCCGCCACGATGCCGGGGCGATCGGCGCCAACGGCGCTGAGCGAGAAGCGTGGCACGAGCCGAGACTCTACGCTTGACGCCCGCTCGACCGAAGACAAGGGGGTGCCATCCGTGGAGCAACGCTTCACCGTGGCCGGGATGTTGCGCACGAACGCCGAACAGGCAGGCGACAACGCCATGTTCCGCATGGACGGGCGCACCGTCACCTGGGCCGGGCATCATCACCGCGCCGGCCAGGTCGCAAACGCCCTCGCTGGCGAAGGCGTCGGCGCCGCTGACCGGGTGGCGTTCCTCGACCGCAACGGCATCGAGTACTTCGAGGTCCTCTTCGGAGGTGCCCTCATCGGCGCCGTGAACGTGGCCGTCAACTGGCGGCTCGCTCCGGCCGAGATGGCAGCCGTGATCGACGACGCCGGTGCGTCTGTGCTCGTGGTCCACCCCGACTACCTGCCGTGCCTGGCCGGCATGGCGAGCGGGTTGCCGTCGGTACGGCGCATCGTGGTGCTGGGCGATCCAAAGGACCACGCCGAAGAGGGAGGAGCCTCGGACCTGGCCCGACGGGTCGCCTACGAGGACTGGGCCGGCGGGCACGCCGGCGACGACCCCGGGTTCGTGGGCGGTCCCGAAGACGTGGCCTTGCAGCTCTACACGTCGGGGACGACCGGCCTGCCCAAGGGGGTGATGCTCGGCAACCGCAACATCGCCACCATCCTGTCCGAGGCTGCCTTGCACGCCTTCCAGATCGATGCCGACACCATCAGCCTGGTGGCCATGCCGCTCTTCCACATCGGCGGCTCGGGATGGGCGCTGGCGGGGATGTCGCGAGGCGGGACCTCGGTCATCCTGCGGGACATGAACCCGGTCGAGCTGGTACGGCTCGTCGAGGCCGAAGCCGTGAGCCACGCCTTTCTCGTCCCCGCCGCGCTGATGGCGCTGCTCGCCGTGCCCCGGTTACGCGACGCCGACCTCAACAGCCTCGAGATCGTCTTCTACGGGGCGTCCCCCATTGCCGAGGACGTGCTGGTCAGGTGCATGGACGCCTTCGGATGCCGGTTCGCCCAGGTGTACGGCATGACCGAGACATCGGGAGCCATCGTCAGGCTCGATCCCGAGGACCACGATCCGAGCGGTCCGCGCCGGCACCTCCTGCGGGCCGCCGGAAAGGCGCTGCCCGGCGTCGAGCTCAAGGCCGTCGACCCCGACACCGAGGAAGAGGTGGCTCCAGGGACGGTGGGAGAGGTGTGGACACGCTCTGCCTACAACATGCTCGGCTACTGGCAGAACCCCGACGAGACGGCGGCCACGCTGCGTCCCGACGGCTGGCTCCGGACCGGTGACGCCGGGTACCTCGACGCGGAGGGCTACCTCTTCCTTCACGACCGGATGAAGGACATGATCGTCTCGGGCGGGGAGAACATCTATCCGGCCGAGGTGGAGAATGTCGTCCTCGCCTACCCGGGCGTCGCCGACGCAGCGGTCATCGGTGTGCCTGACGCCCAGTGGGGCGAGGCCGTCAAAGCCATCGTCGTCCCCACCGCCGGGGCCAGTCTCGACACGGCCGAGGTGATCGCCTTCTGCCGGTCCCGCCTTGCCCACTACAAGTGCCCGAAGTCCGTCGACGTCACCGACACGCTGCCGCGCACGCCCTCGGGGAAGATCTTGAAACGAGAGCTGCGCGAGCCCTACTGGGAGGGAATGGACCGCCGCATCCACTGAGCCGAATCCCGGCCCGTGAGACCGCCGGGCGCGAGCTTGGTCGGGTCAGAACAGTGGCCGCTCGGAGCCCGAGCCCTCGTCGTCGCTCGGCCCATCGTCGTCCCACTCCTCGAGCTCGCCGTCCTCCGGCTCGGCGCGGTCCGGCTGGGCGGGGTCCGG
>DMNK01000076.1:4186-23857 GCA_003453695.1 Acidimicrobiaceae bacterium | reverse complement strand
GTCCGGCTGGGCGGGGTCCGGCCGGGCGGGGTCCGGCCGGGCGGGGTCCGGCTGTGGCGAAGGCCGAGCGGCGGCACGAGCAGCCGCCTCGAGGCGGGGCACGAGCTCCTCGACCTGCATCCTGGTCTGACGGATTCGGCGATCGAGCTCGTCGACGATGGCGGTGGCACGCTCGAGCCTGGCCACGAGCAGGTCGACGTCGACCTCCCGCTGCTCGAAGAATTCCACGATGGCGTCGAGCTCGCGACTGGCCTGCGTGTAGCTCAGCTCGGACACCGGGATCTCGTGGCCGGCGTCCCCCGACGGTCTATCGGCGGTCATGTGCCGCCCTCTCGTCCGAGGACGACATGGTCACCGAGTCGACCACGGACCGAGCGGAGCCATCGGCGAAGCGAGTGACGAGGGCCACTCCGTCCTCGAGGGCACGGACCGACCGCACGATGGTCCCCTGTTCGTCCAAGGTGAGCGTGTAGCCGCGTTCGAGCTGCCGGTCCACGTCGTAGGCGCCCAAGAGCCTGCGCAGGGACGCCAGCCGGTCCTCGTGATGGGCCACGGCGGCGAGCGTCAACGGGGCCAGCCGGACCGTCCGGCGCTCCAGGTCCAGGCCGGCCGCCTCGAGCTGGCGCCTGGCCTGTGCGCTCAGTCGAGCGGCGCGGCCCTCTACCCCCTGCCGGTGGTGCCTGAGCTGAGCCCGGGCGGCGCCGGCCAAGCGATGGCGAGAGCGGACGTGGTCAGCATCGGCGTCTCCCACCACTTCGACGACGCGGTTGGCGACATACCGTGCCCTGCCGAGCGCCGCCTCGCTCCAGGTGGTCACTCGCCGGACGAGCTCCTGTCCGCACTCGGTGGGAGTGATGAAGGCGCGGTTGGCCACGACATCGGCCACAGACTGGTCCCCGGTGTGGCCGATCCCCGTCCAGACGGGTAGCGGGTGCGAGGCCACGGCGCGTGCCACCACCTCGGTATCGAACGCGGCGAGGTCGGCTTTGGCCCCTCCTCCTCGGACGAGGACGGTGACATCGCAACCCGCTCTGGACACCGTCGCCAGTCCGTTGGCGATCGATGCCGGCGCCCGGAGGCCCTGGACCTGGACGGCGGCAAGCCGGACGGAAAAGCCCAGACCCGAGCCCCGGAGCTGCCCCACGAAGTCGTCGAAGCCCTCCGTGCCCGGACTCGCCACCAGCCCGACGACAAGGGGAACGGCCGGCACCGCCAGCCCAGCGTTGCACCGCAGGAGCCCCTCGGTCTCGAGCGCCGCCAGGAGCGCGGCCCGCTGCGCGGCCATCCTGCCGAGAAGGGCGGAGACATCGACCTCGGAGGCGATGAAGTTGACCTGGGCGCGCGGCGCGTAGAGCTCGACCCGTCCCCGCAGGGTGACCACCATGCCCGGCTGGAGGGTGATGCCCTGGGCGGCGAGCAACCTGCGGATCGGACCCCACGTCGTGCGCCAGCAGTTGACCTTGAGCACGGGACGCTCCCGACCCCGGGCGGTGTCCGGGTCGACGAGATCCATGTAGCAGTGGCCGCTGCGGTGGTCGGCGATGGTCTGGATCTCGCCTCGGACCCAGACACCGCGTCTATTGGGGAAGGCGCCGCTCAGGGCCACCTGCACCTGCGCCAGGAGGGCGCCGATGGACAGCGCCTCCACGCGCTCGTCGGGAAACAGCGCCGGCATCGGTGCGTCGGAGGATGCCATGGGGGCCAACCCTATCCAGGGGGTGTCGCTCCAACGGCGTCCCTGGCAAACTGGTGGGTGACGGTGAGTCGGCCGGGTGGCCGCGGCCCGGGCCCTTCGAGGGACACCGGGTCGAGGAAGGTCGGGGCTCCGCAGGGCAGGGTGCTGGCTAACGGCCAGTCGGGGCGACTCGAAGGAAAGTGCAACAGAGAGCAGACCGCCGATGGCGGGCGTGGCCCGCACAGGCAAGGGTGAAACGGTGCGGTAAGAGCGCACCAGCGGCCGGGGTGACCCGGCCGGCTCGGTAAACCCCACCCGGAGCAAGGCTGAACGTGGGACAGCAGTGGCCCGCTCTGCTCCCCGAGAGGGGGGCGGTCCCCAGGTAGGCCGCACAGATGGATGGCCACCGGCGCCTCGAAGGAGACGTCACAGAACCCCGCCTACAGGCCGGCTCACCGTCTTCGGTCTCTTGACGCGTCGATGCCAGACAGACAGTCGGAGGCGCGGCAGACCTGCGGGAGCGCCCACGCGCAGCAAGATTTCCGGTCGGTCTTGCCCTGACCGGAACTCTTCGGGCCCGTGCGGACATTATGAGGTGTGAGGCTGACCACGGTGCTGCGGTCTGTCTCGGCCGGCGAATCCTCGGAGGCTGCTGACTTCGGTCATCTCTTCGATCGTCACGCTCAGGCCGTCTACAAGTTCTGTGCCCGCCGCACCGCAGATCTGGTGTTGGCCGAGGACCTCACCAGCTCGACCTTCCTGGAGGCCTGGCGCCATCGCCACCGGGCGCCACTCGGCAACCCCGACAGCGCTCTCCCTTGGCTCCTGGGCGTGGCGAACAACGTCGTGCGCAACGCCCTTCGCGGTCGGCACAGGGAGTGGGCGGCGGCGGAGCGGCTGCCCACTCCACCGGTCGCCCCGGCCGCCGAGGATCAGGCTGTCGGCAGGTCCATGACCGAAGCGAGGCTCCAAGAGGCCCTGGACGCCATATCCACTCTCTCCGAAGGCGAGCAGGAGGTCGTCTTGCTTGTCCTCTGGAGCGAGCTGTCCTACGAGGAGGCCGCCACCGTCCTCGCCGTGCCGGTCGGCACCGTCCGATCACGTCTGTCACGCGCCCGCTCCAAGCTTCAGGCCGCTCTCGGCAACAGACCACAGTTCATCTTGAAGGAGTCCTCATGATCGATCTGTCTCCCCCGCCCGTACCCGATCTCAGTGACGAGTGGGTCACCTCGCACAGACAGGCGCTCATCGAAGCGCTCTCCCAACAGCACCGCAGGCCCGGAAGGTGGGTGGCGGTCGCAGGTGCGACCGGGATCGCCGCCACGGTTTCGACCATCCTCCTCGTCGGTGGGAGCCAGCCCTATGCCTTCGCCGGTTGGTCGGCCGCTCCCACGGCACCTGCCACCGGACAGCTCAGCGCCGCCGACACCACGTGTCAGGCGCACCTCGCCCAAGCTGTCCCGTCCCCTCCCTCCAACAAGGGTCCCGGCCCCGACGTCGCGTCCTTCGTTCCCGAGTTGAGCGATGTTCGAGGCCCCTACACAGTCACGGTGTTCGGAAACGGCGGCCCGAGCGGCGCACTGTGCATCTCCGCTCCGACGGCCACGTCCTTGCGATGGATCAAGGCGTCGGACGCTTCCGTCGGCCCTGGAGCGATCGCCGTCGACGAGGTAAGCGTGCTGGCTCGGGACGCTCAGCCCTACACCCTCGTCGAGGGCCGCACCGGTGTCGGGGTCACGGCCCTTTCCCTGACCCTCGGGAACGGGAGTGAGGTGACGGCAACCAGCGGTGACGGGATCTTCATTGCCTGGTGGCCCGGGAGCCAGAGCATCGCCTCGGCCCAGCTCACGACCCCAAACGGTCAGGCCACCCAGCCTCTCAACCTGCCGGGGCCCCAGATCCCCGCCCCACCGAAATCGGCGCCGTCTCAGCCTGGGACGCAGTCTTCGTGCCAATCCACCGCATCAGTCGCATGCGGGGGCTCATAGCCCGCTACCCAGCGGCCCGGGGCCGATCGCCGATCAGCCGGCGGTCTTGGTGGACGCCCCCCGAGCTTCGCCGTCCTGCGCGTGGAGCGCCTCGGCGTCGTCGTCTCCGGGTGACGCCTCCCCCAGAGCACCGCCGGCGACGAGCTCGTCTGCAGCCTGGAACGCTTCTTCGAAGACCGCCGTCGCCCGCGACATGGCCTCGTCGTGGTCGCGCAGGGCTGCTTGAAGCTGCTCCGCACGGGCTTTCGAGGCACTCGTAACGGCTTCGCCGTACCGGCCGATCGCCTCCTTCAGGCCCGTCGCCCGTTCGACTCCGGCCCGATAGATCGACTCGGCGCGCAGCGCCCCGGCCTGCTTGATCGCCTGGGCCCGTTCCGACGCGCTTCGTGCCGCGACCTCGGCCGCCCGCAGCGCTTCCTCGTGAGCCCTCTGAGCGGCAGCCAACTCGTCCTGGTAGGCCTGCTCCACCGAACGGGCGGCGACGGTCTCAGCCCGCTGCAACGAGGTGCTGTAGCGCTCCTCGGAGTTCCTGAAGGCCTCGGCGCGGGACGCCTCTGCCTCCCTGAGCTGTTCGTCATGGCGCTTGGTGAGCTCTTTCAGTGCCTCGGCGCGCGCCACGGTGGCGGCCCGAATGATGTCGGCGCGGGCGACGGTAGCCCGGTGGATCAACTCGGAGCGGGCGAGCTCCGCGGCCGCCACATCGTCCGCCGCCCCCAGGGCCGCCTCCCGGGCCTGATCGGCAGCCTGCATCGCCTCGTTCTCGGCCTCGGCACCCGAGAGGAGGGGGATGACATTGCTCTTCACTTCTTCGTTCTTCATGTCGACCTCCTGGGTCGTCGACGACGGCTGGAAGCGGAAGTGGGGGCTCTCATCTGATCGTGTTCCGCTGGCCGATGCAAGGGTTGCGGGGACAAACCGGCCTACCCCGAGGACCCGACCTCACTCGGCGGGCGGGGGAGCTTCCCGCGGCGAGGTCGTCCCGCCCTCCCCTCCCCTTCCCCGAAGCGTGGGACCCCGCCGGAGCAGGCAGTCGGATCGCTCTGCCGTTCAAGGGTCAGGCTCATGGGGTGCCCGGGACCACCTCGCCTGTGAGGGGACCGCCGTCGGTGCCTTGCGGGCGACCACGCCAGCCAGGCGCCCCACGGGGCGCCAGCATCTCCTGACCGCATGACGCCCGGCCACCACCGATGACCGCGATCCGAAGAGCGAACTTCGTTTCCTGTGCTCCGACCATGGGAAGAAATTCCTCTACTGGGAGGTGGAGTTCGATGGGTATTGGGGTGAGCATCCTTCTGTTTGCAGTCGGCGCCGTGCTGGACTGGGGAATCAGCGTGAGCAATACGCACGGCTTCAACATCCATACGATCGGAGTCATTCTGATGGTCGTCGGTGCCGTGGGCTTCGTGCTCTCGCTGCTGTTCTGGGGTAGCTGGGGTGGCTTCGGTGGGACGCGCCGACGCGATGTGGTGGTCGACCGAGGTGCCGGAGTCGGCAGCCGCCGGGTCGTGGAGGAAGAGCGTTTCTAGAGCCGTCGGCGCTTCGTCGCCGATGACCTGAAGGACGCTTCGCCAACAGCGATTGCAACGGCGACCGGAGGCCAGGGTGGAACGGGCCCGACGGCCCGGGTCATAGTGGCGCCATGTCCAAGAAAGAGGTGGACGACTACCTGGCCTCGTTGCCCGAGCCCAAACGAAGCACGCTCGAGGCTCTCCGCCGGACGATTCTCGAGGTGCTCCCCGACGCCGAGGAGGGCATGTCCTACGGCCTCCCGGCGTTCCGGTCTCAGGGCAAGGTCATCGCCGGGTTTGCCGCCTTCAAGAACCACCTGAGCTACCTGCCACACAGTGGCTCCGTCTTCTCGGAGCTTGGGGACGAGCTCTCGCGTTACGAGAAGTCGTCCGGAGCCCTGCGCTTCCCTGTGGACCAGCCCTTGCCGAAGGCGCTCGTACAGAAGCTGATCACGGTGAGAACAAGGCAAGTGCTCGGCGGCTAGGCACGTCAGCGAACACGCGCCTCATGCGAGCCCCGCGCCCGAGGAGCTATCGATCGGGGAGGTAGTGGCGCCCTCCGCCAGGATCGGTCCACACCCGCATGAGGCGCTCGCTGGCCGGGTCCCTGAACACCTCTTCGGTGGGCGTCCAGCCCGGCTCGGGCGCCGGCGACTCGCCGTGCCTTCTCACGAAGATGCTCATGACGACGGCGACCAGGACCGCGAACCCCACGACGCCCAAGACCACCGCCATCAGGACGGAGTGCGTGCCTCGACGACGACCGCCGTCCCGTAGGCGGCGATCTCGGTCAAGCTCTGGCCGATCTCGGACGAATCGAATCGCATGCCGACGACGGCGTTGGCGCCCATGATGCGGGCGTTCTCGATCAGGCGGTCCATGGCATGACGGCGGCTGTCTTCCAACAGCTTCGTGTACTGACCGACCTCACCACCGGCAAGCGCCTTGAAGGAGGCCCCGATGCCCCGGACGGCTCCCATGGAGCGGACCACCAACCCGAAGCACGAACCCAGGGTACGGACGGTCCGGTACTCGACGAAGTCAAAGGCGGTGGTGATCGGGAAGGTGGTGACCGTGGCCGGTGCCTCGGGCGGAAGGTACTGGGACATGGCACTCCTTTCGGACGGACGACCCCGGAGCCGGTCGGCGGTCTCTTCCGAGAAAAACGCTACCTCCGCCGACCTGGCGTGGGCGGGGCGCTTCGAGCCTGGCTACGACCCAGCGGCGGAGGCGCCGAAGGCCTGGGTGAGGGCTGCCTGCAAGCCGGCGGCGTCGAACTGGCCACTGTGGCGTCCGATCACGATGCCCGTGTGCGAGACGAACACTGTCGTGGGCAGACCGAACAGGCCGTACGAACCGGCCACGTCGCCATGAGGATCGAACAGGGTCAGGTAGCTGACATGCACGCGGGCGAGGAAGCCCAGAGCGGCCGAACGGGTGTCGTTGGTGTCGATGCCCACGAAGCGCACCTTGCCGCGGAGACGAAGCGAGGCCTGCTGGAGCGTGGGCATCTCCTGCTGACAGGGAAAGCACCACGAGGCCCAGAAGTTGAGGACGAGATCCTCACCCGAGAGCTGCGAGGAGCTCACCGTCCCGTTCGGCTCCGCCAGGACAGCGAGAGAGAAGGCAGGAGCCTTGCCGCCTGACCGTCCGCTCAACACCGGTGTCGTGGTGCCCGGGATGGTGAGGGCGGCCACGATCCCGGCCACCACCAGGGCTGTCAGCAAGGCGCCGGTGATCAGGAGGGTGGCGCGGCGCTTTCCCGGGCCCCCTGACGGAGGGTCAGAGGCCTCCGGATGGGCCTTCGGCGCACCGTCAGGGTTGCCAAGGGTCGGCATCGACGAAGGCGCAGTGTAACGGTGGGTGGGACAGGAGTGAGTGCGGTCGGGACCAGCCCTTGACGGTGGAAAGCGAGCCGGTAGGGTGAGCCCGGCCGGCGCTCGAGCGACCGGTGCCGGTCGTCAGGCCATCTCGAGAGGAAGCACGTGACGGCTCAGCCTGGTGCGGAGAATGGTTCTGCCGCCGACCGACGTCCAGTCGTCGTCGGGGTGGACGGCTCAGAGAAGTCCAAGGACGCATTGACCTGGGCGGCGCGATGGGCGGCCCTCAGCGGCGTGGATCTGCTGGCGGTGATCATCTGGCACTACCCCACGATGTTCGGATGGGCTCCTCCGTGGCCCGACGGCTACGACCCGGGGGCGGAAGCCAACCAGCTCCTGCAGGACACCGTGCGCCAGGTGCTCGGCGCCAGCCCGGCCATCTCGGTGACCACCAGGGTGTTCGAAGGCGCGGCGGCACCGACGCTGGTCGAGCTGTCGAAGGAGGCGTCGCTGATCGTCGTCGGGAGCCGAGGACACGGCGAGTTCGCCGGCATGCTCATCGGTTCCGTGAGCGAGTTCCTGGCCGGCCACGCCCACTGCCCCGTCGTGATCATCCGCAACTGAGGCGCCCCCGACGCAGGGCGTGTTGGGCTCATCGTGCGTCAACAGTGCGCGAACCGTTGGCTCGGTGCTCGCCGTCCGCAGAGTTCACTTTGGCGCCACGTGCAGATAACCGGACGGCAAGGTCGCGTTCCTAGGCTCCTGGCGGAAGCCAAAGGAGGTCATGACCATCATGACGACCCGTTCCGTGATCGCCGCAGTTTCCGCAGCCGTTGTCGGATCTGCATTGAGCCTCGCCACCCTGGTCCCATCCGCTGGTGCGCAAGGCGGCACCTCCGCCGGCTACACCACCACGGTTGTCGCCACGGGCACGTCGACGATGTACAAACCCGACGACATCACTCAGCTCGGCAACGACCTCTTCGTGAGCTTCCAGAACAACAGCGGGTCGACCGGAGGCGGCACGAGCACGATCGCCGAGTTGAGCCCTACGGGAACGCTGCTCGATACCTGGACGCTGACAGGCCGGTGCGACGGCCTCGGCGCCGATCCCGCCAACAACAGGCTGATCGGCACCCTGAACGAGGACGGCAACTCGAGCCTCTTCACCATCGACCCGAGCTCCTCGACGCCGACCTCGTACACCTACAGCTCCTCCTCTCTCCCTCACGGCGGGGCGACCGACGCCGTCTCCGTCTACAACGGGCAGATCCTGCTCAGCGCCTCGAATCCCGACACCACCTCGGCGTCGTATCCGAACGTGCCCGCCGTGTACGAGGCGTCGTTGTCGGGGACGACGGCCACCCTCACCCAGCTCTACTCCGATGGAGCCACGGCGTCAGTCGCCAACACCGGTCCCCACCAGGGCAAGACACAGACGCTGGGGCTGACCGACCCAGACTCGAACGGGGTGGTGCCGGCCTCGGCAGGTCGCTTCGGCGGCGCCTTCATGCTGGACAGCCAGGGCGACCAGCAGCAGGTCTACATGGGTGGCCACGACAACAGCGGCCCTTCCGGCCTCTTCGTCCTCAACTTGTCCCAGTCGATCGACGACACCGCTTGGGCGACGACCAATGACGGGACCCTCTACTTCACCGACTCAACCGACAACGAGGTGGTCGCCGTTACGGGGCACTTCAGTCCGGGCACGGCCTTCGTGTCGGCGACCCCGGGGAACGGACCCAACTACCTGGCCGTGCTGGACACGAACACCGGCCAGGTGAATCAGGTGCCGGGCGTGAACCAGCCACCGAAGGGGATGCTCTTCGTCCCCTGAGCTTCCTGGAGAGATGAGTTTCCCGGCCGAGCGCCGTCTGAGTGACGAGAATGGGACGCCGAGCCAGGAGGAACCATGGGCCGAATCGTCGTCACCGAATTCCTGTCCCTCGACGGAGTCATGGAGGAGCCGCGGTGGACCTTCGACTTCGACCGGGGCGAGGCAGGAGACAAGTTCAAGATGGACGAGCTGTTCGACGCCACCGTGCTGCTCCTCGGAAGGGTCACCTACCAGGGATTCGCCGCTGCCTGGCCCAACATGGGCGGCGACGACTTCGGCAAGCGGATGAACGCCATCCCGAAGTACGTGGTCTCGTCGACCCTGAGCGACGAAGACGCCACCTGGGGCGAGACCACGGTCCTGCGCGGCGACGTGGTACGGGACGTGAGCGCGGCGCGCGATGAGGTCGAGGGCAACCTCCTCGTCGAAGGGAGCGCCCAGCTCGTCCAGACCCTGGCGCAGCACGATCTCGTGGACGAGTACCGGTTGATGGTGTTCCCGGTCGTCCTGGGGAACGGCAAGCGGCTCTTTCCCGATGGGATGCCGGCCCCGGCCAAGCTGGCCCTGGGCCAGGCCGACACGTCGGGAAGCGGCGTGCTGCTCCTCACCTACCACAAGGCGGGATGACCTCGGCCTCGGCCCTCCTAAGAAACTGCCAGTGACCGGGCGCGGGTTTCGAGGCGTCCTCCCATCGTGGTCAGGCTCGACAGCAGGATCACGGCCAGGAACCCGATGTAGGCGCCCCACCCGATGGTGTTCCACACCTTGCCGTGGTAGCTGCTGAAGGTGATCTCCACCCACACGGCGACGCCGTTCACCACGCCGAACACGAGCGAGAGCCAGCCCAGCCACGGGGCGGGGAGCTGGCGGTCGAGCATGGCTGCCCCCAGGGCGGCGAGGAAGACGACCGACATCACCGACACCGCGGAGAAGAACACCGTGTTGAGGTCGCCGAGCATGCGCACGAGGACGGCGTCGTGTATGCCTCCGGGCTGAGCGTCCATGAAGGCCAGGATGGCGGTCGGCATGACGGCCAGCGCCGACATGATGGCGACGGCGATCCCACCTGACAGCACCGTGGCCCCGACCTTGACCGCTCGATCCCGCTCGTCGCCGATGCGCGTGCGCAGATAGCCGACGAACCACACCAGGGCACCGGCGGCGAAGAGCGAGATGATCATCCCCGCCTGCAGCGCCACGCGGTGGTTGTGCACCCATGCCGCCGTGACGGCAGCCGGGCTGTCCGAGCGTGGCTGCTCCGGGTAGAGGAACGCCCCCAGCAGGCTCAGCACGACGAACACAAGACCCGACAACGCCCCCACGCGTCCCCACACTCGTTCGTTCACTTCGGTCCCCTCCTCCGGAGCCATCGCTCCCACCGACAGCGCCCCCGACGAAACCGTAGCGAAGCGTCCCCGGTGAGGCCGGGCCGTGGCGGCGGCCGGTCAGGTGCCCGGCAGGGACCAGTTGCGATCGGGGTGCTCGGGAGGGACGTTCATGGGCTCGCTCGGCCGCCACCCGCTCTCGGCGAGGTCGTCGAGGACGTGCGCCATGTTGTAGAGGTCCTCCTCGTAGGAGAACTTGCCTGCGCCGGCGTAGCGAAGCCGCGAGTACGCCGACTGGGTGTAGGGCGTCCCGTCCGGACGGCGCCCAGGGATGACCTGGGTCCACTTCACCACCACGTCGTCGCCTTCGATGGCGGTGAACTCGACAGGGAAGCGCCAGTCGCCCAAGCCGACCATCGAATGCTCGAGCCAGTGGGCGATGGCCTCCTTGCCCTCGATGCGGCCCCAGGCGGCATCCACGTACACGGCGTCGTCGGTGTAGAGATCGGCCAGGGCGCCGAAGCCGTTGGGCTCGAGGCCCTCCTCGATGCGCCGGCGCAGCTCGCAGTACGTGTCCACAACCGCCTGAACCTCGGCACGGGGATGGGCCGGAACGCCGGCGGTCATGGGCGGGCAGAGTACTCGGCCTCCCACGAAACGGTCGGGACGGCTCCGGACGACGCCCACAAGAGCCCTATCGGTGAATGCCGTAGGGCAGCCGGGGTTGCCGCCTGTGGTCCCCTGGCGTCGGTTGGGTATCGCAATTGGCATGGCAACGACGAAGCAGAAGCAAGCTGCCCGGCGCAACCTCGAGAAGGCCCGGGCCGCCCGGAGTGCCAGGGCCCATGGCCGTCACGTGTCCCGGAGCACCCAGGGGCTGTCCACGGCCGAGGAGAACAGGCTGGAGGACAGCGAGTTCGCCTTTTCGGAGCAGCGCAAGGAACCGCTGACCGACGCCAACCACGTGCGAAACGCCATCGCCCGCTTCGACCAGGTCGAAGGCGTCACCGACGCCGAGCGGGACCGAGCCTGGAAGCGGATCACGGCGGCGGCGCGGCAGTACGACATCGAGGTGTCCGAGCACGACTGGCGCCAGCTCTTCCAGGGCGGCAAGGCCCACAAGCGCTGACCGCTTGGACGAGGTCGGCCCGGGGTACGCGCCTCGCATGGCCCGTCCACAGCCAGCCGCCGCCATCGCCGACCTCGGGGTTGGACAGAGCGAGCCCCACGAGGAGGGCCACGGCGACGGCCACGACATAGGCCGCAGTGAGGGCCTGGAGCCGGACGGCTATCTCCTGTCGGTGCTGTCGGAGGCGGTGGCCGCCGTAGAAGGCGCTGGCATCCCGTACGTCCTCATGGGCGGGATCGGCTCGGCTGCCTTCGGCCGGCCGCGATCGACCCACGACATCGACTTCTTCGTGCGTCCCGAGTCCGCCCGGCCGGTGCTCGAGGCGCTGGCGGCGGCGGGCTTCGACACCGAGGAACGCGACCCGCGGTGGCTCTTCAAGGGGTACAAGCACGACATGCTCGTCGACGTCATCTTCCGCTCCTCCGGTGACATCTACCTCGACGAGGAGATGCTGGCCCGCAGCACCGTGGAGAGCTTCGGCTCCTGCCGGGCCCGCGTCATCCCCCCCGAGGACCTGGTGGTGATCAAGGCCGTCACCGCCGACGAGCACGTGCCTCATCACTGGTACGACGCACTAGGGCTCATCGGCGGTGGCGAGCTCGACTGGGACTACCTGGTGAGCCGGGCCCGCCGTCACGGGACGAGACGTGTGCTCTCCCTGCTGCTCTACGCCATGTCCGACGACCTGGGCGTCCCGTGGCGGCCCGTGAAGGCGCTCTTCGACGCTGTGGGCGTGGAGTGACGGGCCCGAGGGCGAGGACACCACCACGAGGTCACGACGATGACCGCTGACGCCGACGTCTATCTGTGCGAGAGCATTCGCCAGGAGCTGGGCCACGACCCGAGCGTGGCCAACCTGGCCCTGACAGTCGAGTCCGCCGGCGGCCGGTTGCACCTCATGGGTTCGGTGCCCACCGAGGAGCGCCGGCAGGCGGCCATGGAGGTCGCCACCAGAGCAGCCGGCGACCGCGAGGTCGTGAACGACATCACGGTGGTCCCCCTGGACGCGCCGGGCGAGCCCGAGCACCTCACGTGATCCGCATCGCCGCCATGGCCGACGTCCACTTCGGCGCCGATGCCGCCGGCCGCCTGCGGCCGCAGCTCGAGCAGCTGGCCGACGAGGCGGACGTCCTGCTCGTGGCGGGCGACCTCACCCGCGTGGGCGACCCCCACGAGGCGGAGATCCTGGCCAAGGAGATGGCGGGCCTGGCCACGCCGGCGGTGTGCGTGCTGGGCAACCACGACTACCACGGCGACCAGGAGGACCGGATCGCCGGCATCATGGCCGATGCCGGGGTAGAGGTGCTCGAAGGCTCGTCGACGGTGCTGCACGTCGGTAACGAGACCCTCGGGGTGGCCGGCACCAAGGGCTTCGGCGGCGGGTTCCTCGGAGCCAGCGGCAGCGACTTCGGCGAGCCCCTCATGAAGGCCTTCATACGCCACACCATGGAGCTGTCCGAGCGGCTGGGCGAGGAGCTCGCCGGCTTGGGCACCGACCGCCGGGTGGCCCTCACCCACTACGCACCGGTCGACGGCACCCTGCGCGGGGAGCGGCCGGAGATCTACCCCTTCCTGGGCAGCTACCTGCTGGCCGAGGCCATCGACCGGGCCGGTGCCGACCTCGCCATTCACGGACACGCCCACAACGGCACGGAACGCTCCGTCACCCCCGGCGGTGTTCACGTGCGCAACGTCGCCCAACCGGTGCTGCGGCGGGCCTGTGCGGTGTACTGCCTGGAGGCGGCTGTGGCGGCCTGAGGGCGACGAGCCGTGTGGGCGCCGGCGGCCCCGGGGTAAAGCAGCTTCGATGGTGAGCGGCACGGGCATGCGGGCGAGCGTGGAGATCACGCCCTCTCGCCACGGGGACGCCCGTTCGCCCCAGGCCCGGGCACTGCAGGCCGACCTGCGGCGCCGCATCGAAGGCGAGGTGCGCTTCTCGACCGGCGACCGGGCGCTGTACTCGACCGACAGCTCGAGCTACCGCCAGCTGCCCATCGGCGTGGTCGTCCCGCGGTCGGTCGACGACGTGGTGGCGACGGTCGATGCGTGCCGGGAGCACGGGCTTCCGCTGCTCTCTCGGGGAGGGGGCACGAGCCTGGCCGGGCAGTGCTGCAACGCGGCGGTGGTGATGGACTTCTCGAAGCACGTGCACGGACTGCTGGACCTCGACCGCCAGGGACAGCTGGCCCGGGTGCAGCCCGGCCTCGTGCTCGACGTGCTCCGCAAGACCGGGGAGAGCGGCGAGCCCCGGGTGACCTTCGGGCCCACCCCGTCCACCCACGACCACTGCACCATCGGCGGAATGATCGGCAACAACGCCTGCGGGAACTACTCGATCATGTCGGAGTTCTACGGCGCCGGGCCCCGCATGGCCCACAACGTGGCCGAGATGGAAGTGCTCACCTACGACGGGTTGCGCCTGCGGGTGGGCAAGACCGGTGAGGAGGAGCTCACCCGTCTCGCTGCCGAGGGGGGCAGACGGGGGCAGATCTATCGGGACCTGCGCGCCCTGCGCGACCGCTACGGCCCGCTCATCCGGGAGCGGTTACCCGAATTCCCCCGGCGGGTGTCCGGCTACGGGCTGGACGGGCTCCTGCCCGAGTACGGCTTCGACGTGGCCTACGCGCTGGTGGGGACCGAGAGCACGTGTGTGACCGTGCTCGAGGCGACGCTGCACCTGGTGGCCGGCCCGCCCGGCCGGTCGCTGGTGGTGGTGGGCTTCGAGGACATCTACGAGGCCACCGGGCAGATCATGGAAGCCCGCCGGCACCGACCCGTGGCGCTCGAGGGCTTCGACGCCCACTTGATCGAGGACAACCGCAAGCTCGGCGTCCATCTCGGGGAGCTGGAGATGTTGCCCGACGGCGAGGGCTGGCTCATGGCCGAGTTCGGGGGCGAGACCAAAGACGAGTCCGACCACAAGGCCGAGCGGTTCATGGCGGCCATGCGCAAGGCCAAGGGATACCGGGGTGAGAAGCTCTACGACGACGAGGACGCCGAGGAGCGGATCTGGCAGGTCCGGGAGTCTGGTCTCGGGGCCACCGCCTTCGTGCCCGGCAGTCCCGACACCTACGAGGGCTGGGAGGACTCGGCCGTGCCCCCGGAGAACCTCCCGAGCTACCTGCGGGGGCTGCGGGAGCTGTTCGACAAGTACGAGTACGGCTGCGCCCTGTACGGGCACTTCGGCCAGGGATGCGTGCACACCCGCATCGACTGGGACCCGCACACGGCCGACGGGGTGCGCAAGTGGCGCAGCTTCGTGGACGAGGCCTCGGACCTCGTCCTGGCCCACGACGGGTCCCTGTCGGGGGAGCACGGCGACGGCCAGTCGCGCGGTGAGCTGCTCGAAAAGATGTACGGGCCCGAGGTCGTGCAGATGTTCCGGGAGTTCAAGGCCATCTGGGACCCCGACGGGAAGATGAACCCGGGCAAGGTGGTCGACCCCTACCCCATCACGTCCAACCTCCGTCTCGGACCCGACTACGAGCCCGAGACGGTGAAGACCCACTTCTCCTACCCGAAGGACCACGGCAGCTTCGCCCACGCCACCGTGCGGTGCGTCGGAGTGGGCAAGTGCCGGCGCCTCGAGGGCGGCACCATGTGCCCGAGCTTCATGGTCACCCACGAGGAGAAGGACACCACCCGGGGCCGGGCCCGGGTCCTCTACGAGATGATGCGCCGGGAGTCCGAGATCGCCCTGTGGCGCTCGAGCGAAGTGAAGGACGCCCTGGAGCTGTGCCTGTCCTGCAAGGGCTGCAAGGGCGACTGCCCGGTGAACGTGGACATGGCCACGTACAAGGCCGAGTTCCTGTCCCACTACTACAAGGGCCGGCCCCGGCCCAAGGTGGCCTACGCCATGGGGATGATCTGGCTGTGGGCCCGATTCGCCTCCAAAGTCCCGCGCGCCGCCAACTTCGCCACCCACGCACCGGTTGTCGCCGGGCTCCTCAAGCGCGCCGCCGGAATCGAGCCGCGCCGTCCTGCCCCCGAGTTCGCCCCGGTCACCTTCGCCCGCTGGTTCGCCGGGCGCCAGGAGCCGGCGGGCGGCCAGCCCAAGGTGCTCTTGTGGCCGGACACCTTCACCAATTACTTCCATCCCGAGGTGGGGATGGCGGCGGTGGAGGTGCTGGAGGCGGCCGGCTTCGAGCCCTTCCTCCCCGGGCGCCCCCTGTGCTGTGGCCGTCCGCTGTACGACTACGGGATGCTCGACACCGCCGAGCGCCTGTGGCGCCAGGTCCTCGACGAGCTCGGTCCCCACATCCGCGCCGGCGTGCCCCTCGTCGGGCTCGAGCCGAGCTGCCTGGCGGCGTTCAGAGACGAGCTTCCCGAGCTGTTCCCCACCGACCTGGACGCCCAGCGCCTGGCCCGGCAGTCCTACGTGCTGGCCGAGTTCCTGGAGCGCTACGCCTCGGACTGGGAGATGCCCCGGCTGCAACGCAAGGCGATCGTGCAGCGCCACTGCCACCAGCAGGCCGTCATCGGCTACGACGAGGACACAAAGGTGATGCAGAGGCGCCTGGGGCTCGACGTCGAGGTCCTCGACTCGGGATGCTGCGGGCTGGCCGGGAGCTTCGGCTTCGAACGCGGCGAGAAGTACGAGGTCTCGATCGGCGCCGGCGAGCGCGTGCTGTTCCCCGCCGTGCGCCACAGCGACGAGAGCACCCTCGTCGTCGCCGACGGGTTCAGCTGCCGCACCCAGATCGAGCACAACACCGAGCGCCGGGGCCTGCACCTAGCCGAGGTGATCTCCATGGCCCTGCGCCAAGGCCCGGCCGGGCCCGGGGTGGGCAAGCCCGAGGAGCACGTCACGGTGACCGGGCGTCGGCACGGCGGCTAGCCGCCCGGGCCGGCGGGTATGTCGGAGAGGGACGTCCGGGGCGTTGCGGGCCCGCCTCGGTCGCCGAAGAAGCACGCCGAAGAAGCACGCCGAAGGAAAAGGAGAGCGGTCCATGGCCAAGCTCGCCGCTGAGCTGCTGGTGGAGAGGTTGATCGACTGGGACGTCGACACGATCTTCGGGCTCCCCGGCGACGGCATCAACGGGATCATGGAGGCGCTTCGCCGCCACGAGGACAAGCTCCGGTTCTTCCTCGTGCACCACGAGGAGGCGGCCGCCTTCATGGCGTGCGGCTATGCCAAGAGCACGGGACGGCTGGGAGTGTGCCTGGCCACGTCGGGCCCCGGCGGGATCCACCTCATGAACGGGTTGTACGACGCCAAGCTGGACCACCAGCCGGTGCTGGCCATCACCGGCATGCAGTCCACCTCCCAGCTGGGGACGCAGTACCAGCAGGAGGTCCACCTGGACAAGACGTTCATGGACCTGTGCGTCTACAACGAGATGTTCCACGCCCCGGTGTCGATCCCGGCGGTCACCGACATCGCCATCCGCGCCGCCCTGTCACAGCGGGGTGTGGCGCACCTCACCTTCCCGGTCGACATGCAGGAGGCCGATCCCGAGGACGCGGGATACGAGGGAGGGCTGGACACGGCCCGGGCGCCGAAGATCACCCCGGCCATGTACTGCCCACCGCGGGTCGTCCCCCGAGACGCCGAGCTGCAGCACGCCGCCCAGGTGCTCAACTCCGGCAAGAAGGTGGTCATGCTGGTCGGGATCGGTGCCCGTCACGCCCGGGGCGAACTGCTCGAGATGGCGGGAAAGCTCGCTGCCCCGGTCATCACCACGCTGCCCGGGAAGATGGTGGTCCCCGAGGACGACGAGCACGCCATGGGCGGTCTGGGCCTGCTCGGCAGCCAGCCGTCCGAGGACGCCATGGACGAGGCCGACACGATCTTCATGGTCGGCACCAACTTCCCCTACACCCGGTGGCTGCCCACCGACCGCAAGTCGGTGCAGATCGAAGTCGACCCCATGCGACTGGGCAACCGCATCCCGCTCACCGCCGGCCTGGTGGGCGACGCCAAGGACACCCTCGCGGCGCTGCTTCCCTTGGTCGAGCGCAAGGAGGAGCGCACGTTCCTCGACAAGTACGGCAAGGAGAAGGAGCGCTGGCACGCCAAGATGCAGGCGCTCGAAGCAGCCGACCGTGAGCCCATCCAACCCCAGTACCTGATGAGCCTCATCGACCGCCACGCCTCCGACGAGGCCATCTTGACGAGCGACTCCGGCACCATCGCCACCTGGGCGGCCCGGCACTGGCGGATCCGGGGCAACCGGGAGTTCTACCTGTCGGGCAACCTGGCCACCATGGCGCCGGGACTGCCCTACGCCATCGCCAACGCCGTGGCCTTCCCGGGCCGCCAGAGCATCGCCTTCGTGGGCGACGGCGGCTTCGCCATGCTCATGGCCGAGTTCCATTCCGCCGCCTGGCACGGGGTGCCGGTCAAGGTGTGCGTGTGCAACAACGGCGTGCTGGGCCAGATTTTGTGGGAGCAGATGGCGCTCGGCTACCAGGAGTTCGGGGTGCGCTTCCAGAGCTTCATGAACTTCGCCCCGTGGGCGGAGTCCTGTGGCGGCCGCGGCATCCGCATCGAGAAGCCGGGCGACCTGGAGCCGGCCGTCCAGGAATGGCTGGCGTTCGACGGGCCGGCCCTGCTCGACGTGGTGGTGAACCCCGACGAGGCACCGCTCCCGCCCCGCATCAGCTACGAGGAGGCCAAGCACTTCGCCGAGTCGTTCCTGAAGGGCACGCCCCGGCGCGTCACCATCGGTTCGACCCTGGCCCGGGACAAGCTCGACATGTTCAAGGAAGTGGTGAAGGAACGCCGGCGCCACTAACCGGGCCTTCGCCGCCCCACCACGGTCGATGGACGGCCAGCATCGGGCCGCCCGGCAGGCGGCCGGGAATTGTCCTCACGGTTGGAATCCGTCGGTCGGAGACGGATTGACCTCGTCGGGCCGGACCGCGTAGGAAACAGTGATGTCCCTGTCGGTGTGTCCGAGTGGCCATGCCAACGAGTCACAGTGGCGCTACTGCATCGAATGCGGTGTCCCGCTGGACGGCGCCGGAACGCAGGACCCGGCCGGGACGCCCTCTCAGGGGGCGCCGCCACCGTCGCAGCTGCTGGAATCGTCGGGCCCGGTGGACGACACCGACGACCACGGGCGGGAGTACCTCGTCGCCCTGGTCATCCTGCTCGTCGCCCTGGCGGTGGCAGGGGCGACGTTCGCCTTCGTGCTGCGTCACCACTCCAGCGCACTCGCCTCGAATGGCGTGTCCACACCGTCGTCTCATCGGGCCGGCACCACCGGGGGGACGGGAGATCCGCGCCAGGCCGCTGTCGCCGTGGACCGGCTGCTGGTGGCCAGCGAAGGAAACCGCTCGTCGGTCCAGCAAGCCGTGGGCCAGATCGCCTCGTGCGCAGACGTGACCGGCGCCGTGCACACGTTGCAGGCGGCCGCCGCCGACCGGGAGCAGCTCCTGACCAAGCTGGGGGGCCTCGACCTCTCGGCGTTGCCGCGGTCGATGGTGGACGACCTCACCGGCTCGTGGCTCAGCTCACTGGACTCGGACATCTCCTACGCCCGGTGGGGCCAGGACGAGAACCGCAGCGGTTGCACGGCCGGCGACTACGCCGATCCCAACTATCGGGCGGCCATGAGCACCGACAATCAGGCGTCGGCCTCGAAGGGTGCGTTCTTGGCCCTGTGGGACCCCCTGGCCCAGAGCAACGGGCTCCCGCAGTGGCAGTCCAGCCAGATCTGACCACGTGGTGCTGTTGACTCCCTGACAGCCACCGGCTATCTACGGTTGGGCCGCCATCACGAGGAGGTCAGGACATGCGTTGGACACTCCCGAGCGACCGCATCCCCGAGGCGTGGTTCAACGTCCTGCCCCGCCTGCCCGAGCCGCTGCAACCCCCGCTACACCCCGCCACCAAGCAGCCGGTGGGCCCGGACGACCTGGCGCCGCTCTTCCCCATGGCGCTCATCGGGCAGGAGATGTCGGCCGAGCCGTGGATCGACGTCCCCGGCGAAGTGCTCGACGTCCTGCGCCTGTGGCGACCCACTCCGATGGTGAGGGCCCGCCGTCTCGAGGAGGCGCTCGAGACGCCGGCCCGCATCTACTACAAGGACGAGTCGGTGTCGCCGGCCGGCTCGCACAAGCCCAACACGGCGGTCCCCCAGGCGTTCTACAACAAGCAGGACGGGGTTCCGCGGCTCACCACCGAGACGGGGGCCGGGCAATGGGGCAGCGCCCTCGCCTTCGCCACCACCCTGTTCGGCCTGGGCTGCAAGGTGTACATGGTGCGGACCTCGTTCAGGCAGAAGCCGTACCGCCGGGTGATGATGGAGACGTGGGGGGCGACCGTTGAGCCCTCCCCCGTCGACGACCCCGACCACCCCGGCTCGCTCGGCACCGCCATCAGCGACGCCGTGCGCGACGCCGCCGGCCGGGACGACTCGCACTACTCGCTGGGATCGGTGCT
>DMNK01000076.1:1799-3987 GCA_003453695.1 Acidimicrobiaceae bacterium | reverse complement strand
CTCCATCAGACCGTGATCGGGCTCGAGGCCAAGGAGCAGCTCGCCCTGGCTGGCGAGGAGAAGCCCGACATCGTCATCGGCTGCTGCGGCGGCGGCTCCAATTTCGGGGGGATCGCCCTCCCTTTCGTCCCAGACGAGGGTGTGGACCTCCTCGCCGCCGAGCCCTCCTCGTGTCCCACCCTGACGGGGGGCAGGTTCGACTACGACTTCGGCGACACGGCCGGAATGACGCCGCTGTTGGCCATGTACACCCTCGGCCACGACTTCATCCCCCCGCCCATCCACGCCGGGGGGCTCCGCTACCACGGGGACGCCCCCATCATCTCCAACCTGATCAAGTCGGGCCGGATGCGCGCTGTGGCCTACCCCCAGGGCAAGGTGTTCGAAGCAGCCGTGCAGTTCGCCCGCACCCAGGGCACCATTCCCGCCCCGGAGACGGGGCACGCCGTGCGGGCTGTGGTCGACGAGGCGCTTCGGGCCAAGGAGGAGGGGAAGGATCAGGTGATCCTCTTCTCCTTCTCGGGTCACGGTCTGCTCGACCTGCAGGCCTACGACGACTTCCTGGCCGGACGGCTCGACGCCGGCTGAGGTCCGAGCCTCAGGCCGACGACGCCATTCGGCGGCGAAGCACCTCCATCACGGCATGGGCGGCGTCGTCGATGCCGCGCTCGTCGGTGCGCACCACCATGTCGGGGTGGGCAGGAGGCTCGTAGGGATCTGTCACCATGGTGAAGTCCCGCACCTCTCCGGCTCGGGCTTGGGCGTAGAGCCCCTTCGGGTCCCGGGACTCGCATTCCGCCAAGGTGGTGGCCACGTACACCTCGATGAAGAGAAGGCCCGCTTCCTCGTGCAGCCGGCGAGCCCGATCTCGGTCTTCGGCGTAGGGACTGATCAGGGCCACGAGGGCCACGACGCCGGCATCGGCGAAGAGCTTGGCGATCTCGGCCGCCCGTCGGGCATTCTCACCGCGGTCCTCTCGGGAGAAGCCCAGATCGTCGTTGATGCCGTGGCGCAGGTTGTCGCCATCGAGCACGTAGGCGGCGGAGCCCTGCTCGACCAGGTCAGCCTCGACATGCTTGGCGATAGACGACTTGCCCGACCCGGAGAGACCGGTGAGCCACACGGTGGCACCCCTCGTCCCAAGCCGCTCCCACCGCTCGGTTCGGCTCACCTGGCTCGTCGACCAGTGCAATGCCGATCGCCATTTGGTCACGTCAGTGCACCTTCTCCAGGATCATCCCGGCCCCGACCGTGTCGTTGGTGGCCTCGTCGATGATGACGAAGCCGCCGGTCGTCCGGTTTCGACGGTACTCGTCGTAGAACAGCGGCACCATCACCCGGAGCCGAAGCCGGCCCATCTCGTTCAACTGGAGGGCGACGGCGTCGAGATCACGGTGGAGGGTGTTCACGTCGAGACGGTAGTAGAGCTCCTGCACCAGTGCCCGAGCCGAGCGGGTGGTGTGCTTCACCACGTACCGACCGCCGAGCCGCATGGGGCTGTCAGAGAGCCAGGCCACCATGGCGTCCACGTCCTGGCTCACGACTGGGCGGTTGTGAGGCCGGCAGATCATGTCACCGCGGGAGATGTCGAGATCGTCAACGAGGCGCATCGCCACCGACATGGGTGGAAAGGCCTCGTCCACCGGGCCGTCGGCGGTGTCGATGGCCTCGATGGTGGTGGTCAGACCCGAGGGCAGGACGAGGACCTCCTGGCCCGGCTGGAACGATCCCGACGCCACCTGGCCGGCGTACCCCCGGTAGTCGTGGAAGGCGACGCCATGGGGCCGCAGCACGTACTGAACGGGGAAGCGAGGGTCGATGAGGTTGCGGTCGGAGCCGATGTAGAGGTTCTCGAGGTGATGGAGCAGTGACGGCCCCTCGTACCACGCCATGTTCGGCGAGCGGGTCACCACGTTGTCGCCGTGGAGCGCCGAGACGGGGATGGCTGTGAGATCCTCCACCTCCAGGCGGGCGGCGAACGACTCGAATTCGGACTGGATCTCCTCGAAACGGTCCCGGTCGTAGCCGACCAGGTCCATCTTGTTCACGCACAGCACGAAGTGCGGCACGTGGAGGAGGGAGGAGAGGACGGCGTGGCGGCGCGACTGCTCCACCACCCCGTTACGGGCGTCGACGAGGATGATCGCCAGATTGGCCGTTGACGCCCCGGTCACCATGTTGCGGGTGT
>DMNK01000076.1:1332-1510 GCA_003453695.1 Acidimicrobiaceae bacterium | reverse complement strand
CGTCGATGGTGATGCCCTGCTCCCGCTCGGCGCGCAGCCCGTCGGTCAACAGCGCCAAGTTGACCTGCTCGTAGCGCCGCGACCGGCTGGCCCGGTCGACCGCCTCGAGCTGGTCCTCGAAGATGGACTTGGTCTCGTACAGCAGGCGCCCGATGAGGGTGCTCTTGCCGTCGTCGAC
>DMNK01000076.1:905-1117 GCA_003453695.1 Acidimicrobiaceae bacterium | reverse complement strand
CTTGCCGTCGTCGACCGAGCCGGCGGTGGTGAAGCGCAGCAGCTCCATCTCAGAAGTACCCCTCGCGCTTGCGATCCTCCATGGCGGTCTCGGAAGTCCGGTCGTCGGCTCGGGTGGCCCCCCGCTCGCCGACCCGGGCAGCGACCACCTCGCCCATGACCTCCTCCAAAGTGGCGGCGGTCGACTCGATCGCCCCGGTGCAGGTCATGTCG
>DMNK01000076.1:460-736 GCA_003453695.1 Acidimicrobiaceae bacterium | reverse complement strand
CAGGTCATGTCGCCCACCGTCCTGAACCGGACCGAGGTCTCGAACACCTCCTCATCGTGATCGGGCGTCAGGTGGGGCCCTTCGGCGAGCAACATCCCGTCGCGGCGGAACACCCTGCGCCGGTGGGCGAGGTAGATCGAGGGCACGGCGAGCTGTTCGTGGTCGATGTAGGCCCAGACGTCCGTCTCTGTCCAGTTGGACAGGGGGAAGACCCGGATGTGCTGGCCGCGGTGGTGGCGTCCGTTGTACAGGGACCACAGCTCGGGGCGCTGGTTC
>DMNK01000076.1:0-246 GCA_003453695.1 Acidimicrobiaceae bacterium | reverse complement strand
CGCTCCTTGGCCCGCGCCTTCTCCTCGTCACGGCGCGCCCCCCCGAACACAGCGTCGAAGCCGTGGGTGGCGATGGCGTCGAGGAGGGTGACGGTCTGGAGACGGTTCCTCGACGGGTCACGGCCCTGGGGCTGTTGCACCCGGCCGGCGTCGATCGAGGCCTGCACGGAGGCCACCATCAGCTCGACGCCCAGTTCCGCCACCCGCCGGTTGCGGAACTCCAGGACCTCGGGGAAGTTGTGGCCG
>DMNK01000113.1:3328-5909 GCA_003453695.1 Acidimicrobiaceae bacterium | reverse complement strand
CGGCTCCCTCGGCGATGCCGGCGTCCTCGGCGATGCTCCCGCCGGTGGTCGCCGCGTCGTCGGTCTCGGCCGGCTCTGGCTCGGAAGGCGCGCCGAACTCCTGGTCGTCTGCGACCAGGGGCTCGGGGGTGGTGGTGTCGGTCTCGATGTCGGTGAAGTCGGTCATGCGGTCAAGAGCTTCAGGATGGCGTGCGTGAAGGCGTAGTTGAGCAAGAAGATGAAGGCGCCCAAGAGCACCAGGACGATGATCACGACCATGGCGGAGTTGGCCACCTCTTGGCGGGTGGGCCAGGCCACCTGCCGCAGCTCCGATCGTACCTCCCGCCCGAACTCGACGATCCGGCCCGGCACCGACAGCTCGGGCCCGACCGGACGGGGCCTGGGTTCGGTGACGGGCGGGACGAAGGCGGCCGGGCCGTCGTCCTCGACGGTCCCACCCCGGCGCTGCATGCGCTTCATCTCTCGGTTCACGTCGCCGTCCTCGGCCCCCAGCGGGCTCGTACGCCCGTCAAAAGTAAGGCCTGCACCCGACTCGGCGGGAGCAGGCAGCCCACCAAGAGTAATCCAGGGAACGGAGAGCGGGTCACGGCGGGAGGGGAGGTGCGCCCCGGGCCCGGAACGGAACCCGGGGCGCCCTCGCCCAGTCGCGGTCAGGCCGCCGATCCGGCCGGCGGTCCGATCAGAAGGCGACGACCCCGCTCGAGGCGACGGTCCCCGTCCCCCAGTAGGACGAGGTGCCGTTGGGGATGTACCAGTAGTTGAGCAGGGCGCCACCCTCGAGCACGAAGATCGTCGGCTCCCCGTTGGATGGCTGCAGGGTGGCTCTCGGCGCCCCCGTCGCTCCGCTGCCCGCGATCGTGGCCGAGCCCCAGAAGCTCGAGGCGCCGTTGGGGATGTACCAGTAGTTGTAGACGGCGCCGCCATGGTTCACGAACAAGGTCGGCTCGCCGTTGCCCTGCAGCTGAACCGCGGGGGCTGAGGTCACTCCACTGGATGCGACGGTCCCCACCCCCCAGGTCGACGACGCACCGTTGGGGATGTACCAGTAGTTGAGCAACGCCCCACTGGTGGTCTGCACGAAGAGCGACGGCGAGCCGTTCCCCTGCAGCGTGACCCCCGGGCTCGAGGCGGCCCCGCTGGGGGCGAGCTCGGCCGCGCCCCAGTAGGACGAGGTGCCGTTGGGGATGTACCAGTAGTTGAGCAGCGACCCGCCGCCGCCCACCACGAACAGGCTGGGCTCCAGGTTGGGCTGAAGGGTCGCCCCGATGCTTCCGGTCGCACCGCCCCCGACGACCAGGGCCGAGCCCCAGTAGGACGAGGTGCCATTGGGGATGTACCAGTAGTTCAACAGCGACCCCCCACCGCCTTCGACGAACAGGGACGGAGAGCCATTGGGTTGCAGCTCCACGACCGGTTTGGAGGCCACGCCTCCCGATGCGACCTCGGCCGCGCCCCAGGAGGACGCCGCGCCGTTGGGGATGTACCAGTAGTTCCACAGCGTCCCCCCGGGACCTTCGACGAAGACCGTGGGAGCGCCGTTGGGCTGGAGCGACGCAGCAGGAGCCGAGGTGATGCCACTGGCGGCGATCTCGGAGGAGAGCCACGTGCCTGTGGTGGCGTCGTACCAGTAGTTCCACAGCGACCCGCCGGTGCCTTCGGCGAAGAGGCTGGGAGCGCCGTCGGGCTGGGTCACGACCGACCCGCCGCTGCTCGTGGCGGCGGCCTGTTGCTGACCCGCATTTTGCTGACCCCCGTTGCCGCCCGGGGAGGTCACGGTTCCCGTTTCCAGGAGCCCTTGCCGGTTCCCCCCTGAGTCGGTGTAGCTCCCCACCGCGACGCACGTGCCGGTGGAAGAGCATCCCAAGGTGCCGAGGAAGCCCTGCGGGTTGGCGCCCGCTGCCGGGCTCAGCCCGTCGAGCGGCGCGGCGGAGGGGCTCCAGGTCCCCGACGACAAGGTCTCGATGAGGCCCTGCTCGTTGCCCGAGGAGTCGGTGTAGTGCCCCACGGCCACACAGGAGCCAGGCGCCCAGCAAGCCACCGAGGCCGGCGGAAGGTCCAGAATGACGCCTGGGTTGGCGCCCGCTGGCGGGCTCAGGCCGTCGAGCGGTGCGGTGGAGGGGCTCCAGGTCCCCGACGACAAGGTCTCGATGAGACCCTGCCCGTCGCTCGAGGAGTCGGTGTAGCCCCCGACAGCCACGCACGAGCCGCTCGCCGGACATTCCACGGAGTCCAGGAACGCCACTGGGTTGGTGGCCGCCCCTGCCGGAAGGGGCGCCGTGGTTGCGCTCCAGGTCCCCGACGACAGGGTCTCGATCAGCCCCTGCTCATTGCTCGAGGAGTCGACGTAGCCCCCCACGGCGGCGCAGGAGCCGACGCCAGAGCAGGCGACGCTGGGTAACCCTGGGCTGGTGGCCCCCGACGGGAGCGGCGCCGTGGTGGCGCTCCAGGTCCCCGACGACAAGGTCTCGATGAGGCTCTGGCTGTGGCTCGACGAGTCGGTGTAGCCCCCGATGGCCACGCAAGAGCCGGTGTCCGGGCATGTCACGGACTCCAGGGACCCCAAGGGGTTGGTGGCCGCCCC
>DMNK01000113.1:1893-3099 GCA_003453695.1 Acidimicrobiaceae bacterium | reverse complement strand
GAGGAGTCGGTGTAGCCGCCCACGGCCACACAGGAGCCCGAGGACGAGCACGCCAGTCTCGCGAGATACGCGTCCGGGGTGGCGCCCGCCGCCGGGCTCAATCCACTCAACGGTGCCGTGGTGGCGCTCCAGGTCCCAGACGACAAGGTCTCGATGAGCCCTTCGCTGCCCGACACGTAGTAGCTCCCGACGGCAATGCACGACCCTGAGGTCGGGCACTTCACGTCACTGAGGCTCCCCTGGGGGGGGACCGCAGGCGGGTTCAGGCCGGCCACCGGCATCGTCATGGCGCTCCAGGTCCCCGACGACATCGTCTCGATGAGACCTACGAAGGCACTCGAGGTGTCCTCGTACTCGCCCACGGCGACGCAGAAGCCGCTGTCTGGGCAGGCGGCTGCCAGCTGAATCACTGATGGGTTGGTGCCGGCCGGTGGGTTGAGGTCACTCAGCGGGGTGGTGGCCGCGGACCACGTCTGTGAGCCCGCTGCTGGCGAAGCGGCGACGCCGCCAAGGGCCAGAAGCGATCCCGCCAACACCACTGTCAAAGGTGCCGTCACCCGGGCGCGTGTTGCCCTGCGAGTCAGCTCGTTCAGGAACATGTCCGTACTCCCTCCGCCTGTCTGGGAACTGGCGCCGGACATGATGGATCCGCTCATTGCCGTGAGCAAGGGGCAATTCGGTGCGATGCACCACGAGCCCGATCGGCTGGCTCTCACCGTCGCCGAATGCAATGGGGACTGCATCAGCGACATCGGGATCGACGGCCGACGATCAGGACAGCGATCAGGACAGGAGGTGAGCAGGGCAGGAGGGACTCGAACCCCCAACCGCCGGTTTTGGAGACCGGTGCTCTGCCAATTGAGCTACTGCCCTTCGACGACCGGGACGAGGTCCCGATCCACCTCGCCCCAGGGGAGCAGCCGGCGAGGTTACTACCGGCCCCCTAGCGAGTCTCCTTGTGCAGGGTGTGGCGGCGGTCCCACTTGCAGTACTTCTGCATCTCGATGCGCTCGCGGTCGTTCTGCTTGTTCTTGGTGGTGATGTAGTTCCGCCGCTTGCAGACCTCGCAGGCCAAGGTGACTTGGACCCGCTTCTCGTTCTTGGCCATCGCTGTTGCTCCTTCTTGCGACCCCGGCCCGGCCGGGTTGGTAGCGGCGGCGGGACTCGAACCCGCGACCCCACGATTATGAGCCGTGTGCTCTGACC
>DMNK01000113.1:0-1697 GCA_003453695.1 Acidimicrobiaceae bacterium | reverse complement strand
GAGCCCCCTGTCGGAATCGAACCGACGACACCAGCCTTACCATGGCTGTGCTCTGCCGACTGAGCTAAGGGGGCGACGCTCGCGCGTCTGCGCCCGACGATCATAGTCGGCCCCGCCTCGTTTTCCGCCTGGCGACCTGGTCAGCGACCTGCCGCTACATTCGCCCGGATGGAGCTGCGGCGGGCGCACGCCGGCGACGCCGAAGCGGTCGGAGACATCTACAACGCCGAGGTCACCCGGTCCACGGTGACCTTCGACCTCGTCCCGAGGACGCGGGCTGAGAACCTGGCGTGGATCGAGGAGCACCAAGGCGCCCATCCCGCCGTGGTGGCCGTGGAAGGCGGGGTCGTCGCCGGCTTCGGCTCGCTGTCGCCGTTCCGCGAGCGGCCCGCCTACTCCACCACCGTCGAGGACTCGGTCTACGTGGACCGGTCCTTTCGGGGCCGGGGCATCGGCTCGTTGCTCCTCGCCGAGCTCGTTCGCCTCGCCACCCATCACGGCTTTCACACCGTGGTGGCCCGCATATCAGGCGACAACGCCGCCTCGGTTGCCTTGCACGCCCGGCAGGGATTCGAGCTCGTCGGCGTGGAGCGGGAGGTAGGCCGCAAGTTCGGCCACTGGATCGACGTGACGGTCATGCAGCGCATGCTCAAGGGCTGACCGGCCCGAGCGGCTGACGCCGCAGCCCCGCACGCCGACGGCGCCGGCCCGAACGGGACGGCGCCCTCAGGCGCCGGCCAGCTCCACCACCGGGCCCTCGCTCGGGCCCATGGCCTCGGGGTCACCTCCGCCCCGGCGGCGGCGCCAACGCTGCAGCAGCTGCTCGCGGTCGAAGGGCGTGAGCGGCACGGTGAGGATGGCCAGGCACGCCAGCAGGGCGAGCGCCACCGTGAGCGGGTTGGCGTTCAGGAGGTCGACCACGAGCTGGCGCCCACCCGGCAACCCGATGAAGACCGAGCCCACCGAGCACCCCACGATCAGGCTGCGCACCCGGCCCGTCGCCACCGGGGCGAGAAGGATGAGCCCCCACGACAGGTACCAGGGCTGGACCACCGGGCCCATGACGACGACGGCCAGCATGGTGAGGCCGATGGCCCGCAGCGTCCCGAAGCGCTCGACGTTCTTGAGCAGCCACAGGCCGAGGACGGCGGCGGCCCCGAGGCCCAGCAGGCGGGTCACCGACAGCACGGCGTGCTCGGCCACCGGGATGTGCACGAGATGGGCGATGGCGGTGACGAGCTGCCCGGCGCCGGTGGCGGGGGCCACCCAGGAGCGCACCGTGCCCGGCGTGGCCAGGTTGAGGATCCAGCTCCAGCCCAGGCCGGAGAGAAGAGACAGCGCCCCCATCACGGCGCCGGCGATCAACCCGGCGGTGACGAGGGGGCGGATGCGCGAGCGCAGTGGGACGCCGGGGCCCATCCACTCCCAGCCGATGTAGACGATGCCGATGGCGGCCGGCACCTTCACCGCCGCCGCCAGGGCGCACACCAGGATGCCGGCCACGGGCCGTCCCCGTTTGGACAGGGCCAGGCCCACGGCCAGGAGCCCGAGCATGAGGGCGTCGTTGTGCGCCCCGCCCACCAGGTGGAGGATGGTCACCGGGTTGAGCAGGGCCAGGGCGAAGGCCTGGGACGGATCTCGCCCGTAGCTCCGGGCCAGCATGGGCACGCCGATGGCGATGAGCCCCACCCCGGCGA
>DMNK01000013.1:3638-5002 GCA_003453695.1 Acidimicrobiaceae bacterium | reverse complement strand
GTAACACCATGAGAGGGGCCGGGAATGCACGAGTGGGCAGTCGCCACCGGGTGGGAGCGACGTGATCAGTAATGGACAGAAGGCGTCGGGGGCCGGCCGGTGCCCGGCCCCCGACGGACCCTCTGGAGGAGCTCGGCCTCCCGCCTACACAAGACCTCGTACCGAATCCGGTCCTGTTCGGTGAACCGAGCGCCGTACAGGCGGTGATGTTGGATCGCCCGGATCTGCGCCCGGATCCAGTGCAACTCGGGGGGTTCTTTGAGTCCCACTGCCCACCGCCCTTCGGGCCTGCCTCACCACGCACGGTAATGAAGCAACCCCTATTTCCGCAATCACAGGAGCCTCAAACGCGGTTGTCCAAAACAAGCTTCTGGCGTGTGACCTGGGCAAGTGTCCATGGCCAGTGGCAGCACATATGGGACCTTTGCCCTATACACATTTCGTGCCCGGATGCTTACTGTGCGTGGGAAGCAGCAACGCCAGCGGGAGCGGAGGGCAGCAGGACATGGATCCGGAAGACGACCTCCGGTGGGTGCGCAGTCAGATCGAGGCACTCATCTTCAGCCGGTCGACGGGCGGCGCCTACACCGACCGGGACAGAGCGAGCTACCGCGACCTGTGTGCACGCGAGGCCGCCCTCATGTTCTTGATCCCGGCCGCGTGACCTTCGGGACTCGAGAACCCGGTTTTTCGGGACTTCGAGCAGCCGCCGAGGGACCTTCGGCCCTCCCGGCAGGCACCGAGAACGCGATTGAGTGTCAGAGGGGATAGGGCTCCCCAACCACACCACAGGGGCGGCGTTCACAGGGGCCGAGGAGGCCCCTGGTTCGCGTCAGGGGGCAACCCCGCCTGCCATCACCGGCGGGCCACAACGGGCTGAAGTCAGGCAGCAGCCAGCGTCAGGAGATCGGCTCGCGCTGCGACAGCGCCGCGATGCGCCGGGCCAGGTTGACGGCGTGGTCGCCGAACCGCTCGTAAAAGCGAGCCACCAGGGCGGCCTCGATGGCGACGGGCAGTGGCATGGACCCACTGGCGATCTCGGCCGTCAGCGCCACGTGCAGCTCGTCGACCTCGTCGTCGAGCTCCTCCACCATGGTGGCGGTGTCAGGTGTGCGGTCGACATAGGCGTCTGCGGTGGCCCTCCACATCTCGGAGGCAACCTCGCCCATCTTTTCGACGAGACCGCGTGCCCGCGGCGACAGCTCGATGCCGAGCCCGCGCACGGCGCGGCGTGACACGTGCTCGGCCAGGTCGCCGCTGCGCTCCAGCTCCGGGAGCATGCGCAGCACCGTGATCAGATAGCGGAGCTCCTCGGGCCCCGTCGACCGCTGCGCCAGTTGGCGCTGGGCCAGCTGCTCCACCTC
>DMNK01000013.1:3137-3443 GCA_003453695.1 Acidimicrobiaceae bacterium | reverse complement strand
CTGGGCCAGCTGCTCCACCTCGCGGTAGAGGGCATCGATGGCTTCGTCGCTGTCAGCCAAGGCCCGTGCCGCCTCGCGGTCGCCGGCCAGCAGTGAGTGGGTGGCGCCGGCGACGCCCTCGCCCACCAGCGCAAACAGGCGGATGATCTCCCGGTCGATTCTGGCGATGCTCTCGGCCACCTCGTCCGGTTCGGAGTGGAGAGCGATGTGCCGGGCCATCGCTCCGAGCGTACCCGGCTGCCGAAGGGGCGGCACTGGCGTGGGAGCCGCGGCATCGTCGTCGGAGGCCCGACCGGCACCATCGTC
>DMNK01000013.1:2532-2839 GCA_003453695.1 Acidimicrobiaceae bacterium | reverse complement strand
CTGCCGCCCGTCATTGGCACAGACTTCCGGCCCAACTTCGCGCAGGTGAGCGATAGCGTTTTGTGTCGGTGGTGGTCGAAGCCGACCGTGAAGCCGAGATCGCCGAGCTGGCTCGCCGGTTCGCCGGTCTCGGGGGGCGGCCCGTGGCACGGGTCTTCGCTTTGTCGTGGTGGAGCGACCACGTGATGGCCAGGGCCATGACCGACGAGCACTTCCGGGCGCGCCTGTTCCGTTTCGTGGACGCCTTCCCGGCTCTCGACGAGCCCACGGAGGTCGTGGACCATCTCAGGGCCGAATTCCAGGGCCA
>DMNK01000013.1:2104-2338 GCA_003453695.1 Acidimicrobiaceae bacterium | reverse complement strand
GCCGTGCCGTGGTGGTTCCGTCTCGGCCTCGACGTGGGTGAGTCCTCCAAGGCGGGCCGCCGCCTCACGAGGTCCGTGGCCAACCGCTCCATCGACCGCATGGCCCGACAGTTCGTGGCCGGCACCGATCCCGTCTCGATGGCCGAGGCGGCTGGACGCATGTGGCTGGGCGGCACCGCCGTGACCGTCGACCTCCTGGGCGAGCACACGTTCAGCGAGGCCGAGGCCGCCGCC
>DMNK01000013.1:1578-1856 GCA_003453695.1 Acidimicrobiaceae bacterium | reverse complement strand
CGGCCGCTGCTCGAGGCCGACGACCTCGGATCGGTCCCCCGCGCCAGCGTCAGTGTGAAGATCTCCGCCTTGTCGCCGGCGTTCCGCCCTCTCACCGCCGGGCAGGGGCTCGCCGACGCCGAGGCCATCCTGCTCCCGGTGCTGCACCGGGCGGCCGAACTCGGCGTGTCGGTGTGGTTCGACATGGAGCGCTACGAGGAGAAGGACCTCACGCACCGGCTGTTCCGGAGCCTGCTCGCCCGGGGCGACCTGGCGCAGCTTCACGCCGGGATCGTCCT
>DMNK01000013.1:822-1313 GCA_003453695.1 Acidimicrobiaceae bacterium | reverse complement strand
GCGGTCCGACTGGTCAAGGGCGCCTATTGGGACACCGAGACGGTGGAGGCCCGCGCCCGGGGCTGGCCCGAGCCCGTCTACACCCACAAGGGCGAGACCGACGCCGCCTTCGAGCGCCTGGCCCAGCAGCTGCACCTCCACCATGGCACCCTGCGGGCAGCCTTCGCCTCCCACAACCTGCGCTCGCTGGCCGCGGCGGTCGTCGACGGCCGACGTCTCGGGATCCCGGACAACGGCTATGAGCTCCAGCTGCTGTACGGCATGGCTGAGCCCGTGCACGAGGCGGTGCGCCGGGCCGGATTCCGCCTGCGGGTGTACACACCCATGGGGGAGCTGGTGCCGGGCATGGCCTATCTCGTGCGGCGCCTGCTCGAGAACACGTCCAACGAGAGCTTCGTCCGCCACCACTTCGCCGAGGGGGAGCCGCTCGAGCACCTTCTCGTCGCACCCGATGCGGAGCTGGCGGACGAGCTCGAAGACGAGCTCGAAGA
>DMNK01000013.1:0-571 GCA_003453695.1 Acidimicrobiaceae bacterium | reverse complement strand
CGAGCCGGGACACAAGCGAGGATCGTCGGCGTCGACCGCCCCAACCCGCCGAACACGGCGAGCGCGCCTCCGCCGGCCGCACCCGCTCCTGCGCGACGTCGGGCCGTATTTCCCGGAGCCACCGGCCCAGTGGCACCGGCCTGAGGTGCTCGAGACCTTCGCCGCGGCAGTCGAGAAGGAGTTCTCAGGCAAGCCGCGACAGATCGACGCCATGGTCGGCACGTCGCGCCTCCCTAGCGACGCCAGCCTCCTGTCTGTCGACCCTGCCGATCCGACGTCGTTGGTGGCGGTGTCGGCGAGCTGCGGTCCCGACCAGGTAGCCCAGGCGGTCGGCGTCGCCGTACAGGTGGCCGAGGAGTGGCGGCGTCGCCCGGCGGCGGAACGGGCGAGAGTGCTGCTGCGGGCCGCTGACGGACTGCGCCGCCGCAGGTTGGAGATCGCCGCGCTGGAGGTGCACGAGGTCGGCAAGGACTGGGCCGATGCCGACGCCGACGTGTGCGAGGCGATCGACTACTGCGAGTACTACGCCCGGTCAATGCTCATTCTCGAAGCGGGCGGCGCGGGCGGCGCG
>DMNK01000010.1:1055-8836 GCA_003453695.1 Acidimicrobiaceae bacterium | reverse complement strand
CGCTGAAATCCGAAGAGCCGCTGAAATCCGAAGAGCCACCTGATTCGCTTGGAGCGGACGACGGGACTCGAACCCGCGACCCCAACCTTGGCAAGGTTGTGCTCTACCAACTGAGCCACGTCCGCGTGAACCTGCATTTTACCCTCGCTCATGCCCTGCTGCCCGCCAACTCGGAGCCAAGAGGCATGAGGTCGGTATCACCCCCACCGGCCTCCGTGGCGGACGGCGGCCTTGCTCAGGTCGGCGAAGGCGTCGCTGAGCAGGGTGGCGACGTGGTCGACCTCGGGCACCAGCTCTCGGCAACCGGTCAGCCCGAGGTACAGCGTTCCGGTGTAGCTGATCATGGTGACGTTGAGCCCCACCCCCTCGAGGATGGGGCCCACCGGGTAGAGCGCCGCCAACCGGGCGCCGCCCCACCACAGGGGCACCGGAGGCCCAGGGATGTTCGAAACCACCACGTTGAACAGTGGCGGCAGCCGGTCGAACAGCCTGAGGTTGCTGCTCAGGCGAGCGAGTCGTGCCGAGAACGCCGGGAAGGCCAGTTGCGCCCATCCGCGCACGAGGTCCTCGGACAACACCTGGGCCTGCTCCTTGGCCAGCCGGGTTCCCC
Organism: Acidimicrobiaceae bacterium; assembly: GCA_003453695.1. GTDB lineage: Bacteria > Actinomycetota > Acidimicrobiia > Acidimicrobiales > UBA8190 > UBA8190. Next base: position 8,226 of record DMNK01000010.1, on the reverse strand, counting down.
CGGACACGAGCCGAAGGCGCTCGACCGGGTCGGCCACCGTGGTGGCCAGGGAGACGAGCATCGCCGAGAGCTTGTTGCCCTGGGTGCCCCGGTCCTCCTCCGAACGAACCGAGATGGGGACCATGGCCACGAGCGACTCCTCGGGCGTCTCTCCTCTCTCGGACAGAAGCCGCCGGAGTGCGCCGGCGACGGCCGCCAGCAGCACGTCGTTGAGGGTGCCACCGAAGACGTGCCGGATCCGCTGCACCTCGTCGAGCGGGACCTCGGTGAACCCTATGCGGCGCTGGGCGGAGATGGCCCCGTTGAGCGAGGTGCGCGGCGCTCGGAACGGCGCCGGCGGCGGCTGCACCTCGTCCTCCTCACGCAGGCGCCGGTTCCGCTCCGAGAGCTGGTGCAGGGCACCCAACGTCCGGCGCACCGCGTCGACGGCCCGCTCGGGTTGGCGTGTCAGCGAAGACAACGACGACGCCAGCACCTCGAGGTCGCCGGGGACGGCTGCGGGCCGCCACACCCGTCGCGGAGGGGCGACGACGCGCTCCTCGGGTCCCCAGTCCAAGAAGGCCGCCAACGTCTCGGCGCCGGACACCCCGTCGATGACGGCGTGGTGGAGCTTGGTCACGACGGCGACGTGTCCCGATTCGAGTCCCTCCACGACGTGCATCTCCCACAGCGGCCGACGCAGATCGAGGGGCCGGCCCGCCACGGCGGCCACGAAGGCGCACAGCTCAGCCACACCGCCCGGCGCTGGAAGCGAAGCTCGCTGCAGGTGGTAGTCGAGGTCGAAGCCCGGGTCGTCGGCCCATAGGGGATGACCCATCCCGAAGGGCACCGGCACGACCCGCCGGCGCAGGAGCGGCACCAGATGCAGCCGCTCTGCCACCACCCGGCGCATGCGCTCGACCTGGACGGCGGCGGGCTCGAGACCGGCATGCTCGGGCGGCTCGAAGACGAGCACCCCGACCATGTGCATGTGCATGGCCGGGGTCTCCAGGGCCAGAAACGCCGCATCCATCCCGCGCAGGCGGTCCATCGCGCTCAGCGCCCGCTGTGGCCGAAGCCGCCCGTGCCCCGGCTGCTCGGAGGGAGCGAGCCCTCGGTGAACTTGGCCTCCTCCACCTGCTGGATGACGAGCTGGGCGATGCGGTCGCCGCGTCGCACCTCGTAGGGCGTGGCCGGGTCGGTGTTGACGAGCACCACGCGCAGCTCGTCCCGGTACCCGGCGTCGATGAGGCCCGGGGTGTTCAGGCAGGTCACCCCGTGGCGCAAGGCGAGGCCGCTGCGCGGTTGCACGAAGCCGGCGTATCCCTCGGGAATGGCGACGGCAACACCGGTGGGCACGATCGCCCGGCCCCCTCCCGGAGCCAGCGTCACGTCGGTGCGGGCGTACAGATCGGCACCGGCATCACCGGGATGGGCGTACGCCGGGACCGGCAAGTCGGGGTCGAGACGGACGATGGGCACCTCCAGCACTGAGGGGCGACCATAGACCGCCGGTAGCATCCCTCGGCGTGCTCGTGTGGATGGACCTGGAGATGACCGGGCTGGACCCGGCCCGCCACACCATCGTCGAGATCGCCACGCTCGTCACCGACGACGACCTGGTCCTGGTGGCCGAGGGGCCCGACCTCGTCGTCCATGCCGATCCGCCACAGCTGGACGCCATGGAGGAGGTGGTGCGGGCCATGCACATGGCCTCGGGGCTGCTGGGCGAGATCGAGGCGTCCACGTTGACGCTCGAGGAAGCGGGCCGCCGTACGCTCGAATTCTTGAAGCTCCACGTCCCAGAGCCCAGGACCGTGCCGTTGTGCGGGAACTCCGTCGGCACAGACCGGCGCTTTCTCGCCGCTCAGCTCCCCGAGATCGAGTCCTGGCTCCACTACCGCAGCGTCGACGTCTCCACCGTGAAGGAGCTCGCCCGGCGGTGGTATCCGGACGCCTTCGCCAGTGCACCGCCCAAAGAGACGGCGCATCGGGCCCTGGGCGACATCCGGGAGTCGGTCTCCGAGCTCGCCTATTACCGAAAGGCCATCTTCACCGTGCCCTCAGCGCCGGTGTCGCCCCGCCCGGCTGAGGGGAAGGACTGAGCCGGTGCACCTGCGCACGCTGGGCCACACCGGGATCCGGGTCTCACCACTGTGCCTGGGGGCGATGATGTTCGGCTCGTGGGGGAACCCGGACCACGACGAGTGCGTGCGCATCGTGCACGCCGCTCTCGACGGGGGGGTGAACTTCGTCGACACCGCCGATGTGTACTCGGCGGGCGAGTCGGAGGAGATCGTCGCCAAAGCCCTGGCAGGCGGCCGGCGCGACTCGGTGGTGCTCGCCACCAAGTTCCACGCTCCCATGGGCGCCGATCCCAACATGGCCGGCAACTCGCGGCGCTGGATCATGCGAGCGGTGGAAGACAGCCTGCGCCGGCTGCGGACCGATTGGATCGACCTGTACCAGGTCCATCGGCCCGACCCCGCCTGCGACGTCGACGACACCCTGGGCGCCCTGTCCGACCTGGTGCATCAAGGGAAGGTGCGCGTGATCGGCTCGTCCACGTTCCCGGCCGATCTGGTGGTCGAGGCCCAGTGGACTGCGCAACGCCGGGGACGGGAGCGCTTCGAGTGCGAGCAACCCCCGTATTCGATCCTCGCACGCGGCGTCGAGCGGGCCGTGCTGCCCGCCTGTGCACGACACGACATGGGCGTGATCGTCTGGAGCCCCTTGAACGGCGGATGGCTGACCGGCCGGTACCGCAAAGGGGAGCCGGTCCCCGAGGACGCCGGGCGGCCACGTCGCATTCCCGAACGTTTCGACCCCAAGCGCCCCGAGGTGGCCGCCAAGCTGGACGCCGTGGAGGCACTCCTCCCGGTGGCCGCTGCGGCCGGAGCGTCCCTCACCCATCTGGCGCTGGCGTTCGTGCTCACCCACCCTGCGGTGACCTCGGCCATCATCGGGCCCCGCACCATGGAGCAGTTACAAGGAGTGCTCGGCGCCACCGAGGTGGCACTGGACGAAGAGGTGCTCGACCGCATCGACGCCGTGGTGGCGCCGGGACGCGACGTCGACCCCTCGGACACGGGGTGGACTCCCCCGTGGCTGGCCGACGCCTGGCGGAGGAGGCGGCCCGCCGACACGAGGGGAGCCGGGTGAGCGGCGGCGAACAGGAGGGCGGCATGACGACCACGATGTCCCTGGCGGAGGCAGACCGGACGCTGACCGCCCCCGGCCAGATGTTCGAGATGGAGACGGTCGAGATCCGCGGCGTTCCCACGCGGGTGTGGAAGCACGCTCCCGGCTCGCTGCGCGACGTGCTCGAGCTGTCGCGCGCCCACGGGGACAAGGCGTACCTCGTCTACGAAGACGAGCGCACCACCTTCGAGGAGCACTATCGCATCGTGGCCAACCTGGCCTGTTCGCTCGAAGAACGATTCGGGGTGGACACAGGCGAGCGGGTCACCATCGCCATGCGCAACCTGCCCGAGTGGGCCATGGGCTTCTGGGCGGCGGCGGTGTCGGGGGCGGTGGTCGTCCCTCTGAACGCCTGGTGGACGGGCCCGGAGCTCGAGTACGGCTTGGCCGACTCGGGCACCTCGGTGGCCTTCGTGGACCAGGGCCGCTTCGAACGGCTTCTGCCCCATCTGGCCGACCTTCCCGACCTGCGGGGGGTGGTCGTGACCACCGAGGACCGTTCCGCCTTCACGGCGCCCAAGGACACGCCCGTTCCCGTGGTGACCTTCGCCGAGATGGTCGGTGACCCCGGACCGGACTCGGCCCTTCCCGCCCGTTCGCTGGATCCCGAGGACGACGCCACGATCTTCTACACCTCGGGCACGACGGGCAGGCCCAAGGGGGCGGTGGGCACCCAGCGCAACATGTGCACCAACTTGATGAGCCTCTTCTTCATCAACTCACGCCAATCCCTGCGGGGGGCGAGCGGCATGGGAGATGCTCCCCCCGGTGCCGACCAGAGCGCCTATCTGCTGTCGGTCCCGCTCTTCCACGCCACCGGCTGCCACTCGATCCTCGTGGCCAACACCGCGGCGGGCAACAAGCTCGTGATGATGCACCACTGGGACCCCGAACGGGCCCTCGAGCTGATCGAGCGGGAGCGCATCACGACGTTCGGCGGGGTGCCGGCCATGGTGATGCAGGTCATCGACTCGCCCGAATTCGCGGGGCGCGACACGTCGTCGGTGCGTGCCGTCGCCTACGGCGGAGCCCCGGCGCCCCCGGAGCTGGTGCGTCGCATCAAGGAGCACTTCCCGGTGAGCGCCCCTTCCAACGGCTACGGGCTGACCGAGACCTCCTCAGTGACGACCATGAACTCGGGCGACGACTACGTGCGCAAGCCCGACAGCGTGGGCCCGGCGGTGCCGGTGTGCGACGTTCGGGTCGTGCCCGAGGGCTTCGCAGGAGACGAGCCCGCCGACGACCTGCCCAGCGGGCCCGAGGTCACCGGCGAGTTGTGGATCAAGGGCCCCAACGTGGTGCGCGGCTACTGGAAGAAGGCCGAGGCGACCGACGCCACCTTCACCCGGGGATGGCTGCGCTCGGGCGACGTGGCCCGAATCGACGAGGAGGGCTTCGTGTACATCGTCGACCGGGCCAAGGACATGGTCATCCGCGGCGGGGAGAACGTCTACTCGGTCGAGGTGGAGGCGGCGCTGTTCGAGCATCCGGCCGTGTCCGACTGCGCCGTGATCGGCGTGCCCCACGAGGTGCTCGGCGAGGAGGTCGGTGCCGCCGTCGTCATGCGCCCCGGCACCCGGGTCACGGCCGAGGAGCTGGCTCGCCATGTCCGCGACCGTCTGGCCGGGTTCAAGGTCCCGACGCACATCTGGTTCCGCTCCGAGCCCCTGCCCCGCAACCCGCAGGGAAAGGTCCTGAAGCGGGAGCTGCGCTCCAGCCTGCTCGGCGCCGGCACCGAGGGGACGGGCACCGAGCGCAGCGCCGGCGAGATGGGCTGAGCCCGGAGCGACGGGCGGCAAGGAGGGGGACGGTGCAGCTCGACGGGGCCACGGCGCTCGTCACCGGGGGGGATCGGGCATCGGCCGGGCCACCTGCGAGCGGCTGTCGGCGGCGGGAGCTGCCGTCGCCGTGCTGGACCTCGACGCCGGGCGGGCCGAGACGGTGGCCGACGACGTGGGCGGGGTGTCCCTCGCCGCCGACGTCACCGACCCGGAGGCGGCCCGGGACGCCGTCGACGAGGCCGCACGCCGGCTGGGCGGCTTGTCGATCCTCGTCAACAATGCCGGCGGCAGCGTCATGGCCGGGCTGGCCGACTGGTCGCCGCAGCAATGGGACGACATCGTCCGTCTGAACCTGACCGGTGTGTGGCACACGATGCGCGCCGGCATCCGCCATGTGCTGGCCGGAGGTGGCGGATCGGTGGTGAACACGGCGTCGATCAGCGGGACGCGGCCTTCGGCAGGCGAGACGCCCTACGCCGCCGCCAAGGCCGGGGTGGTGGCGCTCACCGCCTCGGCGGCCCTCGAGTACGCCCCACTGGTGCGGGTGAACGCGGTGGCGCCGGGAATGATCCGAACCGGCCTCACCTCGGTGCTCCTCGACGGGGTGGAGGACATGGTCGGGCACTACGAGGACATCACGCCCTTGGCCAGGGTGGGGGCGCCGGAGGACGTCGCCGACGTCATCGTCTTCCTGTGCTCGGACGCGGCCCGCTTCATCACCGGGCAGACCGTGGTCGTGGACGGAGGCATGACGCTGCACGGTGCGGGCGTGGACGGGCTCTTCGACCGCTTCTTTCGAAACCCCGGCTGATCGGCCCGATCTGGGCGCGCCCGGGGAACGGCCCTCGGGTGCCATGACTACTGGCCTAGGGCCACAGCCGGTACCCTCGTCGCTTCGTGACCGGCGAGGACCAGACCCCCCACGGCGGGTCCCTGCTGGCCCGCTGGAAGGAGGTCGAGCCCCAGCCGACCCGGGGCCCGGCGGCCAGCCGGGCCGCCCTGCGACAGCTCGCCTCCCGGGCCCGCCGCCGGCGGCGGCGACGGCGCGTCCTCATCGGTGCAGGCATCGCCATCGTGGTGCTGGTGGGGGCGGTCGCCGGCTACGCCGAGTACCTCAACCAGGAGATCAAGCGCCTCTCGGTCCACGACCTGTCGCAAGCCACGGGGAACGGCACGGAGAACATCCTCCTCGTGGGCTCCACGTCGCGCTGCGTCCTCGCCCAACAGAACCCCGCCTTCGGGTTGTGCTCTCAGGGCGTGACCGGCGTGAACAGCGACGTGGTGATGGTCCTCCACCTGAACCCCCACACCAAGCAGGTCGCCATCCTGTCGATCCCCCGGGACCTGTTCGTCCCCAACGCCCGGACCACGGGGCACAACAAGATCGATGCGGCGCTGTACCAGGGGCCGACGCAATTGGTCGACGCCGTCGAACAGGATTTCGGGATCCCCATCCAGCACTACGTGGAGCTGAACTTCGACACCTTCCAGGGCATCGTCAACGCGCTGGGCGGCATCAAGATGTACTTCCCCATGCCGCTGTTCGACCAGGAGTCATCGCTCAACATCCCGACGGCAGGCTGCCAGAAGCTGAACGGGTTTCAGGCCCTGGCCGTGGTGCGCGCCCGGCACCTGCAGTACAAGCCCCCCAACGTGTCCACGAACAACCACGCCTACTGGCCCCAGGACCCCGAGAGCGACTTGAGCCGCATCCGCCGCGACCACGAGTTCATCCGGGTGCTGGCCACCCAGGTGTCCAAGCGCGGCCTCGGCGATCCGCTCACCGACCGCTCTCTCGTCTCGGCCGTCGCCCCCGACCTCGAAGTCGACAACGGCCTCGGCATCACCGACATGATCAGCCTGGTGCTCAGCTTCCACGGCGTCGACGCCGGCAAGGCCCCCGAGACCACCCTGCCGGTGCTCGTGCATTCGGGGCTCAGCTACTACTACGGCGGCTACAACTACGGCAGCGTGGAACTGGCCAGCCAGCCCCAGGACAGTCAGGCCGTCGACCAACTCCTCGGCCTGCCCGCCGGGCGCGACACGATGACCGGTGCACCGCTGCCGTCACCCTCGAGCATCCAGGTGACGGTCGTCAACGGCTCGGGTGTCTACAACAAGGGCACGCAGGTTGCGGCCGACCTGGCGGCGCTGGGGTTCCAAGCCACCGCCGCCGGCACCACCCCGTCGCCGGGCACCCCGTCGGAGAC
>DMNK01000010.1:0-860 GCA_003453695.1 Acidimicrobiaceae bacterium | reverse complement strand
CTGTCGGGACCGGCGGTCCTGGCGGTGGGGACCCCGGCCGCCGGAGCGCTGGTGTCGGTGGTCACGGGGACCGGCCTGACGGTGAGCCCGCCCCAACCGGCGGCACCTGCCCCGGGAGCCACCTCCTCGACCACCCAGGGCAAGGCCACGAGCACCACGACCACGACCATCCCGACGAACAGCAGCCTCAGCGCTCCGACCGCTGCCGAACAGGCCCTCGCCCCCTTCGACCCCCGCTCGTGCACCCCCAGCGGCGGCGAAGGAAGCTGACGACACAGGGGGCCACGAGCCGGCCGGACGCGACAGGGGCAGGGCCGAAGGCCGGCCCCGGCTCGATCGACCGGCTGACCGTCAGCGGTTGGGCTGCGGCGTCACCCGGAGATAGGGCTTGAGCGCCTTCCAGCCCTTGGGGAAGCGCTGCTTGGCGTCCTCGTCCGAGATGGCGGGCACGATGATCACGTCGTCCCCGTCGGTCCAGTTCACCGGCGTTGCCACCGAGTAGTCGGCGGTGAGCTGGAGCGAGTCGAGCACCCGGATGATCTCGTCCACGTTCCGGCCCGTGGACGCCGGGTAGGTGAGCGTGAGCTTCACCTTCTTGTCCGGGCCGATCACGAACACCGAGCGGACCGTGTTGGTGTCGCTGGCGTTGGGGTGGATCATGTCGTAGAGGTCGGCCACCTTGCGGTCGGGGTCGCCGATGAGGGGGTAGTTGAGCGCCGCCCCCTGGGTCTCCTCGATGTCCTTCTTCCACCCGTTGTGGGACTCGACCGAGTCGACCGACACGCCGATGATCTTGGTGTCCCGCTTGTCGAACTCGGCTTTGCGCTTGGCGAAGTCCCCCAGCTCGGTCGTGCACACCG
>DMNK01000164.1:2652-3594 GCA_003453695.1 Acidimicrobiaceae bacterium | reverse complement strand
GGCGACCGCCCGGTACTGCCGGGTGTGCGCTACCCAGGGTGCCATCGCGGGGCCCGGCGACCAGTGAGCAACCCGACCCAGTACCCCGGGGAGGGGTCGATACCGAATGGGCACGGTACTGGGATCGGCCCGTGAGCTGGCCGCGAGCTAATAGTGGGAACGAGGTGCCCAGGCGATAACGCGCCTGCGCCCGGCGGCGACGGCCGGTCGTAAGCTGGACGTCGGGCTTGCCGCCTCCCTGTTTTCCCAGGGCGGCCTTTCTCTTGTCTCAACGCGTCGAAGAGGGAGGCCGAAGGTGCGGGCGCCAACGCTGGTTCTTAGCGAACCGAGCCGCGACCTACGCCGTGACCTTGGCGCGCCGGCGTGGACCGCCTTCGAGGAGCTCGTCCTCTCCGCCGTGTGGCGGGGTGACGGGTGGGTCGCCGTGGGCGGAGTGCGATCGCTTGCGGAGCAGATGGGGATCGCGAAGAACACCGCCGCCCGGATCGTGGCGTCGCTGGTCAAAGCCGGGCTGGTCACTCGCGAGCGTCTCGAGGACCCCGAGCCGGCCAGGCGGTCGGGGTACCGGGTGCATCCCCCCGCCGGCGTCCGGTTGTGCTCTATCGATGAGGACAACGAGCGCTGTACCAAAACAGGGGACACCGGGTGCTGTACCAAGGGCTGCGACACCAATGAGCGCCGGGTCGATTCGCGCCGCGGGACCGCCCAGGAAGCGGGGCGCAGCTTGGAGCGGACGAAAGCTCTGTCGGGTGCCGTAAAGCGTGGAGACCGCCAGAGGTTCGCCAGGGTTCAGCGCCCGCGTTCGCGGGCTCAGGACGAAGCACAGGGTCGTCTCTTCGATCTCGGTGTCACTGCCGAGGTTCAGGATCAACCCTGATGGCGTCGTCCATGACAGGAAGTGAAGAAGTGGGTGGGAATGGTCGTGGCGTTGGTGATCGTGGC
>DMNK01000164.1:0-2380 GCA_003453695.1 Acidimicrobiaceae bacterium | reverse complement strand
TGGTGATCGTGGCGTTGGTGATTGCTTTAGGACGGCAGACACCACTGCACCCGAGGGTGCCCTGACGGGGAGTGCTGCCCCGTGGTGATGGGTCTGGTGAAGATGGCCCCCGACGGCTGGGCCTATTACGCCCAGGAGATTGCCTCCGGTCGCGAGGACTACTTCGCCCGGGAGGCACCCGGGCGTTGGGTGGGCGAGGGCGCCCGGCGCATCGGGCTCACCGAGGAGGTCAGCTCCCTCGGCCTGGAGCGCCTCTTCGCCGAGGCGCGCCATCCCGAGACGGGCGAGGCCCTGGGACGTCCCTACGGCACCGGCCACTCGGCCGTGGCGGGCTACGCCCTCTCCTTCTCCCCGCCCAAGTCGGTGAGCGTCATCTGGGCCCTGGGCGACGAGGAGACCTCCAGAGGGGTCCGGGCCGGCCACGACGCCGCCGTCCGAGCCGCGCTGTCCTATCTGGAGCGACACGCCGCCTTCACCAGAAGGGGCAAGGCCGGGAGGTTCCAGGCCGACACCTGTGGGCTCCTCGGCGCCGCCTTCGTCCACAGAACGTCGCGAGCGCTCGATCCACAGCTCCACTCCCACGTGCTGCTCGCCAACAAGGTGGAGGCGGCCACCGACGGGAGGTGGCTGAGCCTCGACGGCGCCGAGCTCTACCGGCATCAGAAGGCGGCCGGCATGCTCTACAAGGCGGCGCTGCGCTCCGAGCTGAGCACCCGACTGGGGGTTGCCTGGAGCGAGGTGGACCGACACGGCATCGCCGAGATCAAAGGCGTGCCCAAAGACCTCATCGAGCACTGGTCCACCCGCCGCCACCAGGTGACCGAGGAGGCGGCCCGGCTCATCGCCGAGCGCGAGGCCGCCCTGGGCCGGCCCCTGAGCGGCGCCGAGCGCTCCGAGGCCCACCAGCTCGCCGCCTATCGCACCCGGGGTGACAAGGCCGGGGAGACCCGGTCCGAAGCCGAGCTGCGCCAGGGCTGGGCGACCGAGGCAGATCGACTCGGCCTGGGGCCCGAGCAGTGGATGGGAAGGGTACTCGAGCCCCGGCGCCTCGGCGTGCCGCTCACCCAGGCCCAGGTCGTCGAGCGGGCGCTCGAGGTCCTCGCGGAGAGCTCCTCCACCTGGAGCCGGGCCGAGGCCACCGAGGTGCTCTCCACGCTCCTCGACCACCGCGGCTCGAAGGACGCCGCCGCTCTCGAGCTCGCCCTCGAAGACGCCGTCGACGCCCTCCTCGCTCACAGGGAGGTGCTCGTGCTCACCGTGCCATCTGTGGTCGAAGCTCCCGAGGAGGCGCTTCGGCTCGACGGGCTCGCCCGCCACGTGCATCATGGGACCGTCCGCTACACCACCCGCACGACCCTCGCCCGTGAGGCCGAGGTGCTCGAAGCCGCAGCGGCCGGCGCCGAGGCCGGCATCGCCGCTGTCCCCGCCGCTCGCCTGGCCCTGCTGGCCGAGTCCTTCGGGCTGGGAGCCGATCAGAGCCAGGCCCTCGAGCGCGTGTGCGGTTCGGGCGAGGCCATCTGCGCGCTGGTCGGTCCCGCCGGGGCGGGAAAGAGTCGGATGCTCGAGGCCGCCCGAGCCGGCTTCGAGAGCTCCGGGCACCGGGTCATCGGACTGGCCCCCTCGGCCATGGCGGCCGGGGTCCTCGAGCACGAAGCCGGCATCGGGTCAGAGACCTTGGCCCGCTTCCTCCTGCGGATGGAGACCGGCGCCGAGAACCTGCGCGCCGGCGACGTCGTGGTGCTGGACGAGGCCACCATGGCCAAGAGCGCCGATCTCTGTGCCCTGGTGCGGATCACGACGGCAGCGGGGGCGAAGCTCGTGGCCGTGGGCGACCCTGCCCAGCTCGGGGCGGTGGGGGCGGGCGGGCTCTTTCGCACCCTGGCCAAAGACACCCGAGCCACTGAGCTCGACACCCTGCGGCGGTTCAAAGAGCCTTGGGAACAAGAGGCGCTTCTTCGCCTCCGGGCCCATGACCCGTCGGTCGTCTCCACCTACCGAGACCACGGGCGCATCACCGGCGCCGGTTTCGAGCAGGCCGTGGAGCTTGCCTTCGCCCGCTGGTCCCAGGCCCGGGCCGAGGGAAAGGCGGTGCTCATGATGGCGGGCGATCACGAGACCGTCGACGCCCTCGCTCTCTCGGCCCGAGCGGCCCGGGTGGCGGCGGGGGAGGTGGAACGAGGTGGGGTGCGAGCCGGCCGCCACCTCGTCGGGGTGGGCGACGAGGTGGTCAGCCTGCAAAACGACCGGAGTCTTCTCACAAGCGCCGGCGCCTGGGTCAGAAACGGCGACCGGTGGACGGTGACGGCCCGGCTAGTGACCTGAGTCGGAGGTTCGCTCGGAGTAGGCAGCCAGGGAGTCGAGGATCTCGTCGGCGCTCTTG
>DMNK01000025.1:13026-13179 GCA_003453695.1 Acidimicrobiaceae bacterium | reverse complement strand
TCGCCGGGGTGATGGGCGGGGCCAGCACCGAGATCTCCGAGGCGACCACCCGGGTGCTCCTCGAGGCCGCCTACTTCACCCCCATGGCCGTGGCCCGGACGTCCAAGCGCCTCGGTCTGCGCACCGAGGCATCGGCCCGCTTCGAGCGCGGCT
>DMNK01000025.1:12591-12858 GCA_003453695.1 Acidimicrobiaceae bacterium | reverse complement strand
TCGGCCCGCTTCGAGCGCGGCTGCGACCCCCTCGGCATCGACCGTGCCGTCGCCCGCTTCCTCGAGGTGCTCGCCGCCCCGGCGACGAGCGACCAGCCCGGCATGGCCGCTGTGGCCTCGTCCGGCTGGCGCCTCGACCTGGCTCCCGGGGTCATCGACGTGCAGGGAGACGTGCCCCGGCCCCGGCCCGTGGCGGTCCGCACCACCAGGGTGAACGCGCTGCTCGGCACCGAGCTCGGCGAAGGGGAGGTCGTGGCGCTGCTCGAG
>DMNK01000025.1:7153-12345 GCA_003453695.1 Acidimicrobiaceae bacterium | reverse complement strand
GGGGGGGGGGGGGGGGAGGCCGTGGAAGGGGCCCCCCGCCATTACGGCTACAGCCGCATCGCCCGCCGCCGCCCCTCTGCCCCTCAGGTGGGCACCCTCACCACGTATCAGAGAGGGCGGCGCTTCATCCGCGAGGTCATGGCCGGACTGGGTGCCCACGAGGCGTGGACACACTCGCTCCTGGCGCCCGGCGACCACGAGCGTGCCGGCATGGCCGGAGGGGTCACCGTCGCCAACCCGCTCGTCCCCGACGAGAAGGTGTTGCGCCAGAGCCTGCTGCCGGGGATGCTCCACGCCCTGGCCGCCAACGCGGCGCGCCGGCAAGAGGATCTCCGGCTCTTCGAGGTCGGCCACGTCTTCCCGCCACCGGACGACAGCCGCGTCGAGCGGGCGCTACAGGGACGGGTCGAGCCCGTGATCGGCGAACGCGAGCTGCTGGCCGTGGCGCTGGCGAGGTCGGACGACGACGCCATGAGCGCGGCGGCAGCGTGGAGCGTGCTCGACGACGCCCTGCGGGTCGCCGGCGTGACCCTGACGCAGGGGCTCGAGTCGTGGCCGGGCGAGGCCACGGCCGCCGGACTGCATCCGACGCGCCGCGGCCTGCTCGTGACCGGCGACGGCATCAGGCTGGGCGCGGTGGGGGAGGTCGACCCCGAGGTGCTGTTGGCCTTCGGCCTCGACGAGCGAAGGCGCGTGGGATGGCTCCAGCTCGACCTGGAATTGCTGCTGGGCTCGACCGCACGGCGCGGCGATCTGGCCGAGGCGGTCAGCCGCTTCCCCTCGAGCGACATCGACCTGGCCTTCGTGGTGGACGACGCCGTACCGGCGGCGGCGGTGGCGGAGACGTTGCAGGAGGCGGGCGGAGACCTGCTCGAGTTCGTCCGGCTGTTCGACGTCTACCGCGGTCCGGGTACGGGAACGGGCACGCGCAGCCTCGCCTTCCGGTTGCGCTTCTGCGCCCTCGACCACACCCTCACCGACGAAGAGGTCCAGCAGGTGCGGACCCGGTGCATCGCCCGGGTGACCGAGGATCACGGGGCCGTGCTGCGCGGCTGAGCGGGTGGTCCTGGGCGCGTCCTGACGGCAGGGTGATGTGACCTGGCGACGAGTGCGGGGGTACCGTCGCCGTTCGTGGCGGTGACCGACGCACCTCCGAGTGTTGCGCAGCCTCCGGCCCGTCCGTCGATGAGGCATCGGCGGGTGATGCTGGCCGCCGGAGCTGTCGTCGTGGCCGTGGGGGCGGCCCTGGTCGCCTGGGCGGTGGTGCCGGCCGGGGCACCCGGCCCGCCGCCGGCCTCGCTCGGCAACGTCGTCGACCTCCCGGTGCGCGCGTCGGTACTCGACGCGCCTCTCGTGGACCAGCACGGCCGGACCACTTCCCTGTCGGGCTTCCGGGGCCGGGTCGTCGTGCTCGTCCCCTTCCTCACCTCGTGCCAGGAGCAGTGCCCGATCACGACCGGGGCGCTGCTCCAGGTGCAGCGCGCCCTTTCGGCCGACGGGATGGGCCACACCGTGGCCATCGCCGAAGCGAGCGTCGACCCGAGCCGCGACGTGCCCAGCCGGCTGGCGGCCTATGCGGCGGCGACGGGAACGGGCTGGACACTGCTCACCGGAACGCCACAGGTCATGACCTCCCTGTGGAAGGCCTTCGGCGTGTACGCCAAGCGCGTGCCCGAGGGCTCGCCGCCCGGCGTCGACTGGCAGACGGGGCAGCCCTACACCTACGACGTGGACCACTCCGACGGATTCATCCTCCTGGGTCGCGACCAAAGGGAGCGGTTCGTCACCGTCGCCCCGGCCGACCTGCGGGGGGCCAAGCTCGAGCCGTCGCTGCACGCCATGCTCGACACCCAGGGAAGCCAGAACCTGGCCCGGCCCCAGGCCGGCTCGTGGACCGTCGCCCAGGCCCTGGAGGCCATCGGCTGGCTGGCGGGCCGCACCGTGCCGCCGCCGGGCTGAGTGTCGGTGATCCTCGCCGACGTCCTGAGCCCGGCGGTGCGGGTGCACGTCCTGCTCTCCGCCTGGCAGACCGAGTGGCTCAGCCTGGTGGCGCTGTCGGTCGAAGTGGTGGTGACCGGGTGGTACGTCTGGGCGACGCGCCGCCTGGCGGCTCGGGGCCGGCGATGGTCGCCCTGGCGCACGACATCGTTCCTGACGGGGATGGCGCTCGTCGTCGTGGCGCTGCAGTCCGGGTTGGCCTCCTACGACGACTCGGTGTTCGCCGTGCACGTGGTGCAGCACCTGCTGCTCATGAACTTCGCGCCGGTGCTCTTCGCCCTGGCCGCTCCCATGACCCTGGCGCTGCAGTCCTCGTCTCGCCGCACCCAGAGAGGGCTGCTCAAGGTCCTCCATCATCCGGTGGTGGAGGCCGTCACCCATCCCGCCTTCGTGGTCAGCGTGGCCTACCTCACCATGCTGCTGTACTTCCTCACCCCCTACTACCAGTTCTCCCTCGAGCACCCCTTGGTGCACGACCTGAGCCATCTGCACTTCCTCGTGTCCGGGTGTCTGCTGTGGTGGCTGGTGGTCGGGCTCGACCCGTCGCGCTGGCGCTTGAGCCATGGCCAGAAGGTCGCCGTGCTCGCCGCGGGCATCCCGGTGACCGCCATCTTGGGGATCGCCCTCACCGGAGCCCGGTCGTCCATCGCCCCCATGTTCCACACGCTGGGAGACACCAGGACGGGCGGGTCGATCCTGTGGGTGGCCGGCGAGCTGACCACGCTGGTCGCCATGGGCATCGTGCTCTTCCAATGGATGCGCCACGAGGAGCGGGAGGCCGACCGAGCCGACCGCCGTCTCGACGCCGCCGAGCGGGCGGCCCAGGGAGCAGCGGGTCGATCCGTGCTCGTCGCCCGGGAGGGCGGCGCCGGCTCCGGCGTTCCCGCGCCTCCGGGCTGACGCCGCCGGCCGCGTCCGCCCACGTCGGCGGCGAGTTCGGTTCCGCCGTGGCCAATGACGCCGAGGGCTCGCTGCGGTGTGGTACTGCTATGGGCACCAGAGAAAGGAGGTGGTCCAACTGCATAGTCAACGAATCGGGACCCTGGAGGTGACTGGCCGCTGAGGCGGCTCGCTGGACCACCTGGCGAATACCAACCAGTTACCCGCCGAACCTTCAGCCGGGTCTCGTCCCACCTGGCGCAGCACGAAGGAATCGGTGCCTTTCCAGCGAAACTCTGAGACGAGGGGCGCCCTACGGGGCGCCTCTCGTCGCGTCCGTGCCGGGGCGACCTCGCCGTGGGCCGCCCCGGTCGGGCGCCGTGCCCGCCGGCAGTTCGAGATCGTCGAGGATGGCCCACGTGGCCCGGCCGAACCACGGGCGCAAGCGGCGGAGGTCGTCGGGGGAGAGGCTGTCCAGGAAGGCGCCCGCCACGAGGTCGCCGCCGCCGTCGGCGCTTGCCGAGAGCTCCTCCACCATGGCCATGAGCCGGTCGAGCACGGGGCGGAGGCCCTCGAGCTGCAGAGCCAGCTCGGCGGCGAAGTCGGCCAGTTCCCCGAGCGTCGCCGGCGTGCCCGGGTCGCCGTCGGCCTGCTCGACCAGGAGGAGGTAGCGGTCGGTGAACTCCGGCACCCGCCGGAGGAGCACGGCGACGTCGGGGTCCACAGGTTTGGAACATAGCGAATCTACATGAGAATGGTCAATATATCATCTAGAGGGGAGCGTATAAGCATTTGTATGCGTGACGCTGTATAGTCTTGCGGATGCGGGTCGGGATCTTGGGAGCTTCGGGGTTCACCGGGGCGGAGCTGCTGCGCCTGTGCGCCGCCCATCCCCACTTCGACGTCGAGGTGGCGGGGGCGGACACCCAGGCCGGCCAGCTCGTGGCCGAGGTCTATCCGTCCCTGGCCGCCGCCTATCCGGGCGTGCGGTTCGGCTCGCCCGGGCCGGGCGACCTGGCCGGTCTCGACGTCGTGTTCCTGGCGCTGCCCCACGGCCGTTCCCAGTCGCTGGTGCCCGACCTGGTGGGCAGGGTGGGGCTCGTCGTCGATCTCTCCGCCGACTTCCGGCTGCGCGACCCCGCTGCCTACCCGGCGTGGTACGGGCACGAGCACGGCGCGCCCGAGCTGCTCGAGCGCTTCGTGTAGGGGCTCCCCGAATTGTTCGGCGCGGTGCTGCCGGGGGCGTCGTTGGTGGCGGCACCCGGCTGCTATCCCACCGCCGCAGCCCTGGCGCTCGCTCCCCTGGTGGAGGCGGGACTGGTCGAGACGACGTCGGTCGTGGTCGACGCCGCCAGCGGCGTCTCCGGCGCCGGCAGGGCGCCCTCGGCGACCACGCACTTCAACACCGTCGACGAGGACTTCAGCGCCTACGGGCTCCTCTCCCATCGCCACACGCCCGAGATGGAACAGGCCATCGGGGCCCAGGTGCTCTTCACGCCCCATCTCGCCCCGATGAACCGTGGCATCCTCGCCACCTGCTACGCCCGTCACCGTGGCGCTGCGCAGGCATCGACGTCCGACGACGTCCTCGACGTCCTGGCCAAGGCCTACGCCGGCAGTCCCTTCGTCGTCGTCACCGAGCACGCTCCGTCGACCAAGGCGACGTTGGGATCGAACTGCGCCCAGCTCACCGCCCGGGCCGACGAGCGCACGGGATGGGTGGTCGCCATCTGCGCGCTCGACAACCTGGGCAAGGGCGCTTCGGGCCAAGCGGTGCAGTGCGCCAACATCGCCCTGGGCCTGCCCGAGACGGCGGGGCTGACGGCCGTGGGCCTCTACCCATGAGCGTCCGATCGTGAGCGTCACGGCGCCACGCGGTTTTCGGGCGGCGGGGACGGCGTGCGGCATCAAGGCGTCGGGGGAGCTCGACCTGGCCCTGGTGGCCGCCGAAGGACCCGCCGCCGTCCCCGTGGCCGGTGTCTTCACCTCGAACCGGGCGGCAGCGGCCCCCGTCCAGGTGAGCCGGGCCCACCTCGCCGCCACGGCGGGGCGAGCCGCCGCCGTCGTGCTGTCGAGCGGCAACGCCAACGCCGCCACCGGGGCCGCCGGACGGGCCGACGCCGCCCGGATGTGCGCGCTGGTGGCGAAGGACCTCGGGGTGGCGGCCGAAGAGGTCCTCGTGTGCCAGACCGGGCTCATCGGCATCCCGTTGCCCATGGAGCGACTTGAACAGGGGATCACGCCGGCGGTGGCGGCACTGGCGGGCGACGTCGAAGCGGGGATGGCGGCGGCGCGGGCCATCATGACCACCGACA
>DMNK01000025.1:6099-6906 GCA_003453695.1 Acidimicrobiaceae bacterium | reverse complement strand
CCCGACATGGCCACCATGCTCGCCGTGCTCACCACCGATGCCGCCTGCGAGCCGGGCCCGTTGCACACCGCCCTCTCTCGGGCCGTGGCCGGGAGCTTCAACCTGCTGTCGGTCGACGGCTGCACGTCGACCAACGACACGGTCCTGGTGCTGGCCGGAGGGCGGTCGTCCCGGTCGGTGGGCGCAGACGAGATGGCCGAGGCGCTGGGCGAGGCGTGCGGCCAGCTGGCCGGCGCCATGGCCGCCGACGCCGAGGGGGCCACCAAGGTCGTGCGGGTGGTGGTCACGGGGGCCGCCTCCCACGACGAGGCCCACCGGGCGGCACGCAAGGTCGCCGACTCGCTCCTCGTCAAGTGCTCGTTGAACGGGGCCGACCCCTACTGGGGCCGGGTGGTGAGCGAACTGGGGTCGGCCGGCGTGGCCTTCGACCTAGACACGACCGATGTCTCCTACGGGGAGCTCACGGTGTGCCGAGGCGGGGTGGCCGCCGACCACGACGCTGCCGCCCTGGCGCAGTACATGGCCGGACAGCACGTCGAGATCCGATGCGCGCTCGGACTGGGCGACGGCTCGGGAGCGGTGCTCGCCACCGACCTGGGCCACGGCTACATCGACGAGAACCGGACTACGTCGTGAACGCCCCCAGCTCCTCGCCGTCGTTCACTCCGGCCAGCGACGCGACCTCGAAGGCGGCGGTGCTCGTCGAGGCGCTCCCGTACATCCTGCGTTTCTGGAACAAGGTCGTGGTGGTGAAGTACGGCGGCAATGCCTTTTCGCCGTCGTCATCGTCGCCTTCGTCGTCGCCTT
>DMNK01000025.1:2991-5940 GCA_003453695.1 Acidimicrobiaceae bacterium | reverse complement strand
GCCTTCGTCGTCGCCTTCGTCGGCGGACGGCGAAGGGGCGGCGCTGGCGTCGTTCGCCGAGGACGTCGTGCTCATGCGTTCGGTGGGGATGCTTCCCGTGGTGGTCCACGGGGGCGGCCCCCAGATCGGCGCCCTGCTCACCAAGCTCGGGAAGGCGTCGGAGTTCGTGGACGGCATGCGGGTGACCGACGCCGAGACGCTCGAGATCGCCCGCATGGTCCTCGTCGGCAAGGTCAACCGCGAGATCGTGTCGGCCATGAACGTCCACGGGGCGCTGGCCGTGGGCTTGTCCGGCGAGGACGCCCGGCTCATCACCGCCGTTCCCCGGGGCCGCGATCTCGGCTTCGTGGGCGACGTGGAGGTGGTGGCGCCGGAGATTCTCGAGCGCCTGCTGGCCCAGGGGCTGATCCCCGTCGTCGCCACCATCGGCGCCGACCAATCGGGGCAGGCGTACAACATCAACGCCGACGCTGTGGCCGGTGCCGTCGCCGCCGCTCTCGACGCCGAGAAGCTGGTCTTCCTGACCGACGTGAGCGGGCTGCGGGCCGATCCCGACGACCCGGCGTCGCTCCTCCGTACCGTGTCGGTCACCGACCTCGAGCACATGGTGGCGTCGGGGGCAGCAGCGAGAGGGATGGTGCCCAAAGCCGAGGCGTGCATCCGCGCCGTCCGAGGCGGTGTGCGGCGGGCCCACATCCTCGACGGTCGCGTGCCCCACGCGCTGCTGCTCGAGGTGTTCACCGACGAAGGTGTGGGGACGATGATCGCCGCCGACGTCGCCACCGCCGGCCGTGCCGTCGGCGCCGGGGAAGCGTCGTGACCGCCGTGGACCCGGCACCGATCGACCGCAGCGCCCTGATGCACACCTACGCCGAGCCCCCGGTCACCTTCGTCCGCGGCTCGGGTTCGTGGCTGTGGGACACAGACGGCCGGCGTTATCTCGACTTCCTGTCGGGGTTGGCGGTGACCTCCTTGGGACATGCCCACCCGGCGGTCGCCGACGCACTGTCGGCTCAGGCCCGAACCCTGCTGCACGTCTCCAACCTCTTCGGCACCGTGGTGGCCCCAGAGCTGGCCGCCACCATCGACCGGCTGGTGGGCGGGGGGTCGGCGCGTGCCGGCGGCCAGGTGTTCTTCGCCAATTCCGGCGCCGAGGCCAACGAGTGCGCCCTCAAGCTGGCCCGCAAGTGGGCAGGACCGGGCCGGCACGTGGTGGTGAGCGCCTGGGACGCCTTCCACGGCCGGACCCTGGCCACGCTGCACGCCACCGGACAGCCCGCCAAGCACGCCCCCTTCGAGCCCCTTCCCGAGGGCTTCGTGCACGTGCCCTACGACGACATGGCCGCAATGGAGCACGCCTGTCGCCACCCGGCGGTGGCCGCCGTGCTGGTGGAGCCGATCCTGGGTGAGGCGGGCGTGGTCGTGCCGTCGTCGGATTACCTCGGCGCGCTGCGTCAGCTGTGCACCGCGCGGGGCATCCTGCTCGTGGTCGACGAGATCCAGACCGGCCTGGCCCGCACCGGGCGGTGGTTCTGCTTCCAGCACGCCGGCGTCGACCCGGACATCGTCACCATGGCCAAGGCGCTCGGCAACGGTGTGCCCATCTCGGCCTGCTGGGCCCGCGCCGAGGTGGCCGCCGCCTTCGGCCCGGGGGACCACGCCACCACCTTCGGCGGCCAGCCCCTGGCGGCGGCAGCGGCACGGGCCACCCTGGCCGTCATGGAGGCCGAGGACGCGCCGGCCCGGTCGCAGCGCGCCGGGGCGCGGCTGCACCAAGGCCTGTCTGGCCTGCCCGGGGTGCTCTCGGTACGGGGGGCGGGGCTCCTGCTCGCCGCCCAGGTGAGCGACGGCACGGCCAGCACCGTGGTGGGCGAAGCGTTGTCGCTCGGCCTGGTGGTAAACGCCCCCCGGGCCGACACGGTGCGTCTGGCTCCCTCCCTGCTCGTGAGCGAGGACGAGATCGACGAGGGCCTCGCCATCTTGGGTGCCGCCCTCGACCGCACCCGGAACGGATCGACGCACCCGGCAGCGACAACGGCAGCGACAACGCCAGCGCCAGCTCGGCACGCCCGCCGAGAAGGCGGAGGCCGGCCGTGACGCGGCACTTCCTCGACGTGGACGACCTCTCCTGTGAGGAGCTCGAGACGGTGCTGGCGCTCGCCGCCCTTCCCGCCCACGAGCTGGCGCCGGTGCTGGCCGGGCAGGGCGTGGCCCTGCTGTTCGAGAAGCCCTCGGCGCGCACCCGGAGCTCCGCCGAGATGGCAGTCGTGGCGCTCGGCGGCCACCCCGTCTACGTCCAGGGGGCCGAGGTGGGCATGGACAGCCGGGAGACGGTGGAGGACGTCGCCCGGACGCTGGGCTGCTACCACGCCGCGGTGTGCGCACGAGTGCTCGACCACGGCACCCTCCTGCGCATGACCGAGGCATTGGACGCCGCCGGAGCGCGGCCCTGGCCAGGACCGGACGACGGCGTGGGTGTCCACGACGTGCCCGTGGTCAATCTGCTGTCGGACCGGGCCCACCCCTGTCAGGCGCTCGCCGATCTCCTCACCCTGCGCCAGGTGCTCGGGGACCTGGGGGGGCGGCGCCTCGCCTACATCGGTGACGCCAACAATGTGTGGCGATCCCTGGCCGAGGGGGCGGCCATGGTGGGTATGGAGCTGAGCATCGCCTCGCCCGACGGGTACGGTCCCGACGCCGAGGACACGGCGCGGCTGGGCCGTCTCGGCGCCGAGGTGGAGGTCACCGACGACCCGGCCGAGGCGGCGGCCGGGGCCGACGTCCTGTACACCGACGTGTGGACCTCGATGGGCCAGGAGGGCCAGGAGACCGAGCGGGTGGCCGCGCTCCGGCCCTACCAGCTCGACGAGGACAAGCTGGCGCTGGGCGGCCCGGGCTGCGTGGTGCTGCACTGCCTGCCCGCGCACCGCGGCGAGGAGATCACCGCCG
>DMNK01000025.1:0-2957 GCA_003453695.1 Acidimicrobiaceae bacterium | reverse complement strand
CGACGTGTGGACCTCGATGGGACAGGAGGAAGAGGCGGAGCTGCGGCGTATCGCCTTCAAGGGCTTCACCGTCGACCAGCGCCTGGTAGACGCCGCCGCGCCCGGCGCCGTGGTCCTGCACTGCCTGCCGGCCCATCGCGGCGAGGAGATCAGTGCCGACGTGCTCGAGGGGCCGCACAGCGCCGTGTGGCGCCAGGTCGCCAACCGCGCCCACGCCATGCGCGGCCTGCTTGCCTGGCTGTTCGGACCGGGCGGGCAGTCGTCGTGACCACGCGGCCGGCCAAGACCCAGCGCCAGCACCGGATCACGCGTCTGCTCGAGACCAACGCCGTGGCCAGCCAGGGGCAGCTCGTCGACCTGCTGGCAGCCGAGGGCATCGACGCCACGCAGACGACGGTGTCGCGCGACCTGGAGGAGCTCGGGGCCCTCAAGGTGAGGGTGCCCGGCGGCGACACCGTGTACGCCCTCCCCGAGCTCCCCGTGCGACAGGTGGCCCCCGAGGACCACTTGCGCCGGGTCCTGGGGGAGTGGGTCGCCGAGATGGCGTGGTCGGGCAACCTCGTGGTGCTGCGCACGCCGCCCGGCTCGGCCCATGTCGTGGGCTCGGCCCTGGACCGCAGCCGCTTCCCCGGCGTGGTGGGGACGGTGGCCGGCGACGACACGGTGCTGGTGGTGGCCTCTGACGACATGGGCGGGGCCGAGCTGGCCCGCCGGCTGGCCGAGGTGGCCGGAATCGAGGGCGACGGGCGGCCGTCGCCGGATGAGAACGGAGCGGTGTGATGGCGAAACGGGTGGTGCTCGCCTACAGCGGCGGCCTCGACACGTCGGTGGCGGTGCGGTGGCTGCAGGAAGAGCTCGGGGTGGAGGTGGTGGCGCTGGCCGTGGACGTCGGCCAGGGTGACGACTTCGAGGCGGTGCGCCAGCGGGCGCTCCAGGCGGGCGCCGTCGAGTCGGTGGTGGTGGACGCCAAGGCCGAGATGGCCGACGACTTCGTCGTTCCCGCCATCGCCGCCAATGTCCGCTACGAGGGCAAGTACCCGTTGGTGTCCGCCCTGTCGCGGCCGGTGATCGTGCGCCACCTGGTAGCGGAGGCCCGCCGGCACGGCGCCGACGCCGTCGCCCACGGCTGCACCGGCAAGGGGAACGACCAGGTTCGCTTCGAGGTGGGCACCAGGGCGCTCGCCCCCGACCTGGACATCCTCGCTCCGGCGCGCACGTGGGGGATGACGCGCGCCGACTGCATCGACTACGCGGCCCGCCACGGCATCCCGGTGGAGGCGACCAAGGAGAAGCTGTACTCCGTCGACGAGAACCTGTGGGGCCGCGCCATCGAGTGTGGTGCCCTCGAGGACCCGTGGGCGGCGCCCCCCGAGGACGCCTTCACCCTGACCCGGCCGTCGGCGACCGAGAGCCGCGACGTCGTCATCGGGTTCGAGGCGGGCGTGCCGGTGAGCATCGACGGCCGGACGCCGGACGTCGCCAGCCTGGTGACCGAGCTCAACACCGTGGTCGGCGCCTACGGCTGGGGGCGCATCGACATGGTCGAGAACCGCCGCGTCGGCATCAAGAGCCGGGAGACCTACGAGTGCCCCGCCGCCCTGGCGCTGGTGACGGCGCACGGCGATCTCGAGGACCTGACCCTGGAACGCGACCTCGCCCACGACAAGGCGCGTCTCGAGCCGCGCTGGGCCGAGCTCGTGTACGACGGCCTGTGGTTCTCACCGCTCAAGGAGGCCCTCGACGCCTTCTTCGCCTCCTCCCAGCGTCACGTAACGGGCGAGGTCCGGCTGTCGCTGACGCCGGGCGCCGACGGCGGTGTGGGCAGCTGCGTGGTCTCGGGACGCCGCAGCCCGGTGTCGCTGTACGACCACGGGCTCGCCACCTACGACGCTGCCGACACCTTCCACCACAGCGACGCCGAAGGCTTCGTCCGTCTGTGGGGGCTCGGGGTCGCCACGTGGGCCAGCCGCCAGGGCGGCCCCGGCGCCACATGACGCTGTGGGAAGGCCGCTTGGGCGGCCACACCGCCGAGGAGGTCATGGCCTACACCGTGAGCCTCCCCTTCGACCGTCGCCTGGCCTTCGACGACCTGACGGGGTCGCGCGCCCATGTGCGCGGCTTGGGCCGGGCCGGCATCCTCCCGGAGTCCGAGGTGTCCATCCTCATGGCCGCCCTGGAGCGGGTGGAGGAGGAGCTGGAGGCCGGGACCTTCGCCTTCCGCCCCGAGGACGAGGACATCCACACCGCCGTGGAACGCCGCGTCACGGAGATCGCCGGTGATGTCGGGGCCAAGCTCCACACCGGGCGCAGCCGCAACGACCAGGTGGCGACAGACCTGCGCCTGTACGCGCGGCGCGAGCTTCTGGGCTTGGCGGGGCGCGTGCTCGAGTTGCAGCACGTGCTGTTCCGCCGGGCCACCGAGGCCGGTGACGCCTATCTGCCCGGTTACACCCACATGCAGCGCGCCCAGCCCGTCCTCCTCGCCCATCACCTGCTCGCCCACGGCTGGGCGCTGGCCCGCGACGTCGACCGGATCTTGCAGACCGTGGCGCGCCTCGACGTCTCCCCCCTCGGGGCCGGTGCCCTGGCCGGCTCGTCGCTGCCCCTCGATCCCGACTGGGTGGCCGAGGAGCTCGGCTTCGCGGCGCGCTTCGAGAACTCGCTCGACGCCGTGTCCGACCGCGACTTCGTGGCCGAGGCCCTGTTCGACCTGGCGCTGCTGGGCGTCCATCTGTCGCGCCTCGGCGAGGAAATGGCGCTGTGGTCGAGCTACGAGTTCGGGTTCGTCGTCCTCGACGACGCCTACGCCACGGGGAGCTCGATGCTGCCCCAGAAGAAGAACCCCGACGTCGCCGAGCTGGCCCGGGCCAAGTCGGGGCGGTTGGTGGGACATGTCGCCGGTCTGCTCACCGCCCTGAAGGGCCTGCCCCTCGCCTACAACCGCGACCTGCAGGAGG
>DMNK01000101.1:13649-14394 GCA_003453695.1 Acidimicrobiaceae bacterium | reverse complement strand
CGCGTCCAGCCGTCCCAGTCGTCTTCGGCCATGCCGTCCTCGATGGACACGATCGGGTAGCGATCGCAGAGGTCGACCCAGTACTGGGCCATCTCGGGCGGAGAAAGACGCCGGCCTTCTCCGGCCAGGTCATAGCCGCCGTCCTTCCACAGCTCTGTGGTCGCCGGGTCGAGGGCGATGGCGACGTCCTCCCCGGGGGTGCGCCCGGCGGCTTCGATCGCCTCCAGCAACACCTGCACGGCAGCTTCGTTTGTCGGGAGGTCAGGGGCGAAGCCGCCCTCGTCGCCCACCGTGGTGGACAGCCGACGCGAGCGCAGCACCTTCTGGAGCGCGTGGTAGGTCTCGACGCCCCATCGCAGGGCCTCCGAGTAGGAGGCGGCGCCCACGGGGGCGATCATGAACTCCTGGAAGTCGACCGAGTTGTCGGCGTGGACCCCCCCGTTGAGCACGTTCATGAGCGGAAGCGGAAGAACATGGGCGTTGGCGCCGCCCACGTACCGGTACAACGGCAGCTCGGCTTCGTCCGCAGACGCCTTGGCCACGGCCAGCGACACGCCCAGGATGGAATTGGCACCGAGCCGGCCCTTGGTGGGGGTGCCGTCCAGGTCCACCAGGGCGTAGTCCACACCGCGCTGGTCCGACGCCTCGAAGCCGCTCAGGACGTCGGCGATCTCGCCGTTGACACGCTCCACGGCGCCGAGCACCCCTCGGCCCCCGTAGCGCTCCCCCCCGTCCCCCCCCCCCC
>DMNK01000101.1:10095-13430 GCA_003453695.1 Acidimicrobiaceae bacterium | reverse complement strand
CCTCGACGGTCGGGTTGCCGCGGGAGTCGAGGACCTCCCGCGCCCGGACCTGCTCGATGGCGCTCATGACCGCCTGTTGCCCCTGTTGTAGGTGTTGTAGAAGTTACTCGCTGGCTTCGAGATGCCGGCGGAACCGGCGAGCGTAGGCCCGCAGGGCGGTCTCGGGGTCCACGCCTGCCCTTCTGGCCAGGTCGGCCAGGGCGAAGAGCACCTCGCCGACCGCCTCGGCCTCCTCCGGGGCTGCCTCCAGGGTCTCGCCGGAGTGCCGGGCGGGAGCGCTTCCCAGCCGCTCGAGGGCCGTCGCCATCTGGAGGCGTCGCTCTGAGGCGTCGGGCCCCGGCAACCCCAGCGAGTCGGCCTTGCGCTGGAGCTTGGCCGCCAGGGCCAGGGCAGGCAGGGCGTCGGGGATGCCCTCGGTCACGCTCGAGCGCCCCTTCTCGGCCTTCTTGAGCAGCTCCCAACGGGCCGCCACCTCTTCGGGGGTGTGGGCGACGACGTCACCGAAGACATGGGGATGGCGGGCCACCAACTTGTCGTGCACCGACCGGGCCACGTCGGCCAGGGTGAAGGCCCCCTCCTCGGCGCCGAGCACGGAGTGGAGCATGACCTGGAAGAGCAGGTCGCCGAGCTCCTCCTCCAAGTGGGCCACCTGAGGGGCGGGGACGTCGGGCTGCAGGGCGGCGTAGGCCTCGATGGCGTCGAGGGTCTCGTAGGCCTCCTCGAGCAGATGGCGCCCGAGCGACCCGTGCGTCTGGCGCCGGTCCCAGGGACAGCGCTCGCGCAGCACCCGGACGAGCTCCTCGAGGCGCACCAGCTCGGACGCGACGGGCGCGGCCAAGAGAGGTACCCACAGGGCGGTGAGGTGGTCGGGCTCGAGCACATGGTCGAGCTCGTTCCACGACACGGTTCGCACCACCTCGTCGGGCAGTCCCAGGTGGTGCAGGACGGTGACGGTGGCATCCCCGGGGTCCTCGACGGACAACTTCACCGCCGAGAGCACGGCCCGGCTGTGGCAATGCCCGACGAGTAGCGGCCCCCGGTCCCCGGCGGCGGCCACGGCGAAGTCGGCGGCGTCGACGAGCCGCACCCCGGAGACGAGCGGGTCGACGCCCAAGCGGTCCCAGGCCAGGTCCAGAAACGACGGGGCCGGGACCACGGTGACCTCGATGCGCCGGTCGGCCTGCAAGAGCGCCACCGAGCGCTCGGCGACATAGGGCGACCCGGGAACGGCGTAGGCGACGTAACCGCCTCGTTCGTGCACTTCGACGGCGATGCTCACGAGCTCGTCGACCATGGCGCCGTACAGAGCGTCGTAGTCCTCGGCCTCGTCGTACAGCGCGTCCAAGGAGGTGAAGGTGACCCCGAGCGTCTCGACGGCGGGATGACGGGCGGTGCGGACGACCACACGAGCCGCCTCTGTCAGTGCCCGGTGGGCGGCGTCGGGCACCATCGCCCCCCCGGCCGGGCCCAGGCCGACGACCACCACCTGGGGCCGGGCGTTCGGCGCCGAGGACGACGTGCTCACGAGACGAGGACCGCGCTCGGGCCCTGCCGGTTGCGTCTCAGCCGGCGGCACTCGCCGAGGACGCGCTCGTCGACTGGTCGGCAGAGCGTGACAGGAGGTCGGCTGCCGGCGGCGTCTTCGGGGGTTGGATGCCTTCTGACGCGGTCCACGTGCCGTAGCGAGGATCCACGTCCACGTGAGCGGCCTTGGCCAAGCGGGAGAACTCGGCGGCCACGGTCGTGTTCTGAGCGGACAGCAGTTGCTGGCGGATCTGCGGGGCCGCCTGCGAGAAGGGGATGTCGGGCTTGCCGTCGAGCTGGAGGACGAACCACACGCCGCCCCCTGAGGCCGAGGCGTTCTGCTCGAACACCGGGACACTGATCTGGCCCGGTGACAGCCCGGCGATGGCGCCGAGGATGACGCTGTTCACCACCTGTGACGAGGGCACGCAGGGGATCTGCCCTCCGGCGGGCGCCGTCTGGGTGTCGATGGAGTTCTGTTGCGCCTCGGCGGCGAAGGTGGCCGACCTCGAGGCGATGGCGTCGTGGATGGACTGAGCCTGCGCCTGGCTCTGGACGGCGATGTCGCTCAGGCACAGCTCCTGGAACTGCGCCGGGTGGCTCCGGTAGTACGCCATCAACGCGCCTGGGCTGATGTCGACGTGGCCGAGGGTGACGGCGAGGCGCTCTTGGGACGCCAGGAAGCCCACCTGATCGGAGAGGAACGTGGCGGGAAGGCGGTCGACCAGCGCCTGGCCGTCGACGCCGTTCGGGCAGGGGCTTCCGCCTCCGGAGGCGGCGGTGAGCTGCGACACCAGGTCGGCACGGGCCGCGCTCGTGTCGGAGGCGGTCACCGGATGCCCGCGCCGGGCCAGGTCGGTGTCGACCAGCTTCTCGAGCACCAAGGTGGACAGCTCGAAGGAGCCCAGGGCGCTCGACACGGTGTAATCGCCGGCCCCCGACAAGGTGGCGGGGAGGTTCACACCCTGCAACGCCAGCGCACACTGGGCGTAGGGGTTCTGCGAGATCTCCGACAGCACGGCGTCGAGCTGGCTGCGACTGACGCTGGCGCCCTGCACGGTGGCCGCCGGCGGCGAGAGGTCACAAGCAGCGGCGAGGGCGCCCGCGACGACGAAGACCACAAGGGGAAGCAGGCGTCTCACAGAGGCGCCGACTCTACCGGTGCACCCCCGACAGCGAGGAGTCGGCCGGCACCGGTGCCTCTGTCGCCTCGACGTGCGCAGGCGGAGGCACCAGGGCCTCGAGCAAGGCGGCCAGGGCAGCGGCCACCCCGTGGGCGTCCAGGTCGACCTGGAGCTGGCGCGGCTCCTCCTTGTACACGGAGTCGGGATGGAGCCGGCGCAGGCGCACCCGGGCCGAGGCGGCGAGCTCGAGCGGAGAGAGGCGGGCGACGACGCGGCGCCGCCGGCCCGACAGCACCGGCCCCCGGGGGGCGGTGACCGACACCTCGCGCACCCCGGTACGCAGGCACTGCACCCGCAGCGCCGCCACCTCGAGGAGCCCTTCGGCCGGAGCCGGCAGCGGTCCGAAGCGGTCGGTCCACTCCGCTCGGATGTCCTCGAGCACCTCGGCACTGTCCACGGCCGCCAAGCGCCGGTACGCCTCGAGACGCACGTCCTCCCGAGACACATAGTCGGAAGGCAGGTGCGCATCAGAGGGGATGTCGATCGTCACCTCGACCGGCGCCCGTAGCGGCTCACCCTTGAGCTCGGCTACCGCCTCCGCCACCAACTGCACGTACAGGTCGTAGCCGACGGCGGCGATGTGACCGGACTGGTCCCGTCCGAGGAGGTTGCCGGCGCCGCGGATCT
>DMNK01000101.1:9648-9888 GCA_003453695.1 Acidimicrobiaceae bacterium | reverse complement strand
GCGCATGGCGATCTTGAAGCCGCTGCCCAGCTCGGTGTGCTCGCCGATGGTGCGCAGCCGCTCGTAGGCGGCCTCGGTGAGGGTGCGATCGACGGGATGGAACAGATAGGCGTAGGCGCGTTGTCCCGAGCGGCCCACCCGGCCCCGCAGCTGGTGGAGCTGGCCCAGCCCGAGACGGTCGGCCCGGTCCACCACGAGGGTGTTCACCGTAGGCATGTCGATGCCGGACTCGATGATCGT
>DMNK01000101.1:4901-9436 GCA_003453695.1 Acidimicrobiaceae bacterium | reverse complement strand
ACCGCCACCCGGGCCTCGGGGACGAGCTGACGCAGCCGGGCGGCCACCGCCTCGATGTCCTGCACCCAGTTGTGCACGAAGAAGGCCTGGCCCTCGCGCAGCAGCTCACGGCGCAGGGCCTCGGTCACCGCCGCTTCGTCGTACTCGCCCACGTAGGTGAGGATGGGCTGGCGCTCGGCCGGCGGGGTGTTGATGAGCGACATCTCCCGGATGCCGGTGAGCGCCATCTCCAGGGTGCGAGGGATGGGGCTGGCCGTGAGCGTGAGCACGTCGACCCCCGACGACAGGGCCTTGATGGCCTCTTTGTGGCTGACGCCGAAGCGCTGCTCCTCGTCCACCACGAGCAGGCCCAGCCGCTTGAAGCCGACGTCACCGGCCAAGAGGCGATGCGTCCCCACGACGACGTCCACCGAACCGTCGGCCAACCCGTTCACCACCTGGCGGGCCTGGGCCGGGGTCAAAAAGCGCGACAACATCTCCACCCGCACCGGAAAGCCGGCATAGCGATCGGCGAAGGTCTGGGAGTGCTGCTGGGCGAGCAGGGTGGTGGGCACGAGCACCGCCACCTGCAGCCCGTCCTGCACGGCCTTGAAGGCGGCCCGCACCGCCACTTCGGTCTTCCCGAAGCCGACGTCGCCGCACACCAGACGGTCCATGGGGGCGGGCACCTCCATGTCCGCCTTCACGTCCTCGATGGCCCGCATCTGGTCCACCGTCTCGACGTAGCCGAAGGCCTCCTCGAGCTCGCTCTGCCAGGGCGTGTCGGGCGGAAAGGCGTGACCCGAGATCTGCATGCGGGTGCGGTACAGCTCCACCAATTCCCTGGACAGCTCGTGCACGGCGGCGCGGGCCCGGGCCCGGGTCCGGCTCCAGTCGCTGCCGCCCAGGCGGCTGAGGGTCGGTGACTCACCGCCGCTGTAGGGGGTGATGGCCTCGATCTGGTCCGAGGGCAGGTACAACCGGTCGTCCCCGCGGTACTCGAGGAGCAGGTAGTCGCGCGAGGCCCCGTTCACGGTGCGGGTGACCATGCCGGCGTAGCGGGCCACGCCGTGCTGGCGGTGGACCACGAAGTCGCCGGGGGCGAGGTCGTCGAAGAACCCGTCCGTCGCCCGGGCTCGGGCCCGGGCCCGGCGATGGGGCCGGCGCCGGCCGGTGAGGTCGGACTCGGCCAGCACCGCCACCTTGGCGGCGGTGGCGACGAAGCCCCGGTCGAGAGATGCCACCGCCACGCGCACTCCCGGAGTGGCAAGCGCCCCGGCACCGTCCGCCACCGGGACCGACAGGCCTTCTTCACCGAGCACCGCCGCCAGGCGGGCCGCCGACCCGGCGCCCTCGGCGCACACGGTCACCGAGTAGCCCTGCTCCACGAGGCCGGCGAGCCGGCCGGCAAGAAGGGAGCGGTCGCCGAGCACCGGGTCCCACCCCTGGGCTGAAACCGTGGGGGTCCCCGGGCCCTCGGCGTTCGGCACCAGCGACAGCACCGGGGCGGGACAGCGAGAAAGCAGTCGCTCGTAATCCAGGTGAAGCGGCGGGAACCCACCTTCTTCATCTTCTGCGCCGGCCCCGGCGATGCCATCGGGCGAGGAGAGAGCACCCCAGGTGACGGCCAGCGCGGCAGCCAGTGCCCGCTCCTCGTCGAGCAGCTCAGCGGCGCGATCGCGGCTGCGGCGGGGATCGACGAGCACGACCCGGGCACTGTCGGGCAGGAGGTCGGGAACGAGCCGCTCCTCCCCCGCCAGCCAGGGTGTCCACGACTCCATGCCGTCGAACAGCTGGCCCTCGGCGATGCGCTCCCACTGCGCGGTTCCCCAGGGGGCGGAGTCGAGCAACGCTTCGGCACGGGCCCGCACGTCCGCGGTGGGCAGAAGCTCGTGGCAGGCATGCAGCTCGACCGAGGAGACGTCCTGTCGGGAGCGCTGGTCCCCGGGGTCGAACTCGGTGAGGCGGTCCACCTCGTCGCCCCACAGGTCGATGCGCACGGGCAGATCGGCGGCCGAAGGGAAGACGTCCACGATCCCGCCCCGCACGGCCAGCTCACCGCGGTGCTCGACCTGGTACTCGCGGCGATACCCCAGGCCGACCAGCTGTTCGACCAACTCGCCCTGATCGAGACGCTGTCCTGGCGACACCACCACCGGCACCACCGAGTGCTCCACCGGGCCCAGTCGCTGGAGCAGGGCCCGCACCGGCGCCACCACCACCGCCGGCACGCCGGCTACGGCTGCGTGCTCCCCGCCGCGTCCCACGCCCAACCGCCACAGCACCCGCAGCCGACGGCCGATGGTGGCCGTCTCCGGGCTCACCCGTTCGAAGGGCAGGGTGTCCCAAGCCGGGAGGAGCTCCACGGCGTCGTCGCCGAGGAAGGCGGCGATGTCATGCGTCAGCCGCTCGGCGTCGGCCACGGTGGCGGTCACCACCAGCAGCGGACGGCGCTCTCCCAGCTCGCTCAGCCCTGCCACCACAAAGGCGGCCGCCGCTTCCGGGACAGCCACAACCGCCGACCCCACCGACAGCATGTCGACCATCGCAGGCTCTCCGCGCAGAAGCGACGGCAGAGAGCGGAGGGTCACCCGGTCAGGGTACCGACTCAAGTCCTCGGCGCGACTTCCACCTCTGGTGGCGAGCGAAGGGCTCGATCGCAGGGGCCAGCCACAAGCGCCCCTCGGGAGGGTCGGGCGATGCGGTGGCGAGCAGAACCAGGACGACGGCCGTCACGACGGGGAACACCACCGTGGGCCAGTGACCGGAGGGAGCGGAGGCAAAGGTGAGGCCAGCGGCTACGGCAGCCAGCGGTCCACTCCGTCGCGGCGACCTGGCGACAGCCCACGCCGCCAGAGGTAGGAACGTGAGCAACGAGTACATCCAGGCAATCGGCAGGGTCGCCACCATGGCCCATGCGGTGGGCCAAAACAGCTCTCGTCAGATGACGGACACGACGGCTGCCGCAAGCGCGACGAGAACGAGCGTCCCGGCGTCAGCGACGCCCCAGGCGCGTCCCAGATGCAGAAGAGATGCATTGTCCGAGCGCCCGGCGTTGGCGTTCACCGCAGCGACACCGGCATGGAAGTAGCGGTTCCAGACATGGTCGTCGAAGCCGAACGGGATGAGGGCGGAGATCCCGTAGAAGAGCGCAGACCACCCCACAGCCCGCCAGCGGGCTGCCAGAAGGAAGGGGACCACGAGAACGACACCGGACGCCTTCGGGACCGCCGCCGCTGTCACACCGAGCCCGGCCAGCGCCGGCTGGTTTCGCCACCGATACGCCATGGCCACGCCCAGGCCTATGAGCGGGACGTTGTTGGTGATCCCATAGGCACCCGGAAAAGCGAGCCCGACGGCGAGGCCGACAGGTACGGCCATGGCCATGGGGGCACCGAGAAGCGCGACGGTTGCGACCAAAGCGAAGAGCATGGCGAGGTCCCAGGCGGCCAGGGCGGCGTGGTAGTGCAGCAATGTGAAGGGAAGGTCGGCGACCAGGGCAGTAGGCGGGTGCGGGTTGGCCGTCGACACCGGCCACGGCGTCCCGACAGCACGAGCCAATTTGGAGGTGATCGCGTACGCGTTGGCTCCGTGGGTGAGGGCGTGGGCACTCGCGTAGTCGGCGAGGAAGTCACTGGGGTCGCCCCTTCCGACCAGTTCGCGGGCAGTCTGGTTGAGGCCGCCGCTGGAGACGGCATTGGCCTGAGCCTCGTCAGGCAGAGTCACGTGATGGCCCACGAACAGCAGCACCACGAGCACACCCACGTAGAGCGCTGCGATTGCCGCGGCCCAAAGCGTTGTGGCGGCAACCGACCGGTCACGCTGCTCGGAGGCGGGGCCATCGGGCTCCGGCACGCCATCCACGGACAAGACCAACTCCGAGGGGCTCGGCACGTCGAGAACCTAGGCGGGCTCGGCGTTCACCCGGGTCATGGCCGCCTCGGGTCCGTGCTCGACGATGGCTTCCACGGCGTCGGCGGCGACCTCCACGGCGGCGGCGAGGGCGTCACGCTCGGCCTTCCCCGGCGGTCGCAGCACGTGGTCGGTGCCCTGCCGGCGGCCCGGGGGCTTCCCGATCCCGATGCGCACCCGCAGGTATCCCTCGTCGTGCAGGTGGGCGTGGACCGACCGCAGCCCGTTGTGGCCTGCCGTGCCGCCGCCCACCTTGACCTTGACGCGACCGACGGGAAGGTCCAGCTCGTCGTGGACCACCACCAAGCGGTCGACGGTGACGGGCCCGTATCGTCGCAACAGGGCGCCCACCGCCAGCCCCGACTCGTTCATGTAGGTCTGGGGCACGGCCAGCACCACGGCGTGAGCATCCATGCGCACCTCGGCCGACACCGACCGGGTGCCCCGTTCGGCGCGCAGGCGCTGATGATGGCGAGCGGACAGGAGCTCGACGGTGTCGGCCCCGAGGTTGTGCCTGGTGTGGCGGAACTCGGCGCCGGGATTGCCCAGGCCGACCACGACCCATTCGGCGCTGGCCCCCCGGCGGACAGCGCCGACCAGCCGGCGCAGGATCAGCCTTCCTCGCCGCCGCCCGACGACTCGGC
>DMNK01000101.1:4175-4700 GCA_003453695.1 Acidimicrobiaceae bacterium | reverse complement strand
CCTCGCCCTCGCCCTCGGCGGGTGCAGCCACGGCGCCCTCTTCGGCTGCCGCCTCTGCCGCCGCTGCCGCCGCCTCGGCTTCGGCCTCCTCGACCTCGGCCGCCACCCGCGACGCCTGACCGGCCACCACCACGGCCTCGGGATCGACGTCGGTGGCGACGCCGGAAGGCAGGGTGAGGTCGGAGACGCGCAGCGCGTCGCCCACGGTGAGCCCCGAGATGTCGAGCTCCAGATGGGCGGGGATGTCAGCCGGCCGGGCCCGCACGGTGAGGGCGAAGATCTGCTGGTCGATGACCCCGTCCTGGCGGTGCAGCTCCACGGCCTCGCCCACGAGCGTGATGGGGACGTCGGCGTGGGTCTCGACACGCAGGTCGACGATCACGAAGTCGACGTGCTGCACGGTGCCGCGCACCGGGTGGCGCTGCAGCTCGCGGGCCAGGGTGGGGTAGCTGGCCCCGTCCACCTGCAGGGTGACGACGGCGTTCAGCCCGGCCGGCGTGCTGAGCGCGGCGCGCAGCTGGCGCG
>DMNK01000101.1:0-4024 GCA_003453695.1 Acidimicrobiaceae bacterium | reverse complement strand
AGCGCGGCGCGCAGCTGGCGCGCCTCCACCGTCACCGACACGGGGTCGGCGCCGGTGCCGTACACGACGGCGGGGACCCGGCCTTCTCGGCGCAGCCGGCGGGCGGCGCTGCTGCCGGTCGAGCGGCCCGGATGGGCCTCGAGGATGATGTCGGCCATGTTCTTGAGGCTCCTCAGAGAGAAACAGGGGCGCGGCCCGGGGGCTGACGGCGGGGCGCCGGACGCACCAGCATAGAGCCCCCGTGCCCAGGGCCTTCCGGCGCCGGGGCCGCTCCGGGGCGCCTACTGCAGGTTCTCGCCCCCGAAGATCTCCGACACCGAGGTGTCCTCGAAGACGGCGTCGATGGCGTCGGCGATGAGCTTGGCCACCGACAGCATCTCCAGCTTGTCGATGCGCCGGTCCTCGGCCAGCGGCAGGGTGTTCGTGATCACCACCCGGCTGAGCGGCGACTTCTCCAGGCGCTCCAGGGCGGGGTCCGAGAAGATCCCGTGGGTGGCCATGGCCCACGTCTCGGCCGCCCCCCGCTCCATGAGCAGCTCGGCGGCGGCGCAGATGGTGCCGGCGGTGTCGATCATGTCGTCCACGAGCACGCACCGCCGGCCCTCCACCTCGCCCACCACGTCCAGTGCCACCACCTCGTTGGCGCTCCCCCGAGGGCGACGCTTGTGGACGAAGGCGAGGTCGGCGCCGAGGTGCTGGCTGAAACGCTCGGCCACCTTCACCCGCCCGGCATCGGGCGCCACCACCACCAGGTCGCTGGAACCGTTGCGGTGCAGGTCGTCCACGAGCACCGGCATGGCCGTCAAGTGGTCGAAGGGGACGTCGAAGAAGCCCTGGATCTGTCCGGAGTGCAGGTCCACGCTCACCACCCGGTCGGCCCCGGCCGCTTGCAGCATGTCGGCGACGAGCTTGGCGGTGATGGGCTCGCGTCCGGTCGCCTTGCGGTCCTGGCGCGAGTACCCGTAGTAGGGGCAGACGGCGGTGATGCGCTTGGCCGAGGCACGCTTGGCGGCGTCGATCATGATGAGCTGTTCCATGAGCGAGTCGTTGACCGGTCCGCTGTGCGTCTGCACGATGAAGATGTCGCTCCCCCGCAACGACCCGTCGTAGCGACAGTGGATCTCGCCGTTGGCGAACTCGCGGAGATTGGCCTCGCTCAGCTCGACACCGATGTGCCCGGCGATCTCCTCGGCCAGCATGGGATGCGAGCGTCCGGAGACGAGGACCAGCCGGCGGCGGGGGACGAGCTCCATGGCCGCGACGCTACCCGAGGCGCCTTAGCGCCAATTCGGGACCGGCGGTGTCACCGCTGGCCGTCGTCGGGCTCGCGCGTCGAGAAGGGGCCGACGATCTCCGACGGCGCCACCACGGTCCCCGGTCCCAGCACGGCGAAGGGACCGACGCGGGCGTGATCGCCGACGGTCGCCCGTCGGGCGACGGTGGTGGCGACGACCGCACCCTCGCCCACCTCGGTGTCGACCAGGTGGCAGTCGGGCCCGATCTCCGCGCCCCCCTCGACCACGGTGTCGCCCTGCAGCACGACCCCGGGCAGCAGCACGACGTCGGGCGAGAGGTGCACCGTGGCGTCGACGTAGGTGCGCTCGGGGTCCCACATCGTCACTCCTCGCCGCATCCACCGCTCGTTGATCCGGTCGCGCAGCTCGGCCTCGGCCACCGCCAGCTGGGCCCGGTCGTTGACGCCCGCCGCCTCCATGGGGTCGGCCAGCACGAGCGACTCCAGCCGGTAGCCGGCGTCGTGGAGCACGGCGTAGACGCCGGTGAGCGAGTGCTCCCCGTTGCGCCCCAACGGGCGCAACCGCCGTAGAGCAGGGGCGAGAACCCCGTGGCGGAAGCAGTGGATGGTGGTGGCCACCTCGTCCACCTCCCGCTCGGCGTCGGTCACCTCGCCGTCCTCCACCACGGCGACGACGCCGTCGTCGCGCCCCCGAACGACCCGGTCGTAGCCGGTGGGATCGTCGAGCCGGGCGGTGAGCAACGTGGCGGCGGCATCCGCCACCCGGTGGTGGCGCACCAACGCCGCCAGGGTGGCGGCACGAACGAGCGGTGCGTCTCCCGGGAGCACGACCACGTCCCCGTCCCCGTCCAGAGACGGGTCGGGAAGCGCGGTGAGGCCGACGGCGAGTGCGTCGCCGGTGCCGCGCTGCGCCGGCTGTTCGACGAACTCGATCGACAGCGGCGCCGGCGCGTGGTCCGTCAACGTCTTGGTCACCCATTCACCGCGGTGGCCGACGACGACGACGACCTTGTGCACCGGCAGCTCCGCCAGCGCGTCGAGGACGTGCAGGATCATGGGCCGGCCGCACAACCGGTGCAGTGGCTTGGGACGCGACGAATGCATCCGCGTCCCTTCCCCGGCGACCATGACCACGGCGGAGAGCGGACGATCGGCCATGCGTTTAGTCTGTCACCCGATGACGCCGAGGACGTCGACGCACGGCGCGAGCAGGGACGCGGCCGCCTTGGTCGCCGTCTGAGGCGTCCCCGACGTCATGCCTGTGCTCGCCAGCACCGTCGATCCCTCCTCCACCACGTACCAGGAGAACCGGGACTCCATGGAGGGCGCCCTGGCCGAAGTGGAGGAGCAGCTGGCCCTGGCTCGCCAGGGTGGGGGCGAACGGTACGTCCAACGCCACCGGCAGCGGGGGAAGATGCTCGCCCACGAACGCATCGAGCTGCTGCTCGACCGCGACTCTCCCTTCCTCGAGCTGTGTCCTCTGGCGGGGTGGGGCACTCCCTACACCGTGGGCGCCAGCTTGGTGTCGGGCATCGGTGTGGTGAGCGGCGTGGAGTGCATGGTGTCGGCGAACGACCCCACCGTGCGCGGCGGAGCCACCAATCCCTTCACCATGCGCAAGTCGTCGCGCCTCGCCGACATCGCCTTGGAGAACCGGTTGCCGTCCGTCAACCTCGTCGAGTCGGGTGGCGCCGATCTGCCCACGCAGTCCGAGATCTTCATCCCGGGCGGCCGGGGCTTTCGCGACCTCACCCAGCGCTCGGCGGCCGCCGTGCCCACGGTGGCCCTCGTCTTCGGCAACTCGACGGCCGGTGGCGCCTACGTGCCCGGCATGAGCGACCACATCGTCATGATCGAGGGCCGGTCCAAGGTGTTCCTGGGCGGCCCGCCGCTGGTCAAGATGGCCACGGGCGAGGAGTCCGAGGACGAGGAGCTGGGGGGCGCCTCCATGCACGCCCGGGTGAGCGGGCTGGCCGACTACCTGGCCGAGGACGAGGTGGACGCCATCCGCCTGGGGCGCGCCATCGTGGCCCGCCTCAACCACCGCAAGCGGGGCCCGGGGCCCTCGATGGACGCCGACGACCCCGTCCACGACCCCGACGAGCTGCTGGGCATCGCCTCGGCCGACCTGCGGGTGCCCTTCGACCCTCGCCACGTCCTCGCCCGCGTGGTGGACGGTTCGCGCTTCGACGAGTTCAAGCCGCTGTACGGGTCGAGCCTCGTCACCGGATGGGCTTCGATCCACGGCTATCCGATCGGGGTGCTCGCCAACCATCGGGGAGTGCTCTTCTCGGAGGAGTCCAACAAGGCGACGCAATTCATCCAGCTGGCCAACCAGGTGGACGTGCCCCTTCTGTTCCTGCAGAACACGACGGGGTACATGGTCGGCAAGGAGTACGAGCAGCGCGGCATCATCAAAGACGGCGCCAAGATGATCAACGCCGTTGCCAACTCGCAGGTGCCGCACCTCACCGTGAACATCGGCGCCTCGTACGGGGCGGGCAATTACGGGATGTGCGGGCGGGCCTACAACCCCCGCTTCCTGTTCAGCTGGCCCAACGCCCGATCGGCGGTGATGGGCCCGGCCCAGCTGGCAGGGGTGCTGTCCATCGTGGCCCGCCAGGGGGCGCAGTCCCGGGGCGAGCCCTTCGACGAGGAAGCCGACGCCGCCATGCGGAGCGCCGTCGAGGCGCAGATCGACACGGAGTCGATGCCGCTGTTCCTCTCCGGGCTCGTCTACGACGACGGCATCATCGACCCGCGCGACAC
>DMNK01000064.1:18227-19847 GCA_003453695.1 Acidimicrobiaceae bacterium | reverse complement strand
TGGTCCGCCAGTGGCAGGAGCTCTTCTACGAGGAGCGCTACTCGGAGGTGTACCTGTCGCCCGACCTTCCCGACTACGTGAAGTGGGCCGAAGCCATGGGGTGCGTGGGTCTGCGGGTGGAGGCGGCGGAGGAGGTCGCTCCCGCCATCGACAAAGCCAACAGCGTGGACGACCGTCCGGTGGTGATCGACTTCCGCACCGACGCCTTCGAGAAGGTGTATCCGATGGTCCCTGCCGGGGCCTCCAACGACGACATCATCGTCGGACCGAGCCAGGGCGAAGGAGGACGGTGATGGCACCGGCCGGCACGGGGGGAAGCGGAGGCCCGGGCGCGGGCAGCACCCGCCATCACATCGTGACCGTCGAGGTGGAGAACAAAGCCGGAGTGCTCGCCCGCGTGGCTGGACTGTTCTCCCGGCGCGGCTTCAACATCTTCTCCTTGGCGGTGGCGCCGACCGACAACGATCGCTTCAGCCGCATCACCATCGTGGTGGACGTGGAGTCGGCGCCCCTCGAGCAGGTCATCCGGCAGTTGGACAAGCTCGTGAACGTCGTGTCGATCAGTGAGCTCGCACCCGAGGAAGCCACCGAGAGGGAGCTCCTGCTCGCCACGCTGCAGGCAGGCCAGGAAGAGCGGGGCCAGGTCATCCAGCTGGTGGGCGTGTTCGAGGGCAAGATCGTCGACGTGGGCCGTGACGCCATGACGATCATGCTCGCCGGTGCGCCCAGCAAGATCGACGACTTCGAGAACCTGATCCGCCCCTTCGGGATCATCGAGCTCCAGCGGACGGGGCGCGTGGCGCTGCCTAAGCTGGAACGCCGGGCCGCCCGACTGCGCAGCATCACCGGCGGAGCGGGGGGAGCGGGGGGAGCGGGAGAAGACGGAGCCGGGGCCGCGGCGGCCTCGACGAGCGACGAGGCAGGGTGATCATGGCAAAGCTCTACTACGAAGCCGACGCCGACCCCGGGGTGATCCAGGGCCGCAAGGTGGCAGTGATCGGCTACGGGTCGCAAGGCCACGCCCATGCCCTCAACCTGGCTGAGTCGGGCGTGGACGTGCGGGTAGGCCTCCGACAGGGCTCGTCGTCGACGACCAAGGCCCAGGAGGCAGGACTGCGTGTGGTCCCCGTCTCCGACGCCGCCGCCGAGGCCGACCTCGTCATGATGTTGCTGCCAGACACCGAACAGGCGGCCGTCTACGACGCCGAGATCGCGCCGCATCTGCGTCAAGGCGACGCGCTGTTCTTCGCCCACGGCTTCAACATCCGCTTCGGCCAGATCGTCCCTCCAGCCGGTGTGGACGTGGCCATGGTGGCGCCCAAGGGCCCCGGCCACCTGGTGCGCCGCACCTACACCGAGGGCGGTGGCGTGCCCTCGCTGGTCGCCGTGGCGCAGGACGCCTCGGGGAAGGCGCACGAATTGGCTCTCTCCTACGCCCATGCCATCGGTGCCACCCGTGCCGGCGTGCTGGACACCACCTTCGAGGAGGAGACCGAGACCGACCTCTTCGGTGAGCAGGTGGTGCTGTGCGGCGGGCTCACCTCCCTCGTGCAGGCCGGCTTCGAGACGCTCGTGGCAGCCGGGTACCAACCCGAGTCCGCCTACTTCGAGTGCCTGCAC
>DMNK01000064.1:12829-18056 GCA_003453695.1 Acidimicrobiaceae bacterium | reverse complement strand
CTGCACGAGCTCAAGCTCATCGTCGACCTCATGTACGAGCAGGGCATCGCCGGCATGCGCTACTCGATCTCCGACACCGCCGAATACGGCGACCTCACCCGCGGACCGAGGGTCATCGATGACCATGTCCGGGCCACCATGAGCCGGATCCTCGCCGACATCCGATCGGGCGCCTTCGCCGAGGAGTGGATCGCCGAGAACCGCTCGGGGCGCAAACGATTCGTGGAGCTCCGCCAAGCCGGCGCCTCCCATCCCATCGAGAAGGTGGGCGCCGAGCTCCGGGCCATGATGCCCTTCATCGCAGCCGGCAAGCAGCGGGTTCAAGACGTCTCCGGTGGCTGACGGCTCCGCCTCCGGGCGGGGGGCGACAGCCGGGCCACTCGAACAGCTGTCCACCGACGAGCTCCTCGACGCCGCCCTCAGCCGCGCCGCCGAGCTGGGCGCCGGCCACGCCGAGGTCCGCCTCGAGCACATCCGCTCGCAGGTGGTGGCGCTGCGCGACGGCACCCTCGAGACGGCCGTCGACGACGCCGAGCTCGGCCTCGGGATCAGGGTGGTGCGAGGTGGCTCGATCGGCTTTGCTGCCACCGCCGAGCTCACCCCCGACGCAGCAGCCCGGGCTGCAGGCCAGGCGGTGGCCATGGCGGAGGCCACGGCCACCACGCTGGCCAGGCCGGTGGAGCTGGCCCACGAGGCCCCCGCCGGGCTGGTCCGGTGGTCCTCGGACTACGAGCTCGATCCCGCCGAGGTCCCGGTCGGTGACAAGGTGGCCGTGCTCGCGGACTGGAGCGAGCGTCTTCTCGGGGCTGACGGCATCGACCACGTGAGCGCCTACGTCCTGTGCGTGGTGGAGGACAAGCTCTTCGGCGACCTCTCGGGAGGGCGGATCAGCCAGCGCCGGGTCCGGGTCCACCCTGTGGTCGAGGCGTACGCCGTCGACTCAGCCCGCGGGACGTTCGAGTCGATGCGCACCGTCGCCCCTCCGGCGGGCCGGGGCTGGGAATACCTGGGTGGCACGGGCTGGGATTGGGACGGCGAGCTCGCTGCCATCCCCGAGTTGTTGTCCGAGAAGGTGCGCGCCCCGGGCGTCGACGCCGGCACCTACGACCTCGTGATCGAGCCCAGCAACCTGTGGCTCACCATCCACGAGTCGATCGGGCACGCCACCGAGCTCGACCGGGCGCTCGGCTACGAGGCCGCCTATGCCGGCACGTCGTTCGCCACCTTCGACAAGCTGGGCACCCTGCAGTACGGGTCGCCGGAAATGCACGTCACCGGTGATCGCACCGCCGAGCACGGGCTGGCGACGGTCGGCTACGACGACGAAGGAGTGGCCGCCCAGCATTTCGACATCGTGCACGACGGCGTGCTCGTCGGCTACCAGCTCGACCGCTCCATGGCCGCCGCCAACGGGCTCGGGCGGTCCAACGGCTGTGCGTTTGCCGACTCGCCGTTCCACATCCCCATTCAGCGCATGGCCAACGTGTCGCTGCAGCCCGCCGATGGCGACGGGCCGAGCACCGAGGAGCTTGTCTCGGGCGTCGACCGGGGCGTGCTGGTGGTGGGGGACAAGAGCTGGTCCATCGACATGCAGCGCCACAACTTCCAGTTCACCGGGCAGCGCTTCTTCCGCATCGAGGGGGGCCGCCTGGCCGGCCAGCTGCGTGACGTGGCGTACCAGTCGCGGACCACCGACTTCTGGGGGTCGATGGAGGCCGTCGGAGGGCGGTCGACCTACGTGCTGGGCGGCGCCTTCAACTGCGGCAAGGGACAGCCCAGCCAGGTGGCCCCGGTGAGCCACGGCTGCCCGTCGGCCCTGTTCCGTTCCGTGAACGTCCTGAACGCCCGGGCTGAGGCGGGCGTGGACGGCCGGTCGTGACCGCTCGCCTCACTCCGCCGGCGCAGCTCGTCGAGCGGATCCTCGATGCATCGAGGGCGGAAGACTGTATCGCCGTGGTGGAAGAGGACAGCCAGGTCGAAGTGCGCTTCGCCAACAACACCACCACGACCAACGGCGTCCGGCGGCTCCGTCGGGTGACCGCAATGAGCATCACGGCCACCTCGGGCGCGCTGTCCGTCGGGGTGGAGAGCCGAAGCGGCGAGCCCGATGTGGAGGCGCTGGTGCGAGCCAGCGAGGGCGCCGCCTCGGCCTCGCCTCCGGCCGAGGACGCCGTCCCGCTCCTGGGTGCGGGCGAAGGCGACGGCGGAGGGGGGAGTGCCTTCGAGGAGCCGGCGCCGCTCACCGACCTCTCGGTGTTGCGGGGTGTGCTCGACGGGCTGGCCGGCGCTTTCGAACGGGCTCGTAGCCGTGCCCATGTGCTGTCCGGCTTCGCCACGCACGAGCTCACCACGGTGTACGTGGGCACCAGCGCCGGGTTGCGGGCCCGCCACCAGCAGCCGACGGGTTCGCTCGAGCTCGTCGCCCGGAGCACAGACGGTGCCCGTTCGGCATGGGCAGGGCGCGGGACGGAGTGGTTCGAGGGCCTCGACCTGGACGGCCTGCACAGGAACCTGGAGCGTCGCCTCGACTGGGCCGAGCGCCGCCTCGAGCTCCCGGCGGGACGCTACGAGACCCTCCTTCCTCCCGATGCCACCGCCGATCTCATGATCTTCCTCTACGGCGACTTGTCGGGTCGGGACGCCGAGGACGGCCGCAGCGTCTTCTCGGCCCCAGGCGGTGGCACCAGGGTCGGTGAATCCATCACCGATCTCCCGGTCGAGCTGCGCAGCGACCCGCGGGAGCCGGGGCTCGAGTCCATCCCGTTCCTCGTCACCACGGCCTCGGGCAGCGACGTCTCGGTGTTCGACAACGGCCTGCCCTTGGCCCGCACCTCGTGGATCGAAGAGGGACGACTGGAGCGGCTCTTCTACCACCGTGCCGGCGCGGCACGGTCACAGGTCGCCCCGGCGGTGCCCGCCGACAACCTCGTGCTCGAGATCCCCGGTGCCACCGCCTCGCTCGAGGAGATGGTGGCCCGCACCCGAAAGGGGCTGCTGCTCACCTGCCTGTGGTACATCCGCACGGTCGACCCCGTGACGGCGCTGCTCACCGGCCTCACCCGAGACGGCGTCTACCTCGTGGAGGACGGCGAGGTGGTGGGAGCGGTCAACAACTTCCGCTTCAACGAGAGCCCGGTCGAGCTGTTGTCGCGCATTGCGGAGGCGGGCGCCAGTGAGCGGGCGTTCTCGCGTGAGTCGGGCGAGTACATGAACCGGACCTCGATGCCACCGCTGCGGGTGCCCGACTTCAACATGAGCTCGGTGAGCCCCGCCACCTGACCGTCCCACCGGCCGCGGGCTGGGCGCCGGGGCCGGGACGCCCGGGGCTGGGGGCCCTGAGCGGGGAGCCCCGGCCGGCTCTCTTCTCTGGCTCACGACGCCAGAGCGCCGACGACGTGGTTGATGCAGGCGCACAGCGCCGCGACGTCGTCGGGCTCGATCGCCGGGAACATGGCGATGCGCAACTGGTTGCGTCCCAGCTTGCGGTAGGGCTCGGTGTCGACGATCCCGTTGGCACGAAGCACCTTGGCCACCCGGGCGGCGTCGACGGCGTCGACGAAGTCGATGGTGCCGACCACGTGACTCCGCTCGGATGGCTTGCCCACGAACGGCGTGGCGAAGTCGGACTGCTCGGCCCAGGTGTAGAGGATCTCGGCGGAGCGGTCGCATCGTCCGGCCGACCACTCAAGCCCGCCGCCCGCCAGCATCCACTCGACCTGTTCGGAGAAGAGAAGCAGCGTGGCGAGGGCGGGTGTGTTGTAGGTCTGCTCGAGCCGGGAGTTCTCGAGGGCGATGTGCAGGTCGAGTGACGCCGGTGCCCAGCGGCCTTGCTCCGCCAAGCGTTCCACCCGCTCCACCGCTGCCGGCGACAGCAGCGCCGCCCACAACCCGCCGTCAGAGGCGAAGCACTTCTGCGGGGCGAAGTAGTAGACGTCGAACTGCTCGGGGTCGACGCGCAGCCCTCCCGCCGCCGAGGTGGCGTCCACGGCAACGAGCCCGCCTCCGTCTGCGGGCAACGGCGTCCCCTCGGGCCGACGCACCTCCATCATCACGCCCGTCGAGGTCTCGTTGTGGGTCAGCGCGTACAGGTCGATTCCTTCCGCCACCCTGGACTGCGGGTGGGTGCCGGCGGGCGACTCGATCACCTGTGGCTCCTCCAGGTGGGGCGCGGCACGCACCGCCTGGGCGAACTTGGAGGAGAACTCCCCGAAGGCCAGATGCTGGCTGCGTCGCTCGACGAGACAGAAGGTGGCGACGTCCCAGAAGGCCGTGGTCCCGCCGTTGCCGAGCGCGACCTCGTACCCGTCGGGGATGCTGAACAGCTGGCCGAGCCCGGCGCGTAGTCGCGCCACGACCGAGCGCACCGGCGCCTGGCGGTGGCTCGTGCCCAAGTAGGTGGAGGAGACGGCCGCCAGGGCGGTGACCTGCTCGGGCCGGACCTTGGACGGCCCGCTGCCGAAGCGGCCGTCGCTCGGCTTGAGTGAATC
Organism: Acidimicrobiaceae bacterium; assembly: GCA_003453695.1. Taxonomy (GTDB): domain Bacteria; phylum Actinomycetota; class Acidimicrobiia; order Acidimicrobiales; family UBA8190; genus UBA8190. The sequence continues at coordinate 13,569 of DMNK01000064.1, read as the reverse complement.
GGGGATGCGGATGTCAGGCACGTCGGTGCCGGGGGCGCTCGTCACGTGTGCAAGCATGGCAGGCATGGCCCCCCTGCGTGAATCGCCCGCTCACACCGCGCGCGCCGCCGACGCCGGGCGCGTGTCCGAGCGCGTGGCCTCGGTCAGCCCGTCTGCCACCCTGGCCGTCGATGCCAAGGCCAAGGCCATGGCCGCCGCCGGCGAGGACGTGATCGGCTTCGGGGCGGGCGAGCCGGACTTCCCCACGCCCGACCACATCGTCGAAGCTGCCGCCGACGCCTGCCGGCGCCCGGTCAACCATCACTACACGGCCACGGCGGGCCTGGCGTCGCTACGCGAGGCCATCGTCGAAAAGACGGCGCGCGACTCAGGACTGCAGACCGGCCCGTCGCAGGTCGTCGTGACCAACGGGGCCAAGCAGGCCGTGTACGAGGCGTTCCAGGCGCTCGTCGACCCCGGCGACGAAGTGCTCATCCCGGCGCCGTATTGGACCACCTACCCGGAGGCGGTGGCCCTGGCCGGCGGCGTGCCCGTCGCTGTGGCGACCGACGAGGCCGCCGGCTTCCACCTGACCGTCGACGCCCTCGACAAGGCGTGCACGCCCGCCACCAAGGCCCTGCTCTTCGTGTCGCCCAACAACCCCACCGGTGCCGTCGCCACCCGGGACGAGGTCGTCGCCGTCGGACGCTGGGCCGCTGAGCGAGGCCTGTGGGTCGTGACCGACGAGATCTACGAGCACC
>DMNK01000064.1:361-12659 GCA_003453695.1 Acidimicrobiaceae bacterium | reverse complement strand
AGATCTACGAGCACCTCGTCTACGGCGGGCGGAGCTTCACCTCGATGCCCGCGGTGGTGCCCGAGCTGGCCGAGCGCTGCGTGGTCATCAACGGCGTGGCCAAGACCTACGCCATGACCGGTTGGCGGGTGGGCTGGCTGATCGCGCCGCTCGACCTGGCCGAGGCGGTGACCAACTTCCAGTCCCACGCCTGCGGCAACGTCGACAACGTCGCCCAGGAGGCGGCACTGGCGGCGTTGACCGGTGACCTCGGCGCCGTCACGGAGATGCGCGCCGTGTTCGACCGACGCCGACAGACGATGTTCCAGATGCTGCGGGAGTGCCCGGGGGTGACGTGTGTGGAGCCGGAAGGAGCGTTCTACGCCTTCCCATCCGTGCGCGGCGTGCTGGGACGTCGCCTGGCCGGCCGTACCGTGCACAGCTCGCTCGACGTGGTCGAGGTCGCCCTCGAGCAGGTCAAGGTGGCGGTCGTTCCCGGCGAAGCCTTCGGGGCGCCGGGATACCTGCGCCTGTCGTATGCCCTCGCCGACGACGCTCTCGTCGAAGGGGTGAGCCGCCTGGTCAAGCTGTTCGCCTCGGCAGAGTGACCGTGGCGCGCGTCCTCGTACCCGAGAAGCTGGCCGAGCGCGGCCTCGAGTTGCTCCGGGTCGCCGGCCACGAGGTCGACGTGCAGCTGGAGCTCACCCACGAGCAGCTCCTCGGCGCAGTGCGCGGCGCCGACGCGCTCATCGTGCGCTCGGCGACGCAGGTCACCGACGACGTTCTGGCCGCCGGCACAGACCTGGTTGTGGTGGGCCGAGCCGGGATCGGGCTCGACAACGTCGACGTGGAGGCGGCCACGCGACGCGGCGTGATGGTGGTCAACGCGCCGCAGTCCAACATCCTCTCCGCCGCCGAGCACGCCGTGGCTCTCCTGCTGGCCCAGGCACGCAACATCCCCCAGGCCCACGCGGCGTTGATCGCCGGGAAGTGGGAGCGATCGAGGTGGGAAGGTGTCGAGCTGCACGGCAAGACGTTGGGTGTCGTGGGCCTGGGCCGGATCGGTGCCCTGGTGGCCCAGCGGGCGCTCGCCTTCGGCATGCGGCTCGTGGCCTACGACCCCTATGTCGCCCCCGAGCGGGCCAGGCAGATGGGTGTCGAGCTCATGGACCTCGACGAGCTCATGGCCGAGGCGGACTTCATCTCGATCCATCTGCCCAAGACGACCGAGACCGCCGGCCTCATCGACGCCGACGTGCTGGCCAAGGCCAAGCCAGGCATCCGGATCGTGAACGCGGCGCGCGGTGGCATCCTCGACGAGGATGCCCTGGCTGACGCCCTGCGCACCGGACAGGTGGGCGGTGCCGCACTCGATGTCTTCGCCACCGAGCCGTGCACCGAGTCGCCGCTGTTCTCACTCTCCAACGTGGTGGTGACCCCGCATCTCGGCGCCTCGACCCACGAGGCGCAGGACAAGGCGGGCGTGACCATCGCCGAACAGGTGAACCTGGCCCTGGCCGGCGACTTCGTCCCCTTCGCCGTCAACGTGGCCGCCACCGAGGTGTCCGAGACGGTGCGGCCGTTCCTCCCCCTGGCGGAGCAGCTGGGCCGCTTCTTCGCTTGCCTGAACGACGGCATCCCCGACCGCCTCGAAGTCGAGTACCAGGGCGGGCTCGCCGGCGCCAACACGTCGATCCTCACATTGGCGGTGCTGAAGGGCGTCTTCGCCGCCGGCACCGAGGAGCCGGTCTCCTACGTCAACGCCCCCCAACTGGCCGAGGAGCGAGGGCTCGAAGTGCGCCAGGCATCCACGTCGTCCACGCGCGACTACGTGAACCTGCTGACGGTCCGCGCCGACGAGCACTCCTTGGCCGGGACGCTCTCGGGGCCGCGTTCAGAGCCGCGCATCGTGATGGTCGACGACCACGTGGTCGAGGTCCCCCCGGCGGCCCACATGCTGGTGGTGCGCAACGACGACCGTCCCGGGATGATCGGCGTCGTGGGCACCGCCCTCGGCGAGGCGGACGTGTCCATTTCGTCGATGGCCGTGGGCCCCTCTCGGTCGGGCAACACCGCCCTCATGGTGTTGACCACCGATCGCAACGTCCCCGACGACACCTTTACGCTGCTGCAGGCGTCAGACGGGATCCTCGACATCCATCGCATCACGTCCGCCTGACGCGCCGCGGAGCCGTCGTGTGTCCGGCCGCGGCCTCCGGAGCCGGCGGCTACGCGCCTGGAGGGTCGCCGCCGTCGTCCGAGGACGAAGCGGCAGGTGCCGGCGCCTCGTTGCGAGCCGGCGCCTGCGGGACGGCAGGCCAGCTGTCGAGGCTCATGGGCACGCTTCTCCCGGCCCCGGCGGACACACCCGGTTCTCCGGCGGCGCGGCCCAGGACGGCGCGGATGGCGGCGACCACCGCCGCCATCACCGCCGCTCGGACGGCGAGACGCACCAGCCAGCGCAGCAGTCGTCGGATCATGGAACCGGCTCCTCTTGACCGATCGGGTGAGGTTTGCCAGCATAGAGGATGATCATGCGCGAGCTTCTTTCGACCCAGGGCCTGCTGCTTACCTGACGGCGAGCGCCACATCGCGCTCGCCGACCGCCCCCTGAGCCTCCGGGCCAGGGGGTTTTCTGTTGGCCGCGCCGCGACGGGAAGCAGCGCACGAGCTGGGAAGACGAGGCATTGCCCGAGAGCGAGGACGAACCGTGACGACGCAGAACCCAGATGAGCGGGACGGCGAACGAGCGTGGCCGGGCGCCGGCGACCCCGGACACCTGGTGGTGTTCGACACGACCCTGCGTGACGGTGAGCAGTCGCCGGGGATCTCGCTCGACGCCGCCGAGAAGTTGGAGATCGCCGAGCAGCTGGCCCGGGTGGGGGTCGACTACATCGAGGCCGGGTTCCCCGTCGCCAGCCAGGGTGACTTCGAGGCGGTGCAGGCCATCGCCCGCAGCGTGGGCAACCAAGCGGGCGCTCCGGCCATCTGCGGGTTGTCGCGCACCCACATCGCCGACGTCGACAGGTGCTGGGAGGCCCTCGAGGATGCGGCCCGGGCGCGCATCCATGTGTTCATCTCGACCAGCCCCCAGCACATGGAGCACATGCTCAAGATGACCCAGGCCCAGGTGCTGGCCGAGACCCGCGCCGGGGTGGGCCGCGCCAGGGAGCACACCGACGACGTCGAGTTCAGCCCGCAGGACGCCACACGGACGCCGCTGGACTTCATGCTCGAGGTGCTGGCCGCTGCCGTGGAGGCGGGCGCCACCACCCTCAACATCCCCGACACCGTCGGCTACGGGATCCCCTGGGACTTCGGCGCCCTGATCCAGCACGTCCGCCGTCAAGTTCCCGGCGACTACGTGCTGTCCACCCACTGCCACAACGACCTCGGCCTGGCGACGGCCAACACGCTGGCGGGTGTGCAGGCCGGAGCCCGGCAGGTGGAGGTGTGCGTGAACGGGTTGGGCGAGCGCGCCGGCAACGCCGCCCTGGAAGAGGTGGTGATGGCGCTCCTCATCAGAGGCGACCAATTCCCCGGCGTCACCACCACCGTGCGCACCGAGGAGCTGGCACGCGCCTCGCGCCTCGTGGCCCGGCTCACCGGGTATCCCGTGCAGTACAACAAGGCCGTGGTGGGAAGGAACGCCTTTGCCCACGAGTCGGGGATCCACCAGCACGGCGTGCTCATGGACCGCTCCACTTACGAGATCATCGACGCCGCCTCGGTCGGTCAGGTCGGCCGGCAGATCGTGTTGGGCAAGCACTCCGGGCGTCACGCCTTCTCGGACTCCCTGGAGAAGATGGGACTCCATGTCCAGGGCGACGCCCTCAACCAGGCGTTCACCAGGTTCAAGGAGCTCGCCGATCGCAAGGTGGAGATCACCGAGGCCGACATCGAGGCCATCGTGGCCGAGGAGCTCGGACAGGACATGGTCGAGGGCTTCCACCTTGAGTCACTCGAGGTCTCCGGCGGAACCGTCGGCATGCCCCGGGCGCGCGTGGTCGTGAGCCGATCCGGCGACAAGATCGAAGCGTCGTCTGAGGGGAACGGCATGATCGACGCCGCCTGCAGCTCCATCCGACAGGCGACCGGTGTCCAGTCCAGGCTGATCGGCTTCACCGTGTCCTCGGTGACCGGCGGCGTGGACGCCCTGGGCGATGTGGTGGTTCAGCTCGAGGCCGACGGGGTCAAGGTGTCGGGCCGGGGGGTGTCGACCGACGTGGTCGAGGCCTCGGCCCGTGCGTATCTGGCCGCCGTCAACCGGCTGGTGCGGATCCGGGCCCGCAACGAGCAGCGTCAGGTCGAGATCGGGCCCTAACCCCGAGGTTCTTCAGGTGGGGCTGGCCGTTCGGGCCGTTCCGACCGCGCCGGCCGTTCCGACCGCTCCGGCCGTTCCGGCGGCGGAGGGCAGCCATGTGGCGCGCCCTGACTCGTAGCGCTCGATGTCCTTCTCATGGCGAAGGGTCAGGCCGATGTCGTCCCAGCCCTTGACGAGACGCTCCCGGTCGAAGTCGTCCATGGGAAAGCTCCCCGCCAAGCCGGCAGAAGGGGCCTCGATGGTGCCCCGCGCCACGTCGATGGTGATCTCGGTGGACGGGTCGTCGCATACCGCCCGCAGGAGCGCCTCCCCGAGCTCCGCCTCCACCGCCACCGCCACCAGCCCCTGCTTGGTGGCGTTGTTGCGGAAGATGTCCCCGAAGCGCGGCGACACCACGGCTTGAAAGCCGTAATCCATGAGCGCCCACACGGCGTGCTCGCGCGACGAGCCCGTGCCGAAGTTGGGCCCGGCCACCAGGATGGTCGCACCTGCGTATCGTTCGTCGTTCAAGACGAAGGCCCTGTCGTCGCGCCATTCGGCGAAGAGGCCGGCGCCGAAGCCTGTACGCTCGACCCGTTTCAACCAGTCGGACGGGATGATCTGATCGGTGTCGACGTCGGAGCGCTCGAGGGGCACAGCGCGTCCGGTCACCACCTGCACGGCTTTCACGATCCGCCCTCCAGGTCCTGCGGGGTGGCGAGGTGACCTGCGACGGCGGTGGCGGCGGCGACCGCCGGCGATACGAGGTGGGTCCGACCACCCCGGCCCTGGCGACCCTCGAAGTTGCGGTTGGACGTCGACGCGCAGCGCTCGCCGGGGGCGAGCTTGTCGGGGTTCATGGCCAGGCACATCGAGCATCCGGGCTCGCGCCACTCGAAACCGGCGGCCTCGAACACCTTGTCGATCCCTTCGGCCTCGGCTTCCGCCTTGACCCGGTGCGACCCCGGTACGACCAGCGCCCGTAACCCGGCTCGCACCCGTCGTCCTTCAAGCACCGCGGCAGCCTCGCGGAGGTCCTCGATACGGGAGTTGGTGCACGACCCGATGAACACCGTGTCCACGGCGACGTCGCGCATGGGCGTGCCGGCTCGCAAGCCCATGTACTTGAGCGCCCGCTCGGCCGCTTCCCGTTCGGCGGGCTCGGCCATCTCGTCGGGGGAGGGGACCGACCCTTCGATGCTCACTACGTGCCCGGGATTGGTGCCCCAGGTGACATGTGGCCGCAACCTCGAGACGTCGATGTGGACCACCTTGTCGAACGATGCGTCCTCGTCGGTCACGAGCCGGGCCCAGTCGTCGAGCGCCGTGTCCCAGGCCCGGCCCTTCGGCGCATGGGGCCGGCCCTCCAGGTAGGCCAACGTGGTGTCGTCGGGGGCCACCATCCCAGCGCGGGCGCCCGCCTCGATCGACATGTTGCAGACGGTCATCCGGCCTTCCATCGACAGGCTCCGGACGGCCTCGCCTCGGTACTCGATGACGTGACCGATCCCGCCGCCGGTCCCGATCCTGCCGATGATGTGGAGGACGAGGTCCTTGGCCGTGCAGCCGAGCGGGAGCGCGCCCTCGATCTCGATGGCCATGGTGGCAGGGCGGGCCTGCGGCAGGGTCTGGGTGGCGAGCACGTGCTCCACCTCCGACGTCCCGATCCCGAAGGCGAGGGCGCCAAAGGCGCCATGGGTCGAGGTGTGGCTGTCGCCGCACACCACCGTCATGCCGGGAAGGGTGAGGCCGAGCTCCGGCCCGATGATGTGGACGATGCCCTGATTGGCATGTCCCATCGGGTAGCAGGTGATCCCGAACGCGGCGCAGTTGGCGGCGAGGACCTCGAGCTGACGTGCCGAGATGGGGTCGGACAGCGGCTTGTCCATACCGGTGGTCGGCACGTTGTGGTCGGCGGTGGCGACGGTGAGCTCGGGGTGACGGACCCGGCGCCCGGACAGGCGCAAGCCGTCGAAGGCCTGCGGAGACGTCACCTCGTGCACGAGGTGCAGGTCGACGAAGAGCAGGTCCGGCTCGCCGACGGCGTGACGCACCACGTGGCGGTCCCACACCTTCTCGCTGAGGGTGCGGGGCTCGCTGAGATTGCGAGGCTCCGTGCCCTCCCCGGTGCCGGTGCCCTGCTCGGTGCGGGTGCGGGGCCCGGCCGCGGTGCGGCTCACCCCGACCCCTGGCCCGACACCTCGACGATCTCCACCCGCAGCTTGCCGCCGGGCGCCTCGAACTCCACCGTGGCACCCGAGCTGCGGCCGAGGAGCGCCTGGCCCAGGGGCGACCCCGGGGAGACCACGTTCAACTCGTCGTGGCGCTCCTCGATCGAGCCAACGAGGAACCGCTCGACGTCGTCGTCGCCCTCGTAGCGGATGGCCACTACCGACCCGGCCGCCACCGTGCCCGGGGCCGACCTCGTCCCTTCCTCCACCACCTGGGCCCGGGACAGCGTGGCCTGGAGCTGGCGGATGCGGGCCTCCATCTTCCCCTGGGTGTCCTTGGCGGCGTGGTAGTCGCCGTTCTCGGACAGGTCTCCGAGGGCCCGGGCCGCTTCGATGGCCCGGGCGATCTCCACCCGTCCCCTCGTGGTGAGGTCCTCGAGCTCGGTCTGGAGGCGTTCGTAGGTGGCACGCGTGAGGTGCGTGGCGTCCTCGGTCACGCCCAAAGGCTACCGGCTGTCCCCACCGGCTCCGGAGGGGCACGGGGCGCGGCGGCCGCCCGTCCTCCCACGCCGCTGCCATGGTTGACGTGCACGAATGCCCAGGCGAGAATGGTTGTCCGATGTCGAGACCTCTGACTCAGGTAATCGTCATTGCCTAGGCGCGCACCGCAGCCGGTGCGCGCCTCGTCGACCGTCCACCTCGGTGGGCGGTTTTTCATTTCCGTCGAAACAGGCGTAGGAGCCCCGAAGGGAGGAGTGGAGGCGTGAGTCCAGCGAAGAGCCACCGGGTGGCCGTCATCGGTGGCGACGGGATCGGGCCGGAGGTGCTCGGCGAGGCCTTGAAGGTCGTCTCGGCCACCGGCGTCTCTCTCGACACCACCCCCTTCGACCTGGGGGCCTCTCGCTACCTGCGCACGGGTGAGGTCCTGCCCGATCCGGTGCTGGACGAGCTCCGTGGCTTTGCCGCCGTGCTGCTCGGCGCCGTGGGCCCGCCGGTCGGATCGAGCGACGTCCCACCGGGGCTGCTCGAACGAGGACTGCTGCTGCGGTTGCGCTTCGAGTTGGACCTGTACGTCAACCTCCGGCCCTTCACCGGGGTGCCCGGCGCCCCGGCTCCAGACGCCGACTTCGTGGTGGTTCGGGAGAACACCGAGGGTGCCTACGCCGGTGAGGGCGGGTTCCTGAGGAAGGGCACGGCGCACGAGGTGGCGACCCAAGGGTCGGTGAACACGCGCATGGGGGTCGAGCGCTGCGCTCGCTTCGCCTTCGAGTTCGCTGGCCGGCGCCAGCGTCGCCAGCTCACCTTGGTGCACAAGACCAACGTGCTCACCTTCGCCGGCGACCTCTGGCAGCGCACGGTGCAAGAGGTCAGCGCAGAGTTCCCCGATGTCGGATGGGACTACAACCATGTGGACGCAGCGTGCATATACATGGTTGAGCAGCCGGGCCGTTACGACGTGATCCTCACGGACAACCTCTTCGGCGACATCCTCACCGACTTGGCCGGCGCCGTGTCCGGGGGGATCGGGTTCGCCGCGTCGGCCAACCTGAATCCGGCCCGCACCGGACCATCGCTGTTCGAGCCCGTGCACGGCGCAGCCCACGACATCGCCGGCACCGGCAGGGCCAACCCGGTGGCGGCGATCCGCTCGGCCGCGCTCATGCTCGAGCACCTGGGCGAGGCCGACGCCGCCGAGCGCATCGACAAAGCGGTGTCCGGTTACGTCGCCCAGCACGACCCCACCACCCCCTATCAGTCGACGGCTCAGGTCGGCGACGCCATCGCAGAAAGGCTCTGACGTGCCCATCACCCCGACCGAGAAGATCTGGTTCGACGGCGAGCTCGTCGATTGGGGCGACGCCAACGTGCACGTCCTCACCCATTCCCTGCACTACGGCTCCGGCGTGTTCGAGGGGATCCGCGCCTACAGGACGTCCTCCGGAGTGGCCGTGTTCCGCCTCACCGACCACATCACGCGCCTGTTCGCCTCGGCCAAGATCCTCATGATCGACGTGCCCTTCTCGCCTGCCGAGTTGGTGGAGGCGAGCAAGGAGGTCGTGCGTGTCAACGAATTGCACGACGGCTGCTACATCCGTCCCATCGTGTTCCTCGGTGACGGCGAGATGGGGCTCAACCCCCTGCCGTGCCGGGTCCGGGTGGCGGTCGCCGCCTGGTCGTGGGGCACGTACCTCGGTGACGAGGGCATCCGCAACGGAATCAGGCTCAAGGTGTCGTCGTGGCAGCGACACGACCCCAATGCCGTTCCCACCGCCGCCAAGAGCACGGGCATGTACCTGAACTCGTCGTTGGCCAAGGTCGAGGCCTTGAAGGCGGGCTACGACGAGGCGCTCCTTCTCGCCCCCGACGGACGGGTGTCGGAGTGCACCGGGGAGAACGTCTTCGTGGTACGGGGTAACCGCATCGTGAGCCCACCCACCTCGGAGTCGGGCGCCCTGGCCGGCATCACCCAGATGTCGGTGGAGACGATCGCCGCCGACCTCGGCTACGAAGTCACCCATGAGGCGCTCATCCGCAGCGACCTGTACCTCGCGGACGAGGCGTTCCTCACCGGTACCGCCGCAGAGGTGGTGCCCATCCGCGAGGTGGACGACCGACCGGTGGGAACCGGCCGCCCCGGCCCGGTGACCACGAAGGTGCAAGAGACGTACTTCGCCGCCGTGCGCGGACAGGTCGACAAGTACAAGGACTGGTTGGAGCATGTCTCCTGATCAGGTGCCTGCCGGGGCGGCAGCCCAGCGCGGCGCCGGAGCCCACCGCCACCGACAGGCCAGCCATTCCCACGACCTCCCCGTCCTTCCCGAGGCGGTCGACATCTTCGACACCACCCTGCGAGACGGATCGCAGCAGGAAGGCCTGTCACTGACGGTCGACGACAAGCTGCGGGTGGCCGAGCAGCTCGACCACCTGGGCGTCGCCTTCATCGAGGGCGGCTGGCCGGGGGCCAACCCGAAAGACGCCGAGTTCTTCGCCCGGGCACCGGCTGAGCTCCGGCTGGGCACCGCCACGCTGGTGGCCTTCGGCTCCACCCGCCGGGCCGGCGTCAAGGCCGAGGACGACGAGGTCCTTCGACACTTGGTCAAGGCCAACACCGAGGCGGTGTGCATCGTGGCCAAGGCCTCGGCGCTGCACGTGAGCGAGGCGCTGCGCACGTCGAAGGACGAGGCACTGGCCATGGCGCACGACTCGGTGGCCTTCCTGCGCCACCACGACCTGCGGGTCTTCTTCGACGCCGAGCACTTCTTCGACGGCTACGCCGAGGATCCGGGGTTCTCGGTGTCCGTGTTGCGGGCTGCGGCCGAGGCCGGGGCGGACACGCTTGTGCTGTGTGACACGAACGGAGGGACGCTGCCCCACGACGTTGAGCACATCGTGGCCGAGATGGTGGCTGGCTTCGACACGCAGGTCGGGGTGCACTTCCACAACGACTCGGGCTGCGCCGTGGCCAACTCGATCGCCGCCGTGCGGGCGGGTGCCACCCACGTGCAGGGGTGCATAAACGGCTACGGCGAGCGCACGGGCAACGCCGACCTGTCGGCTGCCATCCCCAACCTGTCGCTCAAGCTCCGGGTCCGCACCATCCCGGAAGACCGTCTCGAGCGCATCACGCCCGTGTCGCACCACATCGCCGAGCTGGTGAACACGGCGCCCAACCCCCAGCAGCCCTATGTGGGGGCGGCCGCCTTCGCCCACAAGGCGGGCCTGCACACGAGCGCCATCGCCCGCAGGCGAGATGCCTACGAGCACATCGCCCCCGACCTCGTCGGAAACGGCACCCGCTTCGTCGTGTCCGAGATGGCGGGTCGCTCGACCTTGGCCCTCAAGGCCGAGGAGCTGGGGCTGGAGCTCGACTCCGAGGCCCTCGGGGCGGTGCTCGACACCCTCAAAGTCCTCGAGCACCGCGGATACCACTTCGAGGTGGCTGACGGCTCGCTCGAGCTCCTGCTGCGGCGGGCCACGGGCTGGGAGCCTGACTACTTCGAGCTCGAGTCGTTCCGGGTCATCGCCGACCACGACCGACAGCACCTCACGGAGGCCACCGTGAAGGTCCGCATCGGCGACCACCGCATCCTGGCCGTCGCCGAGGGCAACGGCCCGGTGAACGCACTGGACTCGGCCCTGCGCTCGGCCATCGGTCCGCACTTCCCCGAGCTGTCCGGGATCCACCTCGTGGACTACCGCGTGCGGGTGCTCGACACCGGCACGGGCACGGCGGCGGTGACCCGGGTCCTCATCGACACCACCGACGGCGAGGTCGTGTGGACCACCATCGGTGTTTCGGAGAACGTCATCGAGGCGTCCTGGCAGGCCCTCTTCGACTCGATCGTCTACGGTCTGCTGCGCAGCAGGTCCTTCGGCCGGCCGGCTGCCCCCCGTCCTGACCGCAGGGCGACCCCTACAGATGCTGCCCCCACAGTGGCAGCCCCTACAGAGGCGGCCCGCACAGAGGCGGCCCGCACAGAGGAGCGATGACCCAGCCCAGCTACGTCCCCATCGTCGAGGCCGACCAGGTCCGCCCCGCCTACCGACTGCGCACGCCCTTGCCGTGGAAGGCGGATCGAGTGGCAGACCTGCGCGCTCCGGGACAGCCTCGCGACAAGGACATGGGCGTGCCCGGCCCCGATCAGGGCTATGCACTTCTCCTCGCGCAGCGTCTGTTCGAGGAGCGCCTCCAGCTCGCCCCCGGCATCACCGCCGACGACGCCCTCACCGGCGCGGCCGAAGTGGCCAGCGCCCGGGCCGCCATCTTCGGCCGGGCCCCCGTGGCGCGCGACGTCGAGATGGCGCTGACGCTGTTCGGCTTTCTGGGCGACGGTCCCCACGATCTGCTCGAGTGGCGCACCGCGCTGTTCCGGGCGGCCTCCCACCACTACGAGCAGCGCCGCCGGATCGTCGATGCCGTGTCGGAGCCCACTCTGCGGATGACCCCGGAACAGGTCCACGCCCGTCTCGGCCAGTGGCAGGAGCTCGTGAACCTCAGTTGATGGTCCAGCAGAGCACCCACCAGGCCTCGGCGTTCGCCCTCAGCGACGACCAGGAGCAGTTCCGGGCCGCCGTGCGGCAGATGGCCGAGGAGCGCATCGCGCCCTACGCGGGCCGCGTCGATGCCGAGGCGGCCTTTCCGTGGGAAGGGTTCAAGGCGGCCGTCGACCTGGAGCTGCCTGCGCTCGGCCTGCCCGTCGAGTACGGCGGAGCGGGGGCGGACCACGTGTCCCAGGCGATCATGGTCGAGGAGCTGGCTCGGGTGTGCGCATCGACGAGCGTCACCTTGATCATCTCCCGGCTCGGGATGGTCCCCATCATGAACTGGGGGTCGGACGATCTGCAGCAGCGCTACGTCCCGCGCGTCGCCTCGGGCGAGGCGCAGGCAAGCTACTGCCTGTCCGAAGCCGATGCCGGTAGCGACGTGGCGGCCATGCGTTGCCGGGCGCGGCGCGACGGGGACAGTTACGTGCTGTCGGGCTCGAAGTACTGGATCACCAATGCCGGCATCTCCGACACCTACACCGTCTTCGCCACTACCGATCCCGATGCAGGACACCGTGGGATCAGCTGCTTCCTGGTGGAGGCTGACCGGGGAGTCCGCGTGGCCAAGCTCGAGAGCAAGATGGGACTGCGGGGAAGCCCCACCGGGGAGATCGTCCTCGACGACGTCCGGGTGCCGGTCGCCAATCGCATCGGCGACGAGGGCCAGGGCTTCACCATCGCCATGCACACCCTCGACCGCAGCCGTCCCATCATCGGCGCCCAGGCCGTCGGCATCGCCCAGGGCGCCCTCGACGCGGCCGTGGAGTACGTGCGCGACCGCAGGCAGTTCGGCAAGCCG
>DMNK01000064.1:0-190 GCA_003453695.1 Acidimicrobiaceae bacterium | reverse complement strand
ATCGCCGAGTTCCAGGGCCTGCGCTTCATGGTGGCCGACATGGCCATGCGCATCGAGGCAGCCCGGACCCTCGTGTACCGAGCCTGCTCGATGATCGACGCCGGCGACCCTAAGGGCGAGCTCACCACGGTCGGCGCCATGGCCAAGTGCCTGGCCTCGGACACGGCGATGTCGGTGACCACCGACGCGG
>DMNK01000089.1:13578-22666 GCA_003453695.1 Acidimicrobiaceae bacterium | reverse complement strand
GTTGGAGTCCTGGTGCCGGAACACGCCGTCAATGATGTACGTGACGGTCTCGAAACCGCGGTGCGGGTGCCAGGCCGTGCCCTTGGGCTCACCGGGCGCGTAGTCCACCTCGCCCATCTGGTCCATGTGCACGAAGGGGTCGAGGGCGGCCAGGTCCACCCCGGCGAAGGCCCGGCGTACCGGGAAGCCCTCGCCCTCGAACCCGGCCGGGGCGCTCGTGACCGACACGGCGGCCCGGCGCCGGGCCCCGGGGGACGGCTCCAGTCGGGGAAGGGTGCTCGTGTCGTCGACGGTCACTGCAGGCATGGGGCGATCACCTCGGATGGGGGCGGGATTCCTTCTCGGCGGGCGTGTGGTGCAACCGCGTTTGCGCGCGCAACATTCCTTCCACCGGCGGTGGAGTGGGGGATGTGCAGCGGCAGACTGTAGCTGTCCGTAGCACTTCGTGCTACAGTGGGTGCGTGGGGAGGACCATCGCCCAACGGGAGCTCCGCAACGACAACGCCCGGATCATCGAGGCCGTCGCCTCGGGAGAGTCGTTCGTCGTGACCCGAAACGGCGTCCCCGTAGCCGAGGTCCGGCCCGTCGGCGGCGGACGTCGCCGCTTCGTGCCCAAGGCCGAGCTCGTCGCCCTCGCCTCGGTCGGACCGCACGTGGACCTGGAGCAGTTCAGAGCGGACCTGGACCGCACCATCGACCAGAGCCTGTAGATGGCGTCCGGCCTTCTCGACACCTCCGTGGTCATCGACTGGGACGACCCGGCCGTGTCGGCAGCGCTGCCCGACGAAGCGGCGGTCTCCGCCGTCACCCTGGCCGAGCTCGCTGCCGGCCCCCATCTGGCCTCGTCCACCGTGGAGAGCGCTCGCCGCCAAGCCCGCCTGCAACAGGTCGAGGCGACCTTCGAACCGATCCCGTTCGACACGGCCGCGGCCCGGAGCTTCGGGCAGATGGTGGCGGCGGTGACCGAAACCGGTCGCACTCACCGCAGGCGCATGGCCGACCTGCTCATCGCCGCCACGTGCCTCGCCAACCATGTCGCCCTCTACACCCGCAATCCCGACGACTTCAGCGGTCTCGGCTCACTCATCGCCGTCGTCGCCGTCTGAAAGGGGGCCGGGGAGGTCGAGGACGTCGCCGGCGGTGGCCTTGGTGCGTTCCTCGCCGTCGATGACCCACACCGCCCCCTCGCCGGCCACCTCCCAACCGCCCTCGGGCCGGCTCACGATGGCCGTGTTCTCCTCGATGCCGACCAGCACGGTGCCGCGGGGGTGCCAGTCGGCGAAGCGTTCGATGGCGCCCGGGCGCCAGCGCTCGATCATGTCGAAGTGGGGCATGACGGCCAGGCCGGGGACGACACCGAGCCCGTTGGCCTCGCCGGCCGTGACGGTGACGGCCTCGGAGCGGCCGGGGAGCACGGGGGAACCGGCCGACAGGGCCATGGCCCCGGCCGAGCAGCCCGCCAGGGCGGCGCCCTGTGTCCACGCCTCGGTGACGGCGGCCCAGACCCGGGTGCCCTCGAGGGTGGCGGTGAGATGGAACGGGTCGCCGCCGGAGAGATAGATCAGCCCGACGCCTCGGAGGAGGGCGGCCAGGGCGGGATTGTCGGCGTCGGCACGGCGGCGCACGTCGAGGGGGACGGGCTCGATCCCCATGCCCGAGTAGTGCCTTTTTCCCAGGTCGAGCCAGTACGCTACGCGTTCATCGCCTTCGAGCGCAGCGGCAGTGGGGAGGAACGCGGCCCGGGGTGGACGGTCCCGGAGCAGGGCGGCGTCCACCGGCTCCATCACGGCCAGGAACTCGCCGCTGCCGGCCAGGGCGACGGGCCCGGCGGGCGGGGTCAGGGCGGATCCGGTCACGGCCGGAAGCTACCGCGAGGGCAGGGCTGAGCCCGGTGCGATCGCTGCTGGCGCACCGGGGGTTCCGCCTCCTCTTGGTGGGCCAGGGGGTGTCGGCCTTCGGGGACTGGATGGGGACCATCGGCTTCATGGCCCTGTCCCTGGCCATCACCCACAGCGCCGTGGCCGTGGGCGTGGTGCTGGTGCTGCGCTTGCTCCCGGCCATGGTGGCGGGGCCCCTGGCCACGCGGCTGGTCCACCGCTTCGACCGGCGCCGCACCATGATGGCCATGGACGCCTTCCGGGCCGTGGTGGCGGCCATGGTGCCGCTCATCAGCGGCATCTGGTGGGTGTACCTATGCGCCCTGCTGCTCGAGCTGGGCAGCGTGGCCTTCCTGCCGGCCCGGGACAGCTCCATCCCCGACCTGGTGGCCGACGAGCACCTGCCCCTCGCCAACGGGCTGGTGCTGGCGTCGTCCTACGGCACCATCCCCTTCGGTGCCGCCGCCTTCGCCGCCGCCTCGGTCCCCTTCGCCGGCCCTGGTGGCCTGGCGCATGGCGGGGTGGCGCCGGTGTTCTGGATCGACGCCTTCACCTTCGTGGTCTCCTTCCTGTGCATCGGGCGGCTGCGGGAGCTCGACCGCCCGGTGGCGGTGTCGGGCGTGTCGGGCGTGTCGGGAGCGGCGGGCGTGTCGGGCGTGTCGGCGGCGGGCGCGGCGGGGGCGTCAGGGGCGGCGGGCGAGGAGGTGGAAATGGCCGGCGCCACCGTCTCGGTCCCGAGCGGCGGCTTCTTCGCCGCCTTCCGCATCCCCATCGTGCGGGTGGTGGCGCCGCTCGCCTTCGCCGTGGCCTGCGGGCTGGGGGCGCTCTTCTCTCTGGGCATCCTGTTCGTGCGCGACGTGCTGCACGCCAGCGACGCGTCATTCAGCTTTCTCGTGGCGCTGTTCGGCATCGGGGCGGCGGCGGGCCTGCTGTGGCTGCGGGTCATCGGCGACCGGGGCATGGCCTTCGTGCGCCTGTGCATCGTGGGTCAGGGCACGGTGATCGCCGTCATGAGCCTCATGTCCAACCTGTGGCTCACCTATGGGGGAGCGGTGCTCTTCGCCTTCTTCACCGCCGCCAGCCTGGCCACGGCCATGGGCGTGCTCCAGGAAGCGCTCGGTGGCGAAGCCCGGGTGCAGGCCTTCGCCGTGTTCCACGTGTTGATCCGCGTGGGGCTGGCGTTGGCCGCCGTGGGGGCGGCGCTGGCGGCGGACCTGGTCGGCGCCGTGAACTGGCCGCTCGTGGGGCACTTGGCGCCGGTGCGCCTGGTGTTGGGGTGCTCGGGCGCGGCGGTGGCGGTGCTGGCGGTGGCGCTGCGCGCCCGGTTCATGGCCGGGGCCCAGCTCACCGGCGAATCGCCGGCCCGCCCGGAGCGCCCGCGCCCGGCGCGCCACGCCACGGGTGCCCCCGGGCCCGGGAACTTGTCGGGGGCGGCCCAGTAGCATGACCGGTGGTGGCCGGGCTTGAGGGGGCAGGGACCGCGCCAGCGGTAGCGGGCGCGACCGCGACGCACACCGCGGCGACGGTGACGCGCACCGCAACGGCGCACGGGGCGTCGGCGGACGAGACCGTCGACCTGCTGACCGCCGACGGCCTGCGCCTGTGCGGGCGGTGGCGGTTCCCGAGCGGCCACGGTGACGCGCCGGCGACGGTCGTCGTCGTGCACGGGTTCTCGGCCAGCCAGGACGACCTCGCCGTGTGCGCCCTGGCCGACGACCTGGCAGCCGCCGGCTACGAGGTGCTCACCTACGACGCCCGGGGCCATGGCGCCTCGGAGGGCATGTCCGCAGTGGGGAGCACCGAGCACATCGACGTGGCCTGTGCCGTCGACGTCGCTTCGGTCCGAGGTCTTCCGGTGGTCCTCGTCGGCGTGTCCATGGGCGGTGTGGCGGTGGCGGGCTATCTCGCCGACCGCACGCGGGGCGACGACCGCAGTGTCGACGCCGCCGGTGCCGGCGTCGGCGTCGGCGCTGGCGACGGCGGGCACGCCGGCGGGCACGAGGGGGGCCACGGTGTGGCCGGCGCGGTCTTGGTCAGCACACCTTCTCGGTGGCGCATGCGGCCGTCGCCGCTCGGCCTGGTGACCGCCGTCCTCACCCGGACCCGTCTGGGCCGATGGGTGGCATCACGCCGCTTGCGGGTGCGGATCGCCCCGAGCTGGCGCGTGGGCGAGCCCCTCGAAGCACTGGTGGAGCGCATCGACGTCCCCCTGGCCGTCGTGCACGGCACCGGTGACCGCCTGCTCCGCCCCGAGCACGGCCGGCGCCTGCATGCCTCGGCGGCGGGCCCGAGCCGGCTCGAGCTGGTGGAGGGCATGCGCCACGGCATCGACGTCTCGAAGCTGCATGCCACCGTGGGCGCCGTGGGGTGGGTCCTCAGCTGGGCCCGGGCGGCAGCGTCGGCGGCACCGGAGCGCTGACGCTCGGCTCGTCGCCGGCGACTGCCACCACGCCGGAGCGCTGACGCTCAGCTCGTCGCCGGCGGCTCCCACCACCACGCCAGGCCGATGACCCCGGGCCCGGTGTGGGCCACCATCACCGGGCCGAAGGTGCCGATGAAGGCGGTGGCCGGCTCGACCTCGGCGCGCACCTTGTCGAGCAGGGCGGCGGCGTCCTCGCCGCGCATGGCGTGCAGGGCGCACACGTGCAGGGCGGCGCCCTCCACGACCGAACGTCGCCACTGGGCGAGGAGCTGGTCGAAGGCGCCATCCGCGCTCCACGACGGCCGCAGCGGCCGGATGCGGCCCCGGCTCAGCTCGAAGACGGGCCGCACGCCGAAGGCCTGGCCGGCGCGGGCGGCACCTGCCGCCAAGCGACCGCCGCGCACCAGGTACTTGAGCTCTTCCACCGTGGCGACGAGACGGACGCGGTCGGCCACCATCTTGGCCCTCGCCTCCACCTCCTCCAACGAGTGGCCGGCGGCGGCGGCCTGGGCGGCGGCGAGCACCACCAGGCCCTCACCGCCGGCGGCGGTGCCGGTGTCGATCACGGCCACAGGCACCTCGCCGAGGGTGGACGCCGTGGCGGCCGACTGGTAGGCGCTCGAGAGGTTGCTCCCGACGGTGAGGACGACCACCGCCTGGGCACCTGCGGCGGCGGCGGCTTCCACGGCTTCGACGAAGGCGCCGGGGGGCGGTGCGCTCGTCTGCATCCCCTCGCCGAGACGGGCGACCACCTCGTCGAGGGCCATGTCCGCCTCGGACACGGGGCGGCCGCCGATCTCGAGCTGCATGGGCACCGTGACGACGCCGTACTGCGAAGACAGCTGGGGATCGAGGGTGGCGGCGCTGTCGGCAACCACGGCGACGGCGGAGACGGCCATGACGCGATCGAGGTTACCGGGGTGCCCGGACCTCCCCGATGACGTTTCCGTCAGTACCGGCGGGGGCGGACCCCGGGATCACTGCTTGCCGGGGCCAGCCTCTTCGGCCGGCGCCGGATCCGAGTCGAAGAGCAGCCGCCACAGCAGGACGCGGCTCCGGTCGGGCCGGGGCGGTGCGGGCCGGTTCCCGGTGAGGCGCTTGGCGACCATGGGGAGCGTCAGCGACAGGGCGAGGACGAGGCCTTGCCACCGGCGCCGCCGCCACAGCACCGGGAAGAGCAGGGCGAGGCCGACGAGCACGATGACGCCGGTCTGCTTGGCCAGCCGCCCCACCCCGAGCGCCGAGCCGAGGACCACGGTGCCCTCGGGAGCCACCACCAGGGTGGCGCCGAGGGCGGGAGAGATGCCCCGCCCGCCGGCGCCTCCGAGGAGCGGGGACCAGTTGTGGCCGGCCACGGCCGCCCCCGCCGCCAAGGCGGCCAGGAAGGGACGGCGCCGCCCGGCCAGAAGGGGCCCTACTGCGCCCTTGGCCACGTCCAGGCTGCCCGCCACGGCGAGCGGGCCGAATCCCGAGGCTTGGTAGAGGCCGGTGCCCGACACGGTGCCCGTGCCCACCCGGCGGAGGTCCACCCCGGCGGTGAGTCGTGCGGCGAGGCCCGAGAAGGGCACGGCCCCGGCTGCGAAGCCGAGGCCGAGGACGGCGGGGGCGCTCAGGCGGCGCGTCGAGGTGCGGGTGCGGCGGGGGCCGGGGTCAGGCGAGTTCGCCGGCGGGGCGGAGGACCGCCGGCCCGGCCGCCACCGGGACAGGAGCGAGCTGCAGCGCACTGCTGAAGCGTACGGCGATCCCGTGCTTCTTCATGGCCCGGACGAACCACAGCACCGACAGGACGACGCCGCCGACGGTGATCACGGTCGTGGCCACGGTGCGCTCGATCACGAAGGCCTTGAGCGAGCTCCTGAGCAGCAGCATGAGGACGAAGCCGGCGTTGGTGGTGAGCACCACGGCCCACAGGAGCGACACCCGCAGGAAGAAGCGGCTCAGGAACTCGGACTTCATGAACTCGGGCTCGAAGGGGCAGAAATCGTGGGCCAGGCGCTCGATGAGCGGCCGGCGGGCGATGGCGGTGACCAGGAACAGGATCGCCACCAGGAAGGTGCCCATGGTGGGCTGGATGAAGTAGATGAAGGCGCTGCCGGTGACGAAGGCGATGACCGTGCGCATCGACACCAGTACCAGGCCGAGCAGCAGCATGCCGGAGACCCGCTCCCGGCGCAGGAGGCGGCGGAAGACGGCGAGGTAGGACCACCCCACGGCGGCGATGAGCGCGCCCTTGAACCCGGCGGTCACCAGCACCACGTAGAAGAGCGCGCCGGGACCGATGGTGCTCTCGACGAGTGAGGGAAGCGCGTGCCGAGCGAAAGCCCGCGGTGAAGGGAGGTGCAGCACCTGCAGCACGTGGTGACCGGACCCTTCAGCCTGCTCCGCTCCGGCTCCCCCTACCGCCGCCGCGGCCCGGGGTCCGAATGGGGTCATGGAATCCACGAGATCCTATCGGCAGCCATGCGCCTCCGCCACAGCGCGAACCGGTGACTTTTTCAGTCGATTTGCAGGTATTCCCTGAATTTCCGGGGGTTCAAAGCGCCTTCCAGCCCACTCCGGGCACATAACGCTTGACGACCCTGGCCGGCGACCCCACGGCCACGGCGTGGTCGGGCACCTCGCCGGTCACGACCGACCCCGCCCCGATCACGGCGTTGCGCCCGATCGTTGCGCCGGGAAGTACCACCACCCCGGTGCCCAGCCAGCTCCCCGACCCGATCGAGACCTTCTTCTCGACCGGCCACTGGCGACCGACCGGGGTGTCGGGGTCCTCGTAGACGTGGTTCTGGTCGGTCACGTAGATGTAGGGACCGGTCTGGATGTCGTCGCCGATCTCCACGCAGAAGTGGCCGACGATGTGGCTGCCCCGGCCGATCGTGGTGCGGTCGCCGATGCGCACCACCGGGTCGCTCACCATGTCCTGGCCGGGGGCCATGCCGGCGCTGAGCGACACATAGGGGCCGACGATGGTGTGGCTGCCGATGTGGATATACCGCTCGTTGTACACGGCGCCGGTGGGGAAGCACAGCAGGCTGCCTTCGCCGAAGGCGCCGAAGCGCCGGGCCCGTGCGTCGCCGGGCCCCACCCCGCCGAGCTCGGTCACGTACGCCAAAATTTGATTTAGGGCCTGCGACGCCAGCCGGCGGGCCCACGGCGGCAGCGAACGGCCTGCTGGCACGGCGGTTGAGGGTAGCCGACGCTCCTTTCCACCCCCGTTGACCACCCTGCGGGGTCCGCTGAGCGCGCTTCGCGGGCCGCTATCCTCATCTGATCCCTGACGAACCAACCTCCAGCCAACAGCCACCCAGCGAAGAGCCATCGGCGGGTCAGCCACCCTCGGAGCCGGCCGCCGAGACGCCCGCCGAGACGCCCGCCGGGACGCCCGCCGGGACGCCCCCCGGCCGGGGCCAGCACCTGCGGTCCCGTCCCCCCATGGGGCTCAAGACGTGGATCTCGATCGGTGCCGCTGTCGTCGTCCTCGGCACCGGTGCCGGGCTGGCCATCGCCATGTCCTCGCACCACGCCCCGGTGGCCTCGGGGGCCACGGTGCTCCCGCCACCACCCACCGCACCTCCCACCACAGCCACCCCGCCGCCGACCTGTCCGCTGACGGGCACGCCTGCCCCCGGTGGCCAGGTGCCCCAGCGGCCGGCCGTGGCCGTGAAGGTCGACAACTACCCGTCGGCCCGGCCCCAGTCAGGGTTGAACCAGGCCGACGTGGTGTTCGAGGAGCCTGTCGAGGGCTTCATCACCAGGTACGTGGCCGTCTTCCAGTGTGCGCAGGCGTCGGCGTTCGTGGGCCCGGTGCGATCGGCTCGGGCCGTGGACGTGCAGATCCTCGACGAGCTGAGCAACCCGCTCTTCTTCCACGTGGGCGGGATCGACCCGGTCATCTCGCTCATCAACTCAGCCAACGACAACAACTTGGACCTCGGCACGCGCGGCCACGCCATCGAAGAGAACCCACCCGGGCGGGTTCCTCCCTACGACGACTACATCAACACGACAGCTGCGTGGGGCCTCGACTCCTCCGACACCACGCCTCCTGCGGCCCTGTTCACCTACGGCGCAGCGCCGGCGGGGACGCCCGTGCACCAGGTGCACATCCCCTTCTCGTCGACCAACGACGAGACGTGGACCTGGGACGCAGCGAACAACGGCTGGGGGCTCGCCTACTCAGGTGAACCTGCCGGCGTGGCGGGCGGCGGCCAGCTCAAGCCGACCAACGTGGTCGTCCAGGTGGTGAGCGTCACCATGGGGCCATGGGTCGAGAACAGCGGCGGCAGCCTGGAGGTGCAGTCGCAGATGACCGGGTCGGGACCGGCCGAGATCTTCCGCAACGGGCAGGAGATCACCGGCACGTGGCAGCGACCCTCGCTGACGAGCCCCACCACGTTCGTCGCCTCCAACGGGGCCGTCATCCCCCTGGCACCGGGACAGACCTGGATCGACATCGTGCCCAGCACCATCCCGGTCACCGCTTCCTAACGATTCCCTAACCAGTTTCGACTGCCTTCGAGGGGCCTGCGGCCCGTAGTGTCCGAGCCGGTGCGCGTCGGCAAGCCCGGTCCTACAAGCGTCGACGGCTCAGCTGCCTCGATGCGCTGGTCCCGCACGTCGGCCATCGTCGTCGTCGCCGCCCTCATGACGGCGGCGGGTTGTACGCAGAGCTCGTCCCACGTCGCCGGATCGAGCTCCACCACAACGGCCGGTGGGAGCGGTTCCGGATCGGGCGGTGCGGGAGGGATCCACAAGATCAAGCACGTGATCGTGATCATGCAGGAGAACC
>DMNK01000089.1:12995-13360 GCA_003453695.1 Acidimicrobiaceae bacterium | reverse complement strand
TTCGACTCCTACTTCGGGACGTTCCCCGGCGCACAGGGCATTCCCATGGCCGGCGGCGTCCCCGCCGTGTGCATCCCCGATCCGCCCCAGCCGTGCCAGGCCCCCTATCACGACACCGCCGACGTGAACGGCGGCGGGCCCCACGGCGAGGCGTCCGCCCAGGCGGACGTGCACGGCGGGGCCATGGACGGCTTCATCGAGCAGGCCCTGAGCGGAAAGGGAAAGGGCTGTACCAACCCCAACGACCCCGCCTGCACCCAGAGCACGGCCACGGCTGTGGACGCCGTCGGCTACCACACCCAAGCCGAGATCCCCAACTACTGGGCCTACGCCCGGGACTTCGTGCTCGACGACCACATGTTCGA
>DMNK01000089.1:12591-12788 GCA_003453695.1 Acidimicrobiaceae bacterium | reverse complement strand
CCGGTGAAGTCGTGGTCGCTCCCCGACCACCTCTTCATGGTGTCCGCCTGGTCGGCGCGCTGTGCCAACACCAACCCCTACTCGTGCGTGAACGAGATCGTGGGGCCGTACTCGCCGGCGGTGTTCGACCGGGCGGTGGTGCAGGAGGTGGACACCGGCACGACCAGCATCGATTTGGCGTGGACCGACATCACCTG
>DMNK01000089.1:3019-12308 GCA_003453695.1 Acidimicrobiaceae bacterium | reverse complement strand
CGGGCATCTGGAACCCGCTGCCTCTGTTCACCGACGTCAAAGCGGATCGTCAGATCCCGAACGTGCAGCCCCTGAACAAATACTTCGCCGCCGCCAAGGCCGGCACGCTTCCTGCCGTGTCGTGGGTGACGCCGTCGAACGCCAACGGTGAGCACCCTCCCGCCAGCGTGCACCAGGGCCAGGCCTATGTGACCGCCGTCGTCAACGCCGCGATGAAGAGCCCTGACTGGAGCTCCACGGCCATCTTCTTGTCCTGGGACGACTGGGGCGGCTTCTACGACAACCTCGTCCCGCCCACCGTGGACGCCGACGGTTACGGGCTCCGGGTGCCGAGCATCGTGATCTCGCCGTACGCCAAGACGGGCTACCTCGACCACCAGACCCTGTCGAGCGACGCCTACCTCAAGTTCATCGAGGACGACTTTCTCGGCGGAGCGCGCCTGGACCCTGCCGCCGACGGGCGACCCGATCCCCGCCCGGACGTCCGGGAGAACGCCTCGATCCTCGGCAACCTCGTCGAGGACTTCGACTTCTCCCAGCGTCCGAGGAAGCCGGTGCTCCTGCCCACCAATCCGCCCAGCGATTCCCCTACGTTGCCTTCGTACTTTGTCGGGAGTCCTGCGTGCCCGGGCTGCATGGTCACGCCGCCGTCGCAGGCCTTTGCGCAGACCTCCAACACTGCCTGACAGGGGTTGCAACTCGACCTTCAACCGGTCACAGGTCAACCGCTCGACAACGCTCATCGAACCCTTGGCGACGCCGTTAAAGCCCTGGCCGAGGAGCGTCGAAGCAACCCCATGGCCCCCGAGCCCCGGGTCCAGGACCCTCGCCCAACCAGTCGCTGGATCGCTGTGGGCCACTCCTGCGCGCCCGACGCCGCCCGTGCCGGTGTCGAAGCCGCCGACCAGGCCCTTCGCCAAGAAGATCCCAAGCTCCTCGTCGTCTTCAGCGCCGAGTCGTACGACCCACACGCCCTGCTCGCCGGCATCGCTTCGAGAGCGTCCGGCACCCCGCTCATCGGGTGTTCGACGGCGGGCGAGATAGCCACCTCGGGACCGGGCGATGCCGGCGTGGTGGTGGTGGCGCTCGGTGGTGCAGGCTTCACCGTGGCGACCGCGGCCGAGACAGCGTCCATCGGCCTGCGCGAGGCGGGTGCCGCCGTCGCCGGGTGCGCCAAGGAAGTCCGGGACCGTGAACACCGGATCCTCCTCCTGCTGACCGATGGGCTCGCCGGCGACCAGCAGGAGGTCGTACGGGGAGCCCACAGCGTGGTCGGCGCCGAGATCCCGCTCGTGGGCGGGTGCGCGGGTGACGACCTCAAGATGCAGTCGACACGGCAGTTCCACGGCGCCGAGGTCATGACGAACGCCGTCGTGGGCGCCGCCATCGGCTCCGAAGCACCCCTCGGCGTCGGAGTGCGCCACGGTTGGCGGCGAGTGGGATCACCCATGCTCGTGAGCGAGAGCGACGCCAATCGCGTCCTCACGCTGGACGACGAGCCTGCCCTCGACGTCTACCTCCGCCGTCTGGACGCGCCCGTGGAGGCGGCCAGTGACCCGGCCGCCTTCACCCGGTTCGCACTGACGCACCCCCTGGGACTGCAGAGGCGCAGCGGGGAAGAGGTTCGCTTCGTCGCCGGCGCCAACTTCGAGGACCGGTCGCTCACCTGTGTGGCCCACGTGCCCCAGGGAGGCCTCACCTGGTTCATGGAGGGGGACAACGAGTCGGTGCTCGACGCCACAGACGGAGCGTGTGCCGAAGCTGTGGCCCAATTGCAGGGAGCCGACCCGCTCGGCTTCCTGGCCTTCGACTGCATCGCTCGACGAGGGGTGCTCGGTGACGGCGGCATCGAGGAGGAAGTGACGCGCATCGCTGGACACGCGAGCGGTGCGCCCGTGGCCGGCTTCTACACGTACGGCGAGATCGCCCGCACGCGTGGGACCGGGGGTTTCCACAACCAAACCCTCGTGGTGTTGGCAATGGCGTGATGGTCATGGAGAACGCTTCAGCCTGGTCGGCCCAGCAGTTGGCGGAGTTCCTCGCTGCCGTCTCCAGCCAGACCGACGAGGCGTCGGCGCTGCGGTGCGCCGTGGAGCGCGCCAGCGAGGCCTTCGAGGCCGAGGCGGCCGCCATCGTGTTCGAAGGAGCGGTCCTGGCCAGCGTGGGATTCGCCGCCGACGCCACCCCCACGACGGCGCTGGTGGCCGCCGTCGAATGCCCCGAATCGGGGCTCGAAGTCCCCGGGATCGGACCTTGCCAGGTGGTGAAGGCCGCGTTCGAGATGTCGGGCCAGGACGCGGCCCTGATGCTGGCCCGCTCCGAGTACGACTTCAGCCGCGAGGAAGTCAGCCTGTTGCGGTCGATGAACAGGGTCCTGTCGCTGACCCTCAGCAACCTGCGGGTCTACGCATCGCTGCGCGAGCGCCAAGCCTTGTTGGAAAAGCTTTCGCTGATCGAGAGCCTCATCGCCATGCGTGCACCTCTGGACGAGGTGTTCGACGCCATCACGTCGGGCGCCACGGAGATCCTCGGTGACGCAATGGCCAGTCTCTACTTCCTCGACCCGACCGATCCTTCGATTCTGCGCGCCACATCGGCAGTGGGGGTCCCCTCCTCGATCGACAGTCGTGCGACCCGGGTTCCTGTCGGCCGTGGGGCCCTGGGCAAGGCGGTGGCCAACGACGAGTTGGTCGTGGTCGAGAACTACTCGAGCTGGGCCGGTGCGCTGGAGCCCGCTTCCGCCTCAGGCGTGCGAGCGACGATGGCCGCCCCGGTCCACGAAGGCGGGAAGGTCGTCGGCGCCCTGGTGGTCGCCTCCCAGACCCCGGAACGGATCTACAGCGCCACAGAGCAGGACATGCTCCGCTCACTGGCCGAGCACACCGGGCTGGCCGTGACCGACGCTCGAACAGTGAAAGCGCTCCAGGAGGCGGTCGACGACGCTCTGCACAAGGCCCTGCACGATCCGCTCACCGGCCTGTCCAATCGGGCTCGATTCATCGACCGGCTCGAGCACGCCCTGACGGTTCGACGTCCTCGTGGCGTCGAAGTCGCCGTGCTCTACGTCGACATCGACGACTTCAAGATGGTGAACGACCGATTCGGACACCCCACGGGCGACAGGCTCCTCGTCGAGGTAGCCGAGCGCCTCCTGGGCGCCGTGAGAGCCGGGGATACGGTTGCCCGCCTCGGTGGCGACGAATTCGCCGTGCTCTTCGAGAACGCCGAAGGGGTCGCCCACGCCGAGCGGGGCGCCGGGCGGATCCTGGAGGCCTTCAACACTCCCTTCCTCCTCGGACATCACGAGGTCTCTGCCAGCGCCAGCATCGGCATCGCCCTGGCCGGACCGTCGGGGACCACCCCTGACGAAGCGCTTCGCAACGCAGACGTGGCCATGTACCGAGCCAAGAACGCCGGAAAAGCCCGAGCCGTCGTGTTCGAGCCCGGGATGTACGAGACGCTGGTCGAGCGCATCGAGCTCAAGGCCGAACTACGGCAAGCCCTCGACCGCCACGAGATCGAGGCCCACTTCCAGCCCATCGTGGACCTCTCCACCGAACGGGTGGTGGGAGTGGAGGCGCTGGCGCGGTGGTGGCACCCCAGACGTGGCTGGGTCCCTCCGGAGGTCTTCATTCCCGTGGCAGAAGAGACGGGCGACATCCTCAGCCTGGGACGCCAAGTCCTGCTCCAGGCGTGCTCGTGGGCGGGAGCTTGGCACAAGCGTCATCCCGACGAGCCCTCTCTGTCGGTCAGTGTGAACGTCTCGGCTCGCCAACTCCAAGATCCCGGGCTTCCGACCGATGTGGCCCAGGCCCTCATGGCCAGCCAACTGACGCCCGCCTCGCTCGTGCTGGAGATCACCGAGACCGTGCTCATGCAGGACACCGAAGGGTCACTGGCCCGGTTGAAGGAGCTCAAGGACATCGGAGTGCGCTTGGCCCTGGACGACTTCGGCACGGGCTATTCCTCGCTGAGCTATCTGCGCCGATTTCCCGTCGACCTCCTCAAGATCGACCGGTCCTTCATCACCGCCCTAAGCGCCGGCGACGAGGTCCCTCTCATCGTCGAGGCGATCGTCGCCTTGGGGGATGTGCTCGGGCTCGACAGCGTGGCCGAGGGCGTCGAAGAGGTCGGGGAGCTCACCGCCCTTCGCTCCATAGGATGTCGATTCGGCCAGGGCTTCCATTTTGCCGAACCCATGAACGCGCAGGAACTCGACCGGCATCTGGCAGCGACGGCTCACCCGTCGGCACCTGGGCTGAAATCGAGGTAGGGAAGGGCCGGGCCACCGCATGCGGCGACCCGGCCCCTCGACCCCGGCGAGGTGGGGAAGTCAATCCAGGGAGATTGGTTCGTCGTCGGGGTCCTTGCCGGCCGCCACGGCAGCGGGTGTGGGAGCCGGTGCGTTGCGCTCTGCCAACAGCGTGCGGATGCGCTCGTTGATCTCGATCATGAGCTCGGTGGTCTCCCGCAGGAACTCCTTGGCCTTCTCCCGGCCCTGGCCGAGCTGCTCACCCTCGTAGGTGAACCAGGCACCGGACTTCTTGATGAGACCGAGCTCGACACCGACGTCGAGGAGCGAGCCTTCGCGGCTGATGCCCTTGGCGAATTCGATATCGAACTCTGCTTGGCGGAATGGGGCGGCGCACTTGTTCTTGACCACCTTCACCCGGGTGCGGCTGCCGACGACGTCGGCACCGTCCTTGATCGCTTCCACCCGGCGGATGTCGAGGCGAACCGACGAATAGAACTTGAGGGCCCGGCCACCGGGCTGGGTCTCGGGTGAATTGTGCACGACCACTCCATCTACGAGGTAGTTGTGCGATCCCTCGACCTCGATGTCGAAGCGGTGCATGGAGTGGGTCCGAGGCTTCTGGTGGATATCCACGATCGGCATGGCCATGAGTTCGTACCGCATGGGCCGAAACACTGGTTCAACAGCGAATTGGCCTCGGAACCGAGGCAGGAGTTTGTAATCCATACTCGGGTGAACGTAAGGAGCAATCAACGCGTGGAGCTTCACCGTCTCTGGCGTGGGGAACACAAGGATTGCTTTACCGGCCGATCCGCTGGCAACCAGTTTTGCGTGAACGTCCCACGTGTCTGCGAGATAGGCGACGAGACGCTTCCTGGTGGAAGGCGTCATGGCCTCCACGCAAATGGTGGCTCGGCCACTGCCACCTTCAGTTCTCGCCTGCAGTCCCTTGGAACGGACGGTGAACGAGGCATCATCGATGTACCACAGCGCAAGGGACAGGGGCGTGAGGCACTTCAAATAGCCGTCGTCGAAGACTTTCTTACCCTCGGCGTAGACGGACCTTCTCACGTTGGAAAGCTCGGGAATGGGTTGGAAGTCGTAGGTCACGACCCCGTCCTTGCGGACATGCCGAGACGAACCGAGGTTGGCAAACAACGACGCCTTCCAATCCGCGTACTCGGTCTGCTTGGCGCAGTGGGTGTACCGGAATCGGGCTCCTTGGCCACTTCGAGTCGGGGAAACTGACCCGTCGCCCATCAACGTGCCTCTTAGGACTGCCCACTGGAAGTCCGAGAGGTAGTGGGGCAACGCCTCTACCACGTTCTCACCCACGACCAGTTCCTTGGCTTCTTTCCATCCTCCAGGGGTCCGGATCAGATGGTTGGGGGTGGCAGCGAACTGTGCTTTGCCGTTGCCCATGGGCTTGGCCACTGTGACCTGCAGGAAGTGATCGGCATTCCCATTGTCGAACCAGTTCACGACCTTTCTGGGAACGACGGCACCAGCCTGGGGGTCGTAGGAGAGCACCTCCACAGGCAGCCGTTGGTTGACGATCTTCCCGATCTTCTCGGTCGACCCGTCCGCCAACACCACTCTGGACCCGTAAGAGAAACAGCCGTACATCACGCCGATCTTCTCCCGAAGCTGGTTGATGAAGACGGCAATGGTCTTGGACTTCGACAGCGTGCCCGTCAGCTTGCGCAGCGCCTGCGACATGAGCCGGGCCTGCAGGCCGACGTGGGAGTCGCCCATCTCGCCTTCGATCTCTGCTCGGGGAGTCAGGGCCGCCACCGAGTCGATGACGATGACGTCGAGGGCGCCGGAGCGGATGAGCATGTCGGCGATCTCGAGCGCCTGCTCCCCGGTGTCGGGCTGGGAGATGAGCAGGTCGTCGACGTTCACCCCGATGGCACCGGCGTACACCGGGTCCATGGCGTGCTCGGCGTCGATGTAGGCGCAGATGCCGCCGTTGCGCTGCGCTTCGGCCACCACGTGCATGGCGAGCGTCGACTTCCCGCTCGACTCCGGTCCGTAGATCTCCACGATGCGGCCGCGGGGTAGGCCGCCGATGCCGAGGGCCATGTCGAGCGCCATGGCGCCGGTGGAGATGGCCTCGATGCCCATGTCGAGGTTCTCCCCCATCCGCATGACCGAGCCCTTGCCGTATTGCTTCTCGATCTGGCTCAGGGCCATGTCGAGCGCCTTGTCACGTTCCATCTCTGCCATCTGTCGTTACCTCTCTGCGCTGTGTCATTCCGGTTCGTCGCTCCGACCGGCACGGACCATAGGGAGGGGGTGTGTCACTGCCAGGCTTACCGCATCGACTCACGCCACTGTAGTTCCACGAACAGGTGTTCGACTGGATGGTCGGAGTGGCTGGTCAGGTGGGGCGTCGGCTGGTGCGACTCAGCTCCCGCCGCCTGGCAGCGTCACCCGGTGGAGGGCCGTGTAGCGCGACCCACCGGGACCGAGTGCCGAGGAGTAGAGGACCAACTCGGGCACCACCCAGGACGAGACCAGCGCGACCCCCGCCAACGACGCCGGCCCTTTGGCTCGTGCCCGGACCCGGGCCAGGGTGAGATGCCCCCTGAAGCCCTGTTCCGGTTCGCCCCAGGCCTCGGTGGCCATGGCGACGGCGGCGGCGAGCTCGTCCAGCCCGTCGACGGGCACCTGGAGGACCTGGCGACCCGGGAACCAGGCCGCAGCCGGGCCCATGGCCGCCTCCACCCTGTCGACGCCGGCTGCCTTCAGGGCGTCGGGAACGGTGCCGAGAGCGGCCAGGAGACCGTCGCTTCCTTCCAGCTCAGAGGAGGAGACCTCCCCGAAGAACCGCACCGTCACGTGCCACTGCTCGGGTGTCGTCCATCGCATCGAGGACAGCTCGGGGCGGATGAGCCCCGCAACCAGGTCGACGACCTCGGGAGGCAGGTCCACGGCCACGAACAGGCGCACGCCCAGCAGTCTGCTGCGCCTGGCCCCGCACTTCCTAGGGCCAGCTGGGTGCCCACGGCGCCGCCGCCCCTGCTAGCGGGGCCCCTGTTGTCCTTTTGTTCTTCTCCCGTTGACCATCCGGGGTTACCGTTGTCGGTGTGGAGCAGCTCGGAGCAGGGGGTGCGGCATGGACGGGAAGCGGCTGTCGGTGACGGGTTGTGGCGCGGCTATCCGCCGGCTCGCTCTCGCCACGGGGATCGGGGGTCTCGCCTTGCTGGGCACCGGAGCCTCCGCCACCACAGCCGCCCCGGCCGTCGCCCATGCGCTCCAACTGGCGCCGGCGCAGCACCTGCGCGGCATTTCGTCCGGACACCATGGCGGCGGCGGTGGCGGTGGCGGTGGTGCGGCGCCGATCTGCTGGGGGTCGTCGAACTGGTCGGGCTACGCAGTGAGCACGACCTCCCCGTCGACTCTGCCGTGCGTGCCGGCCTCAGGCGTGAATTACACCAGTGTGAGCGGATCGTGGACGGTCCCCAGGGTCACTGGCTCGGGTACGGCGTACTCGGCCGTGTGGGCCGGCATCGACGGCTTCACCAACTCAAGCCTCATCCAGTCCGGCACGGAGCAGGACGTGATCAACGGCGTGCCGCACTACAACGCCTGGTGGGAGATCCTTCCGGCGCCAGAGACGCCCATTAGCTCCATCACGGTGAGTCCTGGTGATTCGATTACGGTGACGATCACCCGAGGGTCCGGCGGCAAGTGGACCATCACCTTGACGGACGGCACCCAGTCGTTCACCACCCAGCAGTCCTACTCGGGTCCCGGCACTTCGGCCGAGTGGGTGGTGGAAGCACCGACGGTGGGCGGGCGCGTCGCCACCCTGGCCAACTACGGGTCCACGGCGTTCGACAACGGCACGGTGAACGGATCGGCCGTGTCGATCCCGGCAAACAGCGGTGGCGAGCTCGTTCAGGGCTCGAGGTTCTTCAAGCAGGTCGTGTCGATCCCCTCGGAACCCGACGGCACAGGAGACGGGTTCGCCTCCAGCTACGGCTCCGTCCAGCCGTCGCCGCCCGCCAGCTAAGCCTCTTCCGGCGGGGCAGAATCGGGGGCGTGCCTCCCCAGCTGCAGGCCGTCCTCGGTGACATCACCACCGAGCAGGTCGACGCCATCGTGAACGCCGCCAACTCGCGCCTGGCCGGTGGCGGCGGGGTGGACGGCGCCATCCACCGGGCAGCAGGACAGCAGGCGCTGCACGCCGCCTGCGCCGCACTGGGCGGGTGCGCACCGGGCTACGCCAAGGCCACGCCCGGCTTCCGCCTCCCGGCCCGCTGGATCATCCACACCGTGGGCCCGGTGTGGTCCGGCGGGGACCAGGGTGAGTCCGAGGTGCTGGCATCCTGCTACCGCAGTTCCCTGGCGGTGGCCGACGAGATCGGGGCCGGGTCGGTGGCGTTCCCCGCCATCTCGACCGGCGTGTACGGGTACCCGCCCGACCAGGCGGCGGAGATCGCCGTGTCCACGCTGTCGGCCGCCGACACCACCGTCGAGCTGGTACGGCTCGTCGCCTTCGACGCCGCCACCCACGACCTCTACCTGCAGCTGGGCGCCGAACCCGCCTGACGAACCCGCAGGGTCGGGCGGGCCACGTTCGGCCCGTTCCGCTCAGTGCGCCGGCGATGCTCCGGAGCGGGCCCCCCGGGCGCGGAGCGTGCGGCGCAGGACGTCGAGGGCGGAGATGGTTGCGTACTGACGCACCCGCTCACGGTCGCCGGGCAGGTGCAGCTCCAACGCCTCCACGTCGTCGCCCGTGGCCACCGCCACGAACACCGTCCCCGGCGGGCGGCCGTCCTGCTCGTCGGGACCGGCCACGCCCGTGATGCCCAGGCCGATGTCCGAACCGAGGAGGCGCCGTGCCCCCTCGGCCATGGCCCGGGCCGCCTTGTCGCTCACGACGGGGCCCTCGGGCACGTCGAGGACGGAGAACTTCACGGCCGGGTCGTAGGCGACCACGGCGCCCCGGAACCAGTTGCTGGCGCCGGGGACGTTCACGAGGCGGGCGGCGGCCAGCCCGCCGGTGAGCGACTCCGCCAGCCC
>DMNK01000089.1:0-2800 GCA_003453695.1 Acidimicrobiaceae bacterium | reverse complement strand
CCGAACACCGCCTCGCCCACGAGGGCGCGCACGTGGGCTTCCTCGGCTTGCAACAGCGCCGCCGCGGCGGCGGTGTCGGTCGTGTTGGCGGTGATGCGCACCTTGATCCCTTCGATCCCGCTCGCCAACAGGGCGATGGTGGGGTTGCCGCCGCCGGCGTCCAGGGCCTCGATGCGCGGAGCCAGCAGCTCGCCCAGCCCCGACTCGCTCATCCCCCACGTCTTCACCACCCTGCTCACGATGACGCCGCCTTCGCCGGACTCCCCCAGGCGTGCCTTCAGGTCGGGGAGCACGGCGCGGGTGAACATCTCCTGCATCTCGTAGGGCACGCCGGGAAGGGCGTAGACGACCTTGTTCCCGACGGGGCAGACGAGTCCGGGGGCGGTTCCCAGCTGCTGGGGGATGGGCGTGGCCCCTTCGGGCACGTCGGCCTGACGCTCGTTGCTGGCGGGCATGGCCCTGCCCCGCGACGAGAACAGCTGGGCGATGCGCCCGACGATGGCCGGGTCCCGCTGCAGAGACACGTTCGTCACCTCGGCGATGGCTTCCCGGGTGATGTCGTCGTGGGTGGGCCCGAGCCCGCCGCAGGTGATGACCCCGTCGCTGCGGGCCAGGGCGGTGCGCAGGGCCAGCACGATGCGCCGCTGGTTGTCGCCCACGGCCTGGTGGAAGTGGGAGTCCACGCCGGCCAGCGCCAGCTGCTCGCCGAGCCACGCCGAGTTGGTGTCGGCGATCTGGCCGAGGAGCAGCTCGGTCCCGACCGCCACGATCTCCACCCTCATGCGCCGGCCGCCCCGCCGGTCACGAAGACGTGGCGATCACGCCGTCGCCTCCCCCACGCTGCGGGTCGGGTCGGGCGCCGGTCCCGCGCCCCGAGGAGGAAGCGGCGTGGCCGGGCCGCCTGGGACGTCGCCTCGAGCCGGCGCACGGTGCGCCCGGGCGGCGCGCCGGCCGTCCTCGAGGTACTGCACCCCGGTGAGCACGGTGAAGAACACCGCCAGCCACATGGCCGCCGAGACCGCGGCGGGATGGTGGGTGAGGGGCGGAGCCAGAGCCAGCAGGATGGCGATCCCCTGCACGAGCGTCTTCACCTTGGCCGACACCCGGGCGGGGATGGACACGCCACGGCGCGCCATGACGACGCGGTACACGACCATGGAGATCTCGCGGGCGGCGATGACCACGACCGGCAGCCACCACACGAGGCCCCTGCCGGCGAGAGCGCACATCACCCCGACGACGGCCACCTTGTCGGCCAGGGGATCGAGGAAGGCCCCCGAGCGGGTGGCGCCCTGGCGCCTGGCCAGCCACCCGTCCACCCCGTCGGTGGCTCCCACGGCGACCGCCACCACGAACGGCGCCCAACCGGCGCCGCCCACGGCGACCATCACGATGATGACCGGTGTGGCGAGGAGCCGGGCCAGCGTGAGGGCGTTGGCCGGGGTCATGAGGGCGGTGGGCCCGAAGGTGGAGCTCACGGGCATGCCTCGGCCCACAGGTCGGGACCGGCCGCCCCGGTCACGACGACGTCGTGGGTCTTCCCCACGGCCAGGCACGAGGGCACGTGCACCACCCCGTCGATCTCCGGTGCCTCCCGGTAGCTGCGGCCCTCGCCCGGGCGGTCCACGAGCACCTGCACCTTGTCGCCGACCAGGGCGGCCCGCCGCTCGGCCGTGATGGCGTCTTGGACCTCGGCACACTCCCGGAGGCGCTCCATGGCCAGCTCGGCCGGGACCTGGGCATCGGCCGGCTCGGAGGCGGCGCGGGTCCCCGGCTCCTCCGAGAACAAGAAGAACCCGGCCCAGTCCAAGCGGGCCCCGGCGAGAAAGGCGAGCAGCCGGTCGTGGTCCTCCTCGGTCTCGCCGGGGTAGCCGAGGATGAACGACGAGCGCAGCGCGGCGTCGGGAGCGAGGGCGCGGATCCGGGCGATGCGCTCGAGGAACCGCTCGCCGTCACCCCAGCGCCGCATGCGCCGCAGCAACGGACGCGACACGTGCTGCAGCGACAGGTCGAAGTACGGCACCCCGCTGCGCACGACGGCCTCGACGAGCTCGTCGTCGAGCGAGGACGGGTACAGATAGAGCAGACGCACACGCTCCACCATGTCGGTGGCGCGCTGGAGCAGTCCGACGACGGGCCGGGTCCAATCGTGGCGGCTGCGAGCACCGTGGCGCGCTGTCGAGCCCGGTCCGGTGCGGTCGAGCCCCCACGACGCCAGGTCCTGGGCCACCAGCACCACTTCGCGCACGTGCGGCCCGAGCGCCTCCACCTCGGCGAGCACCGCCTCCATCGCCCGCGACCGCTGGGGCCCCCGGAAGGAGGGGATGGCGCAGAACCCGCACCGTCGGTCACAGCCCTCGGCGACCTTGACGTACGCCCACGGCGCGCCGGCTCGCGGCCGGGGAAGCTCGAGCAGATCGAAGGACGAGGCGACCGGTTCCCCCCCGCCCCGGCGCGTCGGTCCCAACGACAGCGGCTCCCCGAAGCCCGCCACCAGGTCGACCTCGGGCAGGGCGTCGGCGAGCTCGGAGCCGTAGCGCTCGGCCAGGCACCCGGTCACCACCAGGCGGGCCCCCACCTGGCGGGCGTCGGCCAGGGCCAGGATGGTGTCGATCGACTCCTGGCGGGCGGCCTCGATGAAGGCGCAGGTGTTCACCACCACCAGCTCCGCCTCCTCGGGGGAGGGGGCCGGCTCGTAACCGTCCTCCACCAGCAGCCCGGCCAGCTTGTCCGAGTCGACCTGGTTCTTGGGACAGCCCAGCGTCTCGACCCAGTACCGCATCCCGGCCAGGTCGGTGAT
>DMNK01000157.1:2406-5971 GCA_003453695.1 Acidimicrobiaceae bacterium | reverse complement strand
TCCCGTGCCGTGCCTCCCGTGCGAATAAGGACTTTCGGCCCTAGGCGCTGCACCCCCTCGGGCTAACGCTCCTTCAATGGCCGAGCCTCGGTCCGAAAGAGTCACTCGGCCTGCCTGGGGAGGATGAACATGGTGCAGGACTCGTCGCCGGTAGCCCACGCGGACACGCGCATCTTCTACGCGGTCCACAAGACGTTTCGATTGGGGACGAACCGATTCGTGGACGCAAGCGCCAAACTGCCGCCATCGGTGCTGCGCCCGGTGATCGGCTCGAACTGGAGCTTCTACAGGGCCGTCCTCGATCATCACCACCACACCGAGGACGAGGAGATCTATCCGGCGCTCATGGCGGTGAGACCAGACCTGGACGTGCTCCTCAAGACCTTGGGCGAGGAACATCTTGAATTGGCCGATGCGGTGGACACCGCCACCGCCGCTGTCACGGCCTTCGAGCAGGAGCCGGATGCGGCCCACCAGAAGGCGATGCACGAGGCGATCGTGGCGGTGCGCGACACCTTCTTCCCCCACCTCGACGTCGAGGATGCACAGGTCGTCCCCGCCATTGCCGAGTCGATGCCGCCACGGGAGTGGGACCGCCTGGACAAACAGGCACTCAAGACGATCCCGAGAAAGCATCTCGCCACCGCCGTCGGCGCCTTGGACGAAGTGATCAGGAGCTTGCCCGACCAGGAGCGGCCACCGCCGCCACCGCCGCCCATCCGGCTGATGCTCGCTCTGTCATGGCGCAGGAAGTGGGAGGCTCGGATGAAGCCGCTGCTCGTAGAGACGCCGGGTGCCGATTCGGCTGGAAGCTGATCGCTGCTCGTAGCGGGCCGGGGATCCCGAGGTCCTGCTACACCCCCAGGGTACGGTGGGCGGCGTGGCCGAACGCCTGCTCACGGGGCAGTTCCGAGACGCGCAGTGCTCTGCGTCGAACCCATGAGCAGTCCTGGACGCGCCCGGCGACGCACGGGCAAGGAGCCGGCGGGCCCGCCCCAGAGCCGCCGCCGGCCCACCTCGACGTCGAGCTTCGGCGTCGGCCGCCGGGAGTCGCACGACGCCAGCAGTTTCTACGCCCGCTTCAGCGCCCCGCAGGTCTCCGACGACGACACGGTCTTCCGCTCTCCCATCGAGGGGAAGATCGTGGCCGGCGACGCCCGCCACATGAACGAGGTCGAGGACGCCTCTGTGGCTCTGGTCGTGACGTCGCCGCCCTACTTCGCCGGCAAGGATTACGAAGCGGCACTGGGCCAAGGCCATGTCCCGGCCAGCTACCTCGAGTACCTCGCCATGCTGCGCGACGTCTTCGCCGAGTGCGTGCGCACCTTGGAGCCGGGGGGACGGCTGTCCGTGAACGTGGCCAACCTGGGCCGCAAGCCCTATCGCTCCTTGTCCGGCGATGTGGCCGGCATCCTCCAGGACGACCTGGGGCTGCTGCTGCGGGGTGAGGTGATCTGGGTGAAGGCCCGGGGTGCGGCCGGCTCGTGCGCCTGGGGGTCGTTCTGCAGCCCGGCCAACCCGGTGCTCCGTGACCTGACCGAGCGGGTGGTCATCGCCAGCAAGGGCCGCTTCGACCGGGCCGTGCCCGCTGCCCGTCGCCGCTCGCTCGGCCTTCCCGCCGGGGTCAGCGTGACCAAGGACGAGTTCATGGAGGCCACCACCGACGTGTGGGAGATCCCCGCTGAACGCGCCACGCGCGTCGGGCATCCCGCCCCCTTCCCGGTCGAGCTCCCCCAGCGCCTCATCGAGCTGTACACCTACGAGGACGACCTGGTGCTGGATCCGTTCATCGGCTCGGGGACCACGGCCGTTGCCGCCGTGCGCGCCGGACGCCGCTATGTCGGCTACGACACCGAGTCGCGTTACGTGCGCATCGCCGAGCGTCGCGCCGAGGAGGAGCGCAGCCGGGTGCTGCGGGCCGGCGAACGGGCCGTGCCGCGTCGTGCCGGCGCCCGCGACCTGGCGCACGCACTGCTGTCCGAGGCCGGCTTCCGGGACCTCGACGCCGACGTGCGGCTCGAAGCCGGCGTGGAGGTGGCGCTGGCCGGCCACGACGCCGGCGGCCGCCGCTGGTTCTTCGACGTGTCGGGATCGCTCGGGAGCCTTCCCGGGGGGCTGCGCCGCGGCGAGGTGCTGTGGAGCGCCCTGGGCCGCGCTGCGGTGGTGCACGCCTCTTATCCCGAGAACCCGCTCGTCCTCTTGACCACGGAGGCGCCCGCTCCGGGCAGTGCCGGCGAACGCGCCTGGCGTGCGCTGCAGGTGCCCGACGGCCCCGGCGGGCTGCCGGCGGTGTACGACGTCATCGAGATCGAGTCGGACCAGGCGCTGTCGCGCCTGCGCACCATGGCCCGCAGCGGACGAAGGTCCCGCGCCCGGTAGCGGCGCGGGTGCCGACGAACCAGGCCCGTGCCCGGTAAACCAAGCCCGTGCCCGATGACCGCACCACTGTCACCGAGCTGGGCACCGCCCTCGGCATGCTCCCCTTCGAGCGGCCGGCGGCGGCGCTGGCGGCGCGGCCCCGACAGCTCGCCGTGGACGACGCCGTGTGGGAGCTGCTGACCGGGCTCCAGCGCAGCGGGCACTTCGCCGAGGAGTTCGCCGCCGCCTGGGCCAACGGCCGGGCGTTCCTGGAGGCGCCCGATGCCCTGCGGGGCCGTACCCCGTTGCTCATCGAGTGGACGGGGGGCCGGCGTCCCCCGGGCGACGAGGTGGCGCCCGTCGACCTGCGTGTCGACCACGTCTACCTGGTCAGCTGCAAGTACCTGTCGCAGAACATCGCCAACCCGTCACCGGCCCGGCTCTTCGAGGGGTTGCTGTCGACCACGGGGCACTGGCCCACGGGCGACTGGTACGCCGAGGTGGCGCCCGCCGCCTATCGCCGCCTCTACGACGCGTGCCGGTCGGCGGCCGGGTTCGACGAGCTTCCCGACGACCCCCTGGCACTCACCCCCGCCCAACGCCGCCAGCTGCGCCTCGCCTTGCCCGGGCGCGGCGCCTACCCGGCCGAGGCGCGCCAGGCCTATCGGGACCTGTGCCGGGACGTGAGCGTCGGATCGGCGGAACGGTGGCGCGCCAATGCCGCATCTCCGGCCGACAGGGAACGTCTGGTGTGGAGGCTGCTGCGGGTGGGCAGCGCCCCCTATTTCGTCCTCGGTGCCGACGTCCGCCGGCCGTTGCGGCTCCGGGTGGCCAGCCCCTGGGACTGGCGCCAGGCCTTCCAGCTCCTCGATTTCGACATTCGGGCCGCCGAGGCGGGCCAGCCCCAGGTGGATTGGGCGATCACCTACCGGCGTCGAGGGGACGGGAGCGCAGGCGTGGCGCGGGGACACGTCGAGGTCCGCTGGAGCCACGGACGCTTCGCCCAGCCCCCCGAAGCCAAGATCTATCTGGACACGCCGGCCGACGAGCTGCCCGGCTACTTCCCCATGGGGGGTGCAGGCGACCAGCCCTCGCTGTGGGAGTGACCACGCCAACGTGGGCGGGCCTTGGGCCCGGGATGGTTGCGCTATGGCAAGGACCCCCTCGCCCCCGGCACACGCCCGCCCCACGCCCGCTCCCACGCCCC
>DMNK01000157.1:831-2188 GCA_003453695.1 Acidimicrobiaceae bacterium | reverse complement strand
CGCCCGCTCCCACGCCCGCTCCAACGCCCCCTTCGCTTGCGCTTTCGACGCCCGCTCCACGCCCGCCCGCTGCGCTTGTGCGTCGGTGCCCGAGGGCGGCCCGCCCCTTTGTGCGTCAGGCGCCGACCCGTGGTGACGTCGTTGCTCGACGTGGGGGTCCGACGGGTCCCATCGGCGCTGCTCAGCGTCGGTGCCGGGCCTATCGGCGGTTTTTTCTCCCTCGGCACCCGGTTGGGGGGCGGGAGGGGCGCAAGTTGCCCAGTGTGGCGCCGTTTCCCCGATAGACGGGTGGACCGGCTTGGCCGCCCGATGGCCGAGGCGGGTCGGGGGGGTTTGGACAGTTTGGGGGCAGCAGGGGTGCCGAGGACTTCGGACGCGCGCAGTTCCCGCTTATCCGGACTCGGCGCTTCGTCGCGCCCCGTGACGACGCTGGCAGACGTCGTCGTGTAGATCGCCAGGCCCGGCACCGGCGCGGCACGCCCCCCGAACGCGTCGGTGCCGGGTCGGCGTACCCGCATATGCGTGTGGAGCTACGCGTCGACCTCACGTCGGCCCTCGAGCGCCCGGCCCAGGGTCAACTCGTCGGCGTATTCGAGGTCACCGCCGACAGGGAGACCGCTCGCCAGCCGGGTGACCCGCACCCCGAGCGGCTTGAGCATGCGGGCCAGGTACATGGCCGTGGCCTCACCTTCCAAGTTCGGGTTGGTGCACAGGATCACCTCGGTCACGCCCTCATCGTCGAGACGGGCTAGCAGCTCGCGGATGCGGAGCTGGTCGGGCCCGACACCCTCGATGGGATTGAGCGCTCCTTGTAGGACGTGGTACCGGCCCCGGAACTCCTGGGTCTTCTCGACGGCCACGATGTCGCGTGGATCCTCCACCACACAGAGCACGGTGGCGTCGCGTCGCGGGTCGAGACAGACGTCGCACAGGGTGCCCTCGGCCACGTTGAAGCAGCGCGGGCACAGAGTGACCTTCTCCTTGACGGCGACGATGGCTTCCGACAGCCGCAATGCATCCTCGGGGGCGACCTTCAGAAGGTGGAAGGCGATGCGCTGAGCGGACTTCGGCCCGATCCCCGGGAGACGACCCAACTCGTCGATCAGCGCCTGGAGAAGGGCGCCGTAGGCCACTAGACCTCCTCGGCCCCGGGGAACATCTGCTTCAGGCGCTGCTCCGCGCTCAGGCCGGCACCGGCCGGTTCCGTCTCGGCGGCGAGCACGACCGGATCCATCAGGGCCTCGTCCTCCTCCTCGCTCGTCGTGCCGGCGTGGCCCGGAGCAGTCGGGCCTGTGGGCTTCTGACGTGTCGGCGCCTCACCAGTCGAGGGGCCACGCGACTGGAATCGTCCACCGCC
>DMNK01000157.1:0-595 GCA_003453695.1 Acidimicrobiaceae bacterium | reverse complement strand
CAGCACCGCCACCGGCATTCCCGCCCCGTGTCGTGGCGTCAGGTTCGTCGCCGGCACCGCCGGCCACCGGGGAGCGACGGCCGCCGGCGGTCGCTTCGGCGTCGTCGTCGACGACGAGGCGCAAGGGCACCGCCGTGCCGAAGTGGCCGGCTAGCGCCTGCTCGACTTCGAGGCGCACTTCTTCGCAATACGAGCAGTGCGTCTGGTTGGGGAGGGCGAACACCGCCGCATCGTCGACGCCGATGAAACGGCCCATCCGGAACCGAGCTCTGGCCCGGTTGGAGAGCTGGGTGAGAAGGCCGTCGCCCCAGGCCTGCACCAACTCGTCCCGACTGGGCATCGTCGCGGAGGTCGCCGGAGCAGCGACGGTCACCGTGGTCGTGGCCGGCGATGCCGGTGCCGAAGCCTCGGTCTTCGCCGAACGGGCCGCTGGGCCGCCCCTGCGCTCTGGGCTCTGCCGGCGCAGTGCTCCCAAGCTCTGGCGGGCCAGGTCGGGCCCGCCTGTCACGGCTCCACCCGCTGGCTCGGCCGATGCGGGCTCGTGAGCCTGGCCCGGCGATCTGTCGGCGGCCTCTCGGCCCGATTCCGCCGAGCT
>DMNK01000027.1:12875-29367 GCA_003453695.1 Acidimicrobiaceae bacterium | reverse complement strand
GCCCCCCGGGATAGCAGAACAGGAGGTGGAGCTGCTCTTCTCCGATATCCGCGCCGCTCTCGGCGAAGTTGGGGCCTCCCTGGTTGGCGGCCACAGTGAGGTCACCTCCGCGGTCACCCGGCCAGTCGTGGTCGGCCAGATGCTGGGCTTCTCCGAGGGCGGGAGAGTTCTCTCGACCGCTGGGACGCGCCCTGGCGACGTGGTCCTGCAGGTCGGTCCGGTCCCGGTAGAGGGGGCAGCGGTGCTCGCTACCGAGGCCGAGAACCTCCTGGCCGGCGTGGACCCTGCCGTGATCGGCGCCGCCAAGGCGGCGACGGAGCACCCCGGCATTTCGATCGTCGACGCCGCGCTGTCCGCTGCGGCGCTCGGGGCACGAGCGCTCCACGACCCGACCGAGGGCGGCCTGGCTGCTGCACTGCACGAGATGGCGGCTGCGGCTGGCGTGCGCCTGCGGGTAGACCGCACCCAGGTCCTGTGGTTCGACCCAGGCGTGGCACTCTGCCAGGCCTTGGGCGCGGATCCGTGGGCGACGCTGGCCTCTGGGGCGCTGCTCGCCGCCTTCGACCCGGCCGCCGCTCGGGCCGCCGCAGAGGCGCTGCACGCCCAGGGCTGGATGGTGGCCACCGTTGCCGAGGCCGAGCCCGGCAGTGGGGTAGTCGACATCGACGAACGACCAATCCCCTGGCCAAAGCGCGACGAGGTAAGCCGCATCTTCGAACGTTGACCCACGGTGGGTCGAACGTACAGGTCGGGTTCACGGAGGCTCAGCAGCGATTCCAAACCGTCCTTTGGCCATCGCCAAAGCCCTGGGTGTCCCAGAGGGATTTAGCCAGCCGGACCTGGATGCACTAACGGTCCTCGGAGCCGGGTGCGCAGGTTCGAGTCCTGCCGGGGGCACCAGCGAATTCTCCCTCTACCAGCACCGACGCCCTCCCCTCGGTTCTCACCGCTCGCCACTGTATGCGGCTTCTCACCGTCCGTCCTCGGAATTATTGGGAGGAGGATGGGAGGAGTGGAGTTACCACCCTCCCAGGATTCCGCCAGTCGCAGACACTGTCGCTGATGCGCGTCGCCGTGTCTCGACGAAAGCGCCCCGGGGGCGGGCGGGCGTCGGGTCGTGTCGGCTGGTCCCCTCGCGAGGATGCGCCGATCTACCGCGACACACCCGACCGATACCATCGACCAGGTCTCAAGAGAGTCGCTGTTCAGGCGGGGGTCCCGATGAGTGTCTCGACTGGTTTCGACGCCCTTCAGAAAGCCGCGAACGCCTCACGCGAGTCGGTCGCCGAGGGCCGGTTACGCAGAGACCAATTCCGGACCGCACTCCTCACGACCGGTGACGTGCTGGAGGTTGTCCCCAGCGGCTCGTTCGCGAGGCGTACTCACAAGGACCCGATCCATGACATCGACCTCCTGGTGATCTATTCCGCCTCGGAGCACCCCGACTGGGGCCAGCCGGGGGCCTCGGCCGAGGCTGCGCTAGAGCACACCCGGGGCCTGGTGAAGGACCTGCTGGGCACATCAGGGTCGATTGCCCAAGATGTGCGCTGGACGCGGCTGAACAACCACTCAGTGAAGTGCTTTCTCGCTGACCCCGAGGAGGTGCCGGACCCCTTCACCGTCGACGCCAGTCCAGCCCTCCGGCGCTCTCAGGGGGGCCTGCTGATACCCGAGCGAAACAACGAACACTGGATAGCTTCGGACCCCGAGGGCCTCATCGACCAGGTTGGCAAGCGCCAATCCGACTGGAACCAGTTCACGCGGCTCGTCCGGATACTCAAGTGCTGGACAACCGATCACGGCCAGCCGATGAAGTCGCTAGTCATCGAGGTCCTGGCCCTCCAACACCTACCGATCGTCGAACGCCCCGAAGCCTTGGCGCGCTTCTTCGCGGCAGCCCGAACCGCTGTACTCGCTCCGGTGTGTGATCCCACCGGGCTCTGCGGCGAGATCGACCCCCGAATGGACCGCCAGACGGCGAGCGCCGTTCTGGCAGAAGCGGCTGACCTCTCATGGCGCGCCGTCGACGCTGCCGGTCGCGACGACGCCGCCACCGCGATGTGCCTATGGCGCCAGGTATTCGGCGACGCTTATCCCGAGCCCGATGGCGGATGTTCGGGTACCGGATCAGCAGTCGTTGGCGCGGCAGGAGCCGCGGCGGTTACCGCAGCTGTGCGACGGCCGAAGCGGCCCATACGCGACGCTCCTCAAGGGTGACAGAGGGCGCCTGCGAGCGAGTGAGTTGGATGCTCGCTGAACCGTCAGTGACGGTCCGAGAGCGGGCCGCCATGGCAGACGTGGCCCCCGATCTGGTGTGGCGCGAGGATGATCCCGCCGTTGGCTGGGAGGGGGACGTGCCGATCTGGCCGTTCGAGCGGTCTGCCCCGCCAAGACTGGAGGAATTCCTCGCCGGTGCGCGTTTTCGAGTCATGGTGGTCTACCGGCAGGCACACCCGATGGTGTCCCCGGCCATCTACCCGATCGATCCTGAGCCCGACTTCAACCACCGAACTCGGCACGACTGGCACCTGAACGGGGACGGATCGCTATGCCTTCTCCAAGGGGCTAGCGACTGGGATCCCCGATCCACCGCGGCCGATCTCGTCGTGAAGGCGTCCGCATGGTTCCTCGAGTACCAGCTGATGGTGCGCGGGCTGACGGCATCCATGACAGAGCACGGCATCGTTGACGACGACTCGCTCGACGTCTACTTCACCGGTTGCGCGGAATGATGGCTGATTCCATGCCCCCGATGCTCCTTCTGCCTGTCGACGCAGCCGAGCGGATCGAGGCCTGGGGCGCGAATTGGGGCCTTTTCGACGTCCGCCTCGATCCGACGGAGGATCTCGCAGTTGTTTGCGGAATCTGGAGGCGAGAAGACCTTCGTTGGCCTGCCCGGGCCAAATGGCTGACCGGCCACTACCTCCGCTACGCCGGCGAGCGGTCGCGAGTCGGCACCTGGTACCACACCGACGCGGCACTGTACGGACTCCATCAGGCCGCACTGGCCCGGAGCCTCGCCGTCGCCCCCTCCGCCCTACGTGACGCCGTGCTCGGCGGGTGGCGGATCCCGCCCACCGACCGATCGATGCCAGTAATGACCTGGGCCTCGGACGTCAACGGCAACCCTGTCTGGTCGGTGTGGTGGGTGTCGCACGATTCGGCCGTGCCCGGACTGATGGAGGTAGTTTCCGACTCGTCGCCCCTCTCATACCTGGGTGGGGCTTGGCCGGTGGATGAGCTCGGGTCCGTTTCCGCTGTCGTCATCGGCGTTGGCAGCATCGGATCCGTCGTTTCGGAGACGCTGGCCGACTACGCGGTTGGGCGCCTCGTGCTTGTGGACCCTGACCGGCTTCTGCAGCACAACCTTGTTCGGCACCGACTGGGTCCACGCGACCTGGGTCGTCTGAAGGTTCGTGCCATGCGCGACCTGCTGAAAGAACGGCACCCCGATCTCGAGGTCGAAGCGCATCCCCTCGACGTCATCTTCGAGGCGGACCAGGTCAGGCCTCTCTTGTCCGGCGTGGACGTCATCGTTGGCGCCACCGATGGCGTCGCTTCACGGCGTGTAGTCAATCATTTGGCCCGCCGGGCGGGCGTGCCTGCCATCCTGGCGTGCGTATTGGAGAACGGAGCGCTCGGCGAGATCATCAGGGTGCGACCCGGTTCGGGATGCCTTCTGTGCTACCGGTCCCGGCTCGATGCCGAGGGAGCGCTCGACCCAGAACCGGAACTCGACCAGGAATATGGCCTCGGGTCGCCGCCCCTGCCGATGACGGCAGTCGCCGGCGATCTCGCTGCGGTCGGTACGCTCGCTGCCAAGGCGGCTGTTTCCACGGTTCTCGAATCCCGTGGGCGCTGGGCCCAGCGACTCCCAGGCGACGTGGCGGTCGTAGGCCTCCAGCCGGTGCCCGGGTTGCCTCAACCCTTCGATGTCGAGCGCTCGTCGGAGGTCCGCTGGGTCGATTTAGGCCCGAGCAAGTCCGGCTGTCTAACATGCGCCGCCCCATGATCTGGTTCGAACCGGCTGCCCGTAGCGTGGTCGAGTCCGAAGCCCGAGCTTCGGTTGACGGTAGCGAAACAGGCGGCATCTTGCTCGGCCATGACGCCACCGGCCCTCGCTCGGTCCAGGTGACCGTGGCCGGCGGACCCGGGCCGGCTGCGCAGCGGAACCCGCTCGGCTTCCTCCGCGACCTACGGCACGCCCTGGAACTGGCCGACGATGCCTACATGCGCGATGGCAGTGTCTGGGTGGGCGAGTGGCACACACATCCGGTTGGACAGCAACATCCAAGCAGTCAGGACATGCGCACCTACCGTCTACTCCTCGAGGACCCGGAACTCGGTTTCTCCGAGCTTGTCTCGGTAATCGTGACGCCCGCCGATGGTTGGACG
Source organism: Acidimicrobiaceae bacterium (assembly GCA_003453695.1). GTDB lineage: Bacteria > Actinomycetota > Acidimicrobiia > Acidimicrobiales > UBA8190 > UBA8190. The sequence continues at coordinate 24,972 of DMNK01000027.1, read as the reverse complement.
TGCACGGAGCTCTCCGGCTGGGTGATCCGGCCGTCGACCGGACGGAGCGGCCGTCTGGTCGCCGCGGCCGCCAACATCCTCCCTTCACGACTCATAGCACCAGGATCCGACCCATGACCTACGACAAGATCCGCCGGAGCGCGAGCGGCGCTCGTCAAGGTGGGGACGACTACCAACACCTCGTGGCCTGGAACCGCATCCTCCGAGCATTGCTGCCTCATCGTCAGCTTTTGGAGGTGGAGCTGGAGGCGGTCGGGGCCGGCAATGTCGATGACGTCGTTGTCCATTACCAGAGCACGCCAAGCCAATACGCCCAGGTCCGCTATGCGGTGTACGGCACCACGCCCCTCAACTCGGGATATCTGCTCGATCGAACCGAGCGGCGATTGAGCATGCTGCAAAAGTTCCACAAGAGCTTCGACAACCTGCGATCGATGGGCAGCCCTGAGCTCATACTCATTACGAACCGGCTCGTCGACCCAACAGACCCTGTTCTTACTGCGCTCGATAGCCGAACAGGGCTCCTTGTTCCAGCAATGGCTACGGCTGGAGTACAGACTCCCCTTGGAACAACTCGCGCGGCGTGGGCAGCACATCTGGAGTGTCACGAGGATGCACTGGTTGATCTCATGGGAAGCTTGCAATTTTGGTTGGGTCGTCCGTATGGCGCCGAAGAGCAGTACGCCAGCGACTACATGGCCGCGCACGGCCTTCGTTATGACCTGCCGGCTGTCCGACTTGGCATCGATCGAGTACGGCGCTGGGTGCTCGACGGCTTCCGAAAGCTATCGGCTGCAACCATCACAGACGGGATTGCTGAACTCGGTATCGAAGTCGGCGATCCTGCAGCTATTCTGCATGTGCAAGCGCTACTCCGCGACCCCACAGCGACCGATGCCACCGAGGCGCTGGACTGGGTTGACCTCTTCGCGGGCTCGCAGCCAGCAGAGCGGCGAGCAACTATCGACCCTGACGCCTACGTGCGAGTGATGCAGCCAGGCCTCGAAGCCGCGGCTGAAAGGCTTATCGCTGCAGGACACCACCGCGTTGTCATTCGTGGCGCGACGCGGCTCGCTTCCAGCTTCGCTGTCGGAGCGATGTTGCCCCGTGTGCGCAACCTGGAGCTGTCACGACACCAAGGCGCCGCTCACTGGACAACCGATGCCGAGCCCCGCGAACCACGACCCGAACTGACTTCCACCGTGACCGACGTCGGCAAAGGCAACGACCTCGGCGTGGTCCTCGGCATCGCCACTGATCACACTCGTGCCGTACTCAAATTCATCGAGTCTGCAGGGCTATCTATCAAGGCCGCCCTAACGATCACCCCATCCCGGGGACCAGATGACACATTCGTCCGAGACGACCACGACGCTGTGGCTATCACTCAGGAGGTGCGCAGACTGACCAGGATGGCACTAGGTGACCGGACCGAGGTCAATGTTCACCTCTTTCTGGCCTGCCCAGCAGCGCTCGCGACGATCCTCGGACACCGATGGAACCGAGTAGCACCGACGATAGTATACGAGGACATCATCACCGGCTATCAGCCCGCGTTCCGCATTGCTGCCTAACATCAGATGAGCCAACACAGTTAGTTCTGTTTGGAAGAAGTTACCCGGAGTACCCTCGTGGCCGAGGCGTCTCGGCTCACCCAGAGCTATCGAGTCCTGGCGGTCGAGTAATCAGTCAGTCCAAAACGCTAGCGAGTCAAGCTCTTGGCTGAGACGCTCCAGCAACCTCATGACCTCTTCCGTTGCGCTCTCCTTGCAAAAGTACCAGGCCCAAGCTTTGTACCCCCAACTCAGCGAATGAAATCCAACCCGAACTTCTTTGTCGATGTGCTCCCAGCGATGAACGAACCGCATCGATCCGTTATCCCCTACTTCGAGCGTTTCGCCCGAGACGACGACGTTGGGATGAGTCATCCCACATTGAGCCGAGTAGAGCCCTCTGCGCACCGCTTCGTCAATGGGATCATCAGGGCCTATTGATGGAAGGGCGCGGACAGCTAGGTCGGTATATGTGGGATACCCGGACCCTGTTCGTTTCCAGGATCGCTCCCAATCAGGATTCTTTGAATTGACCGTAGGCGAAAACCATGAAAAGGCATCCTTCCGGAGAGACAAATGCTCTGCTTCCAGCGCTGCTGAATCTTCCGGATCGATGCCAAGGCGATCAGCGGCCTTCCTGTACTCCGACCAGCAAACAAGGGTATTCAAAATTACCCGCCAAGCCCGCTCAACAGCATCGACTTCCGGGTCAAGCAGCCAGTTCGTTGTACCGACACGTTCGGTTATCGAACGCACGAGCGGACCGATGGAACCAGTCAAGATGCGCCCTCGCAACACAGCTGCCGTGGCCCTGAGCTCATAAGCAGCCTCCCCAAGATAGGTCGGCACCGTGCGAAGGAGCCAGGCCGTCGGAATCTCAGTACCAAGCGCGCTCTTCGTTTGCTGGCGATCGCGAGACCACATCGCTCCTTCAGCCGGGTCGACTGCAAATGGGGGAAGACCGCCATCGACAAATAACGATGCCAACTTCTCACAGACCCGAGATAAGCCGTCGACATACGTGTCTACCTGCTGGTCGTCCGCATCGTCAGGCATGTCGTCGAAGGATAGCGGGCGGAGTTGACGAACCGACTGGCCAGGCGATGGAGAGTTGGTGTGGTGCGTGTGTCAAACGCCGCCGCCAACGCACTCGGGGCGGGCTATGACACCTCCCGCGGCTCGTCACGATTCCCAAGATAGGGCCCTACCTGCGGCGACGTTCCCATCGTTTATCAGCCTTGGCGGGGGTGGCCGCAGGGTCCCTCCAGGGCCGGCTTCTCTCGGTGCATGCATCACCGCGACAGTCGGTCTGCGAATGAGCGCGAGCCCTTTCCACGGCTCACCGCCCTTCGCCAAGACGTGCCGCTACCTGCATCGATGATCCCGGCGTTCGCGGCCCCTCGCGGGGATTCGTCGGTAGTTGTTGCCCGAGTTGTTGCCCGAGATCTTGGGCGCCGCCGTGGCCGATCGCCGCCATGGTCGACCCTCTCGTCCACCACGTCGAGGTGATGGTTTCCTCCAGGGCGACAGCTAACGCCTGAAGGCCGCACGAGGGGGTGCTCAGCACCACCGATGGTGGCTGAGGCGAGCAGTTTCGTCCGCCGACTTACGCACCTCTTATCCACCGGCGTTGACAGGAACGCTGGTACGGGTCACCCAAGGTCAGGCAGGGGCGACCTTCGTGGTCAGTGCACTAAACGGCTGGGAGGAGGGCTCCCCTCAAAACCATCGCCCGTCCGCAGGAGCCCGATTGGGAATCCTCGTAGGCTCCCCACCATGTCCGATACGTCGTCGACCTCCGACATCTACGCCGATCGCCGCATCCGCTGCGGCTCCAGCGAGCTGGAGATTCGTGGCTACTACTTCCCCTGGGGGTCGAAGCATGTCCCGTACTCGAACATCAAGGCCCTCACCAGGGTGGACATGGGGACCTTCAGGGGCAAGGGCCGCATCTGGGGGACCGCCAACCCGGGCTACTGGGCGAACTTCGACCCTAGACGCTCGTCCAAGAGCGTTGGGTTCATCGTCGACCTCGGGAAGAGCGTGAAGCCGTTCATCACCCCCGACGACCCCGATGCCGTGGAGCGGGTCATTCGGGAGCGCGCCGGATTGGGACCAGCAGATTCCGGTGGGTCTGCACCAGTCATCTAGGGCTGCTGGCGGGAGCCGAGGTACCGATATACGCGCTCTAACCAGGACCTCGACCGAAGCTCATCGCCGCACACGGCCCACTCGTCACGCTGCTCGGCAGGCACGGCAACCACCATCCGGATTACGGCGTCACGGTTGGGGAAGATGCCCACTATGGCGGTGCGCCGGCGCAGCCTTCGGTTGAGGCGATCACCAATCCCCTTCTTGTGACAGGCCAAATCCCTGCCCGTGTCCGACACCGCGTTCAGCGGTGTTCGGGCGCGATGGGGCAACTCGCCGCAAGGTGAGCACTCGCTCGGCGTGACGTTCTTCTTCGAGAAGCCTTTGGCGAGCCTCAAGGAGATCGAATTGCGTTATGAGCCCATCGAGACGGTCGGGCTCGGCCCGCTCGACGACGGGGAGGACTCCGAAGCCCAAGCTGGCCATGCGGTCAGCCACCGTGCGCAGGATCTCATCGGGATGGGCGACGGCGAAGGAACGGACCATCACCTGTTCGACCTTCTTGGCGCTGTCGCGGTGGGCAAGAACAGACGACCACGGAAGGGCACCTACGAGGCCGTACTCAGAGTCCAACACGGGATAGAGGCGCTGACGTCGGGCCTGTGACCCCTCCGGCAGCTGGTCGTAGAGATCGCGAACAAGCCGACCAGGTTCGACTGTCAGGACATCGGTGTCCATGACCTCCCGGACGAAGGTGGCCTCGAGCGGGTCGACGGCGTACTCGCGCATGACATGGAACCCACGCCGGGCCACCTTCTCGGTAAGGATCGAGCGTTTCAAGGTGAGCACGCTTACGAGGTGCGCGACGGTGGCCGTCACGAGAAGCGCCAGAATGATATTGCCGTCGTGCGTGAGCTCGAAGGCAAAGACGATGGCCGTGAAAGGCGAGCGAGTGACGCCCGCGAGCGACCCCGCCATGCCCACGAGGGCGTACACCCCTGGCGACGCGCCTGGGAGGACGTGCCCGAGGACGCCGCCGATGGCCGCTCCCATCATCAGGATGGGAGCAAGGATCCCCCCGCTCGTGCCTCCCCCGAGCCCACCAGACCAGATCACCATCTTCACGAAGAGCAGGAGAAGCATCGTCCGGATACCGAGTTGGCCGAGCAACTCGGCATGGATCGTGTTGTAGCCAACCCCGAGCGCACGGGGATCGACCAGGCCCCCGATCCCGATGATGAGCCCACCGATGGTCGGCCACCACATCCAGTGCAGATGGCCGGTCAACTTCTTGAACAGGTCCTCGAAGCGGTAGACGGCCTGGGTCATGACCCAGGCCCCGACTCCCGTCGCCACACCGATCACAGCCGCTCCGACCAGCACGACGCCGCCGAGAGGGGCATGGCCAGGAACGGGAAACAGCGGCTGGGGGGCCACGAGGTGTGCGCTTGCCATCACCATGCGCAATCCGTCGGCGGTGGCGGCAGCCAGACCGATCAGGACCATCGACCGGGGCTTGAACTCGAAGACGAGGAGTTCGACGCCGAAGAGCGTGGCGGCGACAGGCGTGCCGAAGACGGCGCTCATGCCCGCCGCAGCGCCGGCCACGAGCAGGGCCCGGCGCTGCGAGCCGGTCAGGCGGAAGAGCTGGCCGACGATGGACCCCACGGCGCCGCCGGTCAGGATGATCGGGCCCTCGGCGCCGAACGGACCACCCGTGCCGATGCTCACCGCACTCGAGATCGGCTTCAAGACCGCCAAGCGGGGCGGGACCCGGCTACCGTTGATGAGGATGCGCTCCATAGCCTCGGGGATGCCGTGGCCGCGGATCTGCTCCGAGCCGAAGCGGGCTATTAGCCCGACGACGAGACCTCCGGCCACGGGGATCGCGAGCGCAATGGCCCCGAGTGTGTTGGCATTGGGCGAGACGAGGTGCACGCTCGCCCGCTGGTAGTAGACGAGATTGGTGATGAATCCGATCATGTCGAGAAGTGCGAGCGACACTCCGGCACCCAAGACGCCGATGAGGATGCCGAGTGGCACCAGGCGCAGCACGGCGGGGGTGGTGGTGAAGTCGCCGAGCTCGCGTTCGGTCGTGACCCTGGGTCGTTGGTCGACTCCCAGGTAGCTCTCCTCGGGCGGACGATCGGGCTCGCCGGGGACTCCCGGGACCTCGTGCCTCTCGGGACGGGCAGATGGCCGATGGCCGTTGGAGCCGAGAGGACCACTCGAGGTTTCGACCCCTGCGAGAGGACCGCTCACCTCGTCGTTCCCGATGGGGACCCCGGAACTGCCGTTTCGGGAGCCGGAGCTCGAGTCAGAGTCGGTCATCGTCTCGGCGCTACGGGCGACAAGAGGTGGGGAATGGTAGTAATCATCGTAAGACGATGATATCGTAGTACCGATGCCTTTGTCCGATGCCGCCTACGCCCGGCTGCTGTCGCTGCGCACCTCCCTGCGACGCTTCGAACGGTGGAGTGAGCAGCAGGCCAAGGCTGCGGGGCTCACGCCGGCCCAGCACCAGCTCCTGCTGGCCGTACGGGGACACGGGGATTCGCGAGGCCCGACCATCGGCGAGGTTGCCGACTACCTCCTCCTCCGCCATCACAGCGCCGTGGGACTTGCCGACCGTGCCGACTCGGCCGGGCTCATCACCCGCCATCGCGACCCCGACGATCACCGCGTCGTGCGTCTGCGGCTCACCAAGCTCGGAGCGCGGCGCCTAGAGCGCCTCTCTTCGGTCCACCTCGAGCAGCTGAAGCGTATGGGACCACAGTTCGCCGAGCTGGCCGAGGGCCTCGCCCCGGTCTACAGCGCCCACGGCTTTGCCGCCGAGCGTTAACCGACGAGCGACGAAGGGGGCTGGGTTTCCCCCGGCTGAGGCAGACCTGGCCCCCCGGCCGGAGAGTGGAGCGGTCTCCGATGCCCGATGGCCAGATTGTGCAGGGTGTGCCACGGGTGGTACAAGGCGAGATGCTGGCAGTGACGGCAGTGCTCGGGCGCCTCAGTCCCAGACGCCAAGACCAGATGACCGCATGCTCGACATCTGACGTAACGAACCACCCCCACCACGCCGAGGCCGCCGTTGATCGCCATGTAGAGCGTGGCGGCGGCCAGTGCCACCAACAGAATCCCGAGAATCACCTCGACGACCACCATGCCGCTCACTTCTTCCGTCAGGTCTGCCTCAGCACCTTCCGGCTACTCGTACTAAGAGCTTATCGTTATACGATATCTGTGTCAATGGGGACCAGGGCCCTGCGACTGACATAAGCTCGTAGTACGATAGACTCTCGGAGGGAGCAGATCGGAGGGAAGGGCATGCGGAACCTGACGGCGTTCGTCTTGTCGGGCGGAGGCAATCTGGGAGCCGTCCAGGTCGGGATGCTCCGAGCGCTGCTCGAGGCCGGTGTGGTCCCCGAGGTGATCGTGGGAACCTCGATCGGGGCGCTGAACGGTGCGTACCTGGCCGGACATCCGAACCTCACCGATCTCGAAGGCCTTGCACGTCTGTGGCGTTCCGTGAGTCGGCAAGAGGTGTTTCCGCTCCACGTCAGATGCCTCGTCGGAGGAGCAATGGGGCATCGTGACCATCTTTTCGAGACAGGTGGCCTTCGAACTCTCATCAGGAGAGCCGACTTCGGCTACGAGAGAATCGAAGATGCAGCCGTTCCATTCCACGCCGTGGCCACCGACGTAGCCAGCGGAGAGGCTGTAATCCTGTCTGTCGGCAGTGTCCTCGACGCGCTTTTGGCCAGCGCCGCCGTCCCCGGTGTGTTTCCTCCGGTCACCATCGGAGGTCGGGTCCTCTTCGACGGAGGGGTTGTCGCCAACGTGCCGGTGCTCCAGGCCGAAGCCGTCGAGGCGTCGAACATCTACGTCCTTCCGACCGGTAGCGAAGACGCCTACCATCCTCCGTCAAGCGCACCCGAGATGATGCACCGGGCAATGATCCTCGCCTCGCGCTGGGCACGACGTGAAGCAATAAAGGAGGTCTCACAGCGCGTCGGTCTGCACCTTCTCCCTGTGCCGCCCCTCGCCACCCAGCATCCATCCCTCTTCGATTTCGACGCCACTGATGCGCTAATTGACGCCGGGTATCTCACCACTTCTCGATGGCTCCAAGCCCACGACCGAGGCGCATTTCGCTCGCCCGATCCCTCGATGGCTCCATCGCATGCGGTGGTACCGGTGGCATAACTACCGCCCACTATCGAAGGAATGAGCCCGAGCCCTTTCACGGCTCACCACGATTCGCCGAAACACGCCTCCACCTGCACCGGCGATCCCGGCGTTCGCTGCCCCTCGCGAGGACTTGCCGGAAGTTGTTGCCCGAGTTGTTGCCCGAGATCAGGTCCACGCAGCGCGGGAGCGAAAGGAGCAGCACTCCGGAACCCGACTTCGCACCTGAACATCATGTCGCACCGGTCTGAATGCGTACCCGCGTCCAGATCGCCGCGATCTGCGTGCATTTGGCTCCGCCTCGTTGACAATTTAGTTCATGTTGCTCTGAGTGCCCTGAGAACGGTGACCGCTCGTTGATACGTCATGAGGGTTTTTCCGCGCTGCCTAAAGACCCTGCAAGGCGGTTCCGAGAATTGGCATAGACAAAGGTGGTCACCGGACTTCGATTTAGCGTGGTCTAAAGTCCGCCTCGGCCCAAAGAGGGTGCATCGTGCGCACGCTAACGACTCGCGAGATCGGCCCGTCACTCATGCATGTGACAACCAACCGATGAGCGGCGCCCTGCTTCTCGCATTTACGCCGTGGCTGGTGTTTGCCTTCGCCTCTCGTTCAGGGGGTCTTCACTTTGCAACGGCGGCTCTCATCGCGCTTGCTTGGTCGGGCGGATTGATAGGACGCTCACTTAGACAGGGCCACCTCCGAGCCTTCGAACTAGTGACGCTTTTGTTGTTCAGCAGTATGGCGTTGCTTGGCTTTCTCCAGCCCGCATCCTGGACCAGTGAGGTAGCTCCGTATGGCCGGGCCATCGCTCTTGCGTGTCTAGCGCTTATAGCCCTTGGCTCGTTACTCGTTCGACCATTCACCGAGGGGTACACGCGGGATCTGGTGTCGAGTGCCCAGCTCGAGACAAGAGCGTTTAGAAGTGCAAACCGATCGGCCAGCGCAGCGTGGAGCCTTGGTGCGATATTGCTGGCACTCTCGTTCGCTGCAGGCGCTTCCCTTCCTAATCCTGTCTCGACAACGGTGTTCAATTGGCTTTTGCCCCTATTGACGGTGCTCGCTTGTATCCATTTCACGGCTCGGCGCTGGTACGAGGAACTCAGCGAAGGCGACGATGGGTGGGCGACCCTCGATGGTGCTCTCGCCCTTTCGACGAGCGGGTGTTCCGAGTTCAGTGCTCCTCGGAGAGGCCGCCCGAGGCTCCGTCTTCTTCGTTCCCTGCCGCCTGACAACCGCTGATCCCGCGGTAATCGCGGAACAGTCCGACGGAGGCCAGTGAGGTAGGCCGCTGGCTGGTCGTCCGTTGGCCGGCGTCCGGGCGCTGGGCATTCGGCTTCCTCGCCCCGTCAACGCCCTTGAAGAGCCTTGGCCCACAAGGCCCGTGGGTTCGAATCCCACTCCCTCCGCAGGTCACCCGGCTGTCAGGACGATCGACCAGGTCCATGGTGGTCGGAACGTTCAGAGCTCTGAGTCTGTCGAACGCCACGACCAAGGCAGGCCGAGCAGCCCATCAATGCCGGTGGTCGGCTGGCTTGGTCCAGGGCCTCGTCGGACCGAGCGCTCTGGGGGCGCGCATGTTGGCCAAGCGGTGACTTGAGCAGTCCGCCGGTCAGCAACCGAAGCGGAACCGGGTCTGGGCAAATTCGCCCTTGGCGAAAGACAGCACCTTGCTGGGACGTACTTCAAAGACGTGGGCGACGCCAGGTTCGTGGTGGAACGCGCCGTCGCGCACGTCGTACTGCCAGTCGCCCTCGTACTTCGCCTCCCACATTGCGGCAAGCGCGCGCAGCAACGCTTCGTCGGTGACCTGCTCGGCCCGTCCCTCGACGACGATGTCGAGGCCTGCCTTCCAGCGGTTTCGCCGGTTGTGAGCGCGCACTGGTTGTTGGCGCGCAGGTTGAGAGCCTTCTGCTCGCCGGGACCGGTGCAGAAGTAGAGCGCGCCGTCACGCCACACTGCCGGTAGCGGTGTGACGTGCGGACGCCCGTTCGTGCGCACCGTCGAGATCCAGAACAGCTCGGCCGATATGAGCACGCCGACGACGTCCTCCCACGGCGTCGGCTTGGCGCCGGGCGCGCTGTAGCCGGCGTGCAGATCGGGCGTCGGAGCAGGCGATGACATGACGAACTCCCTGGTCAGTTGTGGAGCGCAGTGTACGCGGCGGTCCAGAGGTCCCAGATGACCGCCTGAGGGGAACAGACCAAGCAAAACCCGAATCGCGTCTGTCACGGCGGCGTGGCTCTTAGGCAGCGCATATGCGCGGTACCCCGAAGCTGTCATGTCGATCCAGACCGCCCGACTCTCAGCCCGGTCCACTTGGGTACACAGAAGCGCGATACCGGGCGGGCCGCCCTGGTGTTTCTGTTAGTCGGAAGCCGCCAGCACGGCGTCGAGCAGGCTCTCTCGTTCCCTCCTGAGAAGCGATAAGTGGCCACCAGCGACCGCCACCAGCCTGGCACCAGGGATGGCCTGCTGGAGTTCTTCCGCGAGGTCGAACGGCGTCATGTGGTCGTTTCGGGCATGGATTACCACCGTGGGCACCGTGATGTGGCCAAGTTCTGCGGTGCAGTCGAACTCCCGAGTGGCCTGGCGCTGGCCGATCTGGGCGTAGCGGGGTTGAGGATCGATTGACCGTGGGAGCGGAATCTGACTAAGGACGTCCATGACGAACCATCGCCACGTGAAGGGTCTGACGGGGAGTGTGCGGGCTGAGGTGGCCGCCAAGACGAGGCTCTTCACTCTGTCGGTGTGGCGCAAAGCAAGGCTCAAGGCGATGCGCCCCCCCATCGAGTAGCCGAGCACCGTAGCCGAGTTCATGCCCGCTGCTTGGAGGACCGCGACGGCATCGTCCGCCATCTGGTCGATCGAGTACGGCGGCCTCGGTTTTGCGCTCCGCCCACTACCACGGGGGTCCATAACCAGGACGCGACGCCGATCGGCGATAGCGGTGACGAGCCAAGAGAACATCCGCATGTCGCTCCCAAGTCCCGGAATGACCAACACGGGCGAGCCGGTGCCCTGGATCTCGTAGTAAAGCTCGATCCCGTCGATGCAAGTGGTGGGCACCGGAACATCCTGCATCAGGTCTGCAGACTTCGGGTCAAACCGTCCTGGGTACGCTCCCCCGTGCGCTCTAGGGATGGTCGCCGGGCCAGATCGCCCCGGCTTGGACACTTGCGGTGCGGTCTAACTGAGGGAGTAGCCGTGCTCCCGAAGGGCTTCTTCCAGGATGCGGAGTGCTCTAGGACCGAACCCGTGGAGCCTCTTCAGCTCAGTTGCAGATACCCCATTCAGCTGCTCCAGAGTCGAGTACCCGGCAGCTGTCAGCGCCCGGGTGGCCGGCGCCCCGATTCCTCTTGGCAGGTTCGTTTCATCCGTCGTGCACCCCAGACTGTAGAGGCACCCAAGAATCATCTGGGATCATCCAGGCAGGCGCAGCCAGGATTGCCATGCCCACGACATTGGCGAGCGCCGGCCCCACTGTGCGACCGCTCGGCAGCGGCACAACTCGACCGGCCCGCCGACTTCGAGCGGCTCCTCATCTTGCTGGGCCTAAGCGGGTACAGATCCCCAAGCAACCATGAACCGCACCAAAGCATTGACGCGCCGAAAGGGGTCGGCGATCTCCAGGTACCCTGTGACCTTGCCGACCCCTTCCACGCTCTATGGGGGAGGGTCGAACTCCACCGCTTCAGGTCTTCAGACGTGGAGACAAGGCCCACCAAGAGATGGCGACCGAAGAACGGGCTTTCCACAAGAACTGCCGGAAATGGCTCATGGGATCATCTCCTTGTCTGTCACTCCCAGAGTAGAGACGACCCATGACGGGCAGGGGTCGAGAAGATGATGGCCTTGTTAACGCTGGCTTCTTCACAGAGGCGGTGACACGGCGTTCACCGGGGTCCGAACCGCTGTCCTTGGTGCACTGCCCAGCTCCCGGGCCGGCCTGTCGTGGTATCCCGTGCCTGGGGCAATCTCGGACGCGTGGCTGTCAGGCCAGGGCGCGATGTGGCAACACGTTGCGGATGCCCCTTGGAGTGCAGCCTCCCCCGTTCCCGCGGTTACATCTCGCCGTGACGAACCGGACCGGCTGGTTCGTAAGTGCCGATGACGATGCCGAGATCGGTCGTGGTGAGTTCGGCAGGGCGCATCGTTGCCGCGAGGATGCCGTTGTTGAACAGACGGCGCCCTGAGCCGAGCACCACTGGAAAGGTCATCAGGCGGAAGCGGTCGACGAGTTCGTGCTGCAAGAGCGTCTGGAGCAGTTG
>DMNK01000027.1:10739-12598 GCA_003453695.1 Acidimicrobiaceae bacterium | reverse complement strand
ACATACTTGGGCAGGGAGTTGATCGCCCTGGCAATGGCGTTCGCGGGGTCGGTCTGATCAGGCCAGTAGCCACGGAAGATATCGAAGGTCTTGCGGCCCAAGAGGAACGCGCTGGCGTGGCTGTTGAATTCGGTGACGAACTCACTGGACTCTGGGCCGCGGAATGGAGCCTGCCAGCCGCCATGTGCGAAACCGTCGCTTGGATCTTCCTCAGGCCCTCCGGGGGCCTGCATCACGCCGTCGAGGGTCAGGAACGTCTGAACGGTGAGTCTCATGTCGATTCAGACGGACCGTCGCCCTGAAACTCAGCGGTCTCACGTCACCCCTTAGGCTTCGACGGTGCCCATGAGGAAGCCCACGGCGACCGACCGGCTCGAGGCGGTTCGATGCCTGCTGGGCAGCCCTCATGTGGGGCACGGACCTCCCCGACTTGGCCTGCTCCGTCGGGGCACCTGCATCCTCGCGACAGCACCTTTCCGAGCGGGCGGTTCATGGCTTGTCGCCGTCCATGCGATGGTGGGGCAGGAGGCGGCCGGAGGGCATTTATGTACGAGAACCTCCTGAGCCCTCCTAAAAGGAACATGAGTTCGGGAATGGTGAATCGCAATCCGAAGACGGACGACAGCGGAGGACCTGGTGATGGCTCGTAGGACCGGACGGCGGGCTCGACTCGAGGACGTCCACGAGCTGGCGCTGGGGATGCCTCACGTGACGGTCGTGTGCGGCTCAGCCGACAACCCCGTCTACCAGGTCGGGGGGAAGTCCTTCGTCTACTTCCGCAATCCCCGTCCGGATGCGTTCGATCCAGAGACGGGTGAGCGATACGAGGACGTGATCATCTTCTGGGTGCCGACCGAGGAAGACAAGGAGGCGCTCATCCAGGACCCTGCCTCGCCGTGCTTCACGACCCCGCACTTCGACGGCCACCCGTCCGTCTTGTTGCGCGCCAAGGATCTGGGAAAGATGAGCCGGGAGGAGCTGGCCGAGATCGTCCAGGACGCCTGGCTGTCGCGGGCCTCACCGACGAGGGCCAGGGCGTGGCTACGCGCTCAGGGCCTGCCCACCGACTAGTCACCGAACGGGCCTGTCGGTCGGGCAATCCCGCCCAGTCGCCCTGGAGACCGGCATGGCTCGTCCGTGACCTCGATCGTCACGGTGCGGCCGGACTTCCTAGTATTGGGCTCACGACGACGGTTGTTGCTCAGGAGCAACGATGAAGACACCCGCCCAGTTGACCGAGTGGTTCCAGGACCGGGTCTCGAGGTGCCGCCCCAATCCCGATTCGTCTGCCGGGTCCTGCGCGGCGACAACTCCCGCCCGTCGTATGCACGAGCAAGCAACGATCAGACGAGGACTGCGAGACAGTAGGGAGGATCGACATGTCTGAACGAGGCAGCGAAAGCGAGAACCCGGTTATCCCCTCCCCGGCACCGAAGCAGCATCGCCCCATGTCGAATCGTGACTGGTGGCCGAATCAACTGGATCTCTCCATCCTGCACAAGCACGCACGCGAGTCGGATCCGATGGGCGAGGGCTTCAGCTACAAAGACGAGTTCAAGGCTCTCGACGTGGAAGCGCTAAAGCAGGACATCTTCAAAGTGATGACGGCGTCGCAGGAGTGGTGGCCGGCCGATTACGGCCACTACGGACCGCTCTTCATCCGTATGGCTTGGCACGCCGCCGGAACCTATCGCATAGCCGATGGCCGCGGCGGAGGCGGCGAAGGAGCTCAGCGCTTCGCTCCTCTGAACAGTTGGCCGGACAACGCCAGCCTCGACAAAGCGCGCCGGCTGCTGTGGCCGGTCAAACAGAAGTACGGCCGGAAGATCTCCTGGGCGGACCTGATCATCTTCGCCGGC
>DMNK01000027.1:10274-10553 GCA_003453695.1 Acidimicrobiaceae bacterium | reverse complement strand
TGATCATCTTCGCCGGCAACTGTGCCTGTGAGTCGATGGGATTCAAGACCTTGGGCTTCGGCTTCGGGCGACCCGACATCTGGGAACCCGACGAGATCTTCTGGGGGCCTGAGGACAGCTGGCTCGGCGACGAACGCCACGGGGCTTCCGGAGAGATCCATGGGCCCTTCGGCGCTGACCACATGGGCCTCATCTACGTGAATCCGCAGGGGCCCGGTGGCAACCCCGATCCGCTCGCTGCCGCGCAATTCATTCGCGAGACCTTCCGCCGCATGGCGA
>DMNK01000027.1:9865-10072 GCA_003453695.1 Acidimicrobiaceae bacterium | reverse complement strand
TGAACGACGAGGAGACGCTGGCACTCATCGTGGGAGGGCACACCTTCGGTAAGACCCACGGTGCAGCTCCCGAGGAGTACGTCGGGCCCGAACCCGAGGGTGCCCCCCTCGAGGAGCAGGGCCTCGGCTGGAGGAGCACCTTCGGGACTGGCACGGGCGCCGACACGATCACCAGCGGCCTGGAAGGCGCCTGGACCAACGAGCCGA
>DMNK01000027.1:0-9675 GCA_003453695.1 Acidimicrobiaceae bacterium | reverse complement strand
AGTGGGACAACGGCTTCCTCGACAACTTGTTCGCGTACGACTGGGAGCTCACAGAGAGCCCGGCCGGTGCGAAGCAGTGGAAGCCCAAGAATCCCGAAGCGCAGGGCACCGTGCCTGATGCGCATGATCCCTCCAAACGTCACGCACCGATGATGTTGACGACGGACCTCTCGCTGAAACTGGACCCGATCTACGGGCCGATCGCCAAGCGCTTCCATGAGCACCCGGAAGAGCTGGCTGACGCCTTCGCCAGGGCTTGGTACAAGCTGTTGCACCGCGACATGGGACCGGTCACTCGCTATCTCGGCCCGTGGGTGGCAGAGCCTCAGCTCTGGCAGGACCCTGTGCCCGCCGTCGACCACAAGCTCATAGGGGACAGGGAGATCGCTGCCCTCAAGGACAAGGTCCTCGCATCGGGCCTTTCCATCTCGCAACTGGTCTCCACCGCCTGGGCTTCCGCGGCCACCTTCCGTGGCACCGACAAACGGGGCGGGGCCAACGGGGCACGGATCCGTCTGGCGCCTCAGAGAGACTGGGAGGTCAACGACCCGACCGAGTTGGCCAAAGTGCTGCAGGCTCTCGAGGAGATCCAGCAGGACTTCAACCGTTCGCAGTCCCGCGGCAAGAGGGTCTCCCTTGCCGACCTGATCGTCCTGGGCGGTTGCGCCGCCGTCGAACGGGCCGCCAAGAACGCCGGGTTCAAGGTCATCGTGCCATTCGCGCCTGGGCGGTCAGATGCCTTGCAGGAGCAGACCGACGTGGAGTCGTTCGCCGTGCTCGAACCGACCTTCGACGGGTTCCGCAACTACCTCCGAGCCGGTGAGAAGCGCCCGGCCGAGGAGTTGCTGGTCGAGCGGGCTTTCATGCTCAATCTGACCGCGCCCGAAATGACCGTTCTCGTCGGCGGCATGCGGGTGCTGAACGCCAACGTCCGCCAAGCGCGCCATGGCGTCTTCACCGACGGCACCGAGGCGCTGACCAACGACTTCTTCGTGAATCTGCTCGACATGGGCATTGAGTGGAAGGTGTCGGCGTCGGCTGAGAACTACGAGGGCCGCCACCGCGACAGCGGAGAGCTCAGGTGGACGGCAACGGCGGTCGACCTGGTGTTCGGTTCAAACTCGCAGCTGCGCGCCATTTCGGAGGTCTACGCATCGGACGACGCGAAGGAAAAGTTCGTTCAGGACTTCGTCGCTGCCTGGGACAAGGTCATGAATCTCGATCGTTTCGACCTTTCTTGATCGGCAGGGCGTCTCCGGTTGGCGTCGGCTTCCGACAACGAGCAGCTCGTCCGGGACATGCTCTCGGCCTGGGAACGGCGCGACTCGAGGTTCATCCTCGAGCATCTGACCGAGGACGCCGTCTATCACGCCGTCCCGCTGCGTCCCGTCATCGGCAAGGCTGCCTTGACACCCTGGGTGACGAGCTTCGAGGACGTTGCGCCGGGTCGGCTCGAGGTCCGGAACCAGGTGGCCGGCGGCGACGTGGTCATGAACGAACGCACTGACCACATCACGATCGAGGGAACGGAGGTATCCCTCGCGATCTGCGCCGTCTTCGAGATAGAAGAGGGACGGATCAGGGCGTGGCGGGAGTACTTCGACCTGGCCGGCCTCCGGGCGTCACTCCCCTAGCTGGAGGCGCCGCTCCGGCCGGCTACGACCAATGGCTCCATCGCCCCGGGTCCAGCAACGGCGAGCGCGTCGCGGGGACCGAACGGTTCACCGCACACAGAGCAGGTGAGCAGGGCCTCTGCCACCGATCCGCAGGCCTTGTGCACGACCTGGAGCGGCGGACCCTCAGGGGCGGCGTAGGTGTCCCCCCACTGCCGCATGGCGGTGAGGACGGGCCAGAGGTCTCGGCCTTTGCCCGTCAAGCGGTAGTCGTGACGAGGCGGATGCTCGCTGTAGGGCACCTTGGCCAGCACCCCGGACTCGACGAGCCCGTTCAGACGCTGGTTGAGGATGTTCCGTGAGATCCCCAGGCGGTCCTGGAAGTCGTCGAAGCGGCTCACCCCGAGAAAGGCGTCTCGGAGGATCAACATCGACCACCACTCGCCCACCACCTCGAGGCACTGGGCCACCGAGCAGTGCATGTCGGCGAAGCTCTTGCGCTCCACGACGCAAAAGGCTAGTGGGTTGCATTATTGAACGCAATGGGGCCGGCAAGGGCCCGGCATGTGGGGAAAGGTCCGCCGGTCAGCCCCTGTCGAGGTCCGCTGCGAGCACGACCCCCGCCGGAGCGGAGAAATTCGGGGGCATGTCGTTGACCATCATGAAGAGCGTGGCGTCGCCCGGACCTCCGAGCGCGCAGGCGAAGCAGGCCCGCTCGAGCTCGATGCCCTCGAGCACCTCGCCGCCCTCGCCCACCCGGACACAGCGGCCCTGGGGGTCGCCGTACCACACCGCTTCCTCGGCATCGAGACTGATCCCATCGGCTATGCCGGAGCCGAGGTCGGCCCACACCCGCCGGTCCTCCACGCCACCGTCGGCCCGCACCGAGAAGGCCGTGAGGCGGTGCCCGTACGACTCGGCCACGATCAAGGTGGACCCGTCGGCAGAGAGCACCATGCCGTTCGGGAAGGCGAGGTCGTCGGCCAGCCGGCGGGCAACTCCATCGGGCGACACCACGGCCAGAAAGCCGGGGGCGAATTCGCCGAAGGGGAAGTCGAAGCCGATGTTGTTCACGTAGGCATTGCCGGCCTCGTCGACGACGATCTCGTTCCAGGGGCGGTCGGACAGGGCACGCAGATCGGCGTGGGTCACGAGGGCGCCTCCCGGCTCCCGGCGCAGGACCACGCCCTCACGGGCGAGGAGGATGAGCAGCCGCCCGTCGGGAAGCCAGTCGATGCAGAAGGGGAACGACGGCGTCCTCGCCACCACCTCCCGGCCGCCGTGCAAGTCGACGGCCACCACCTCCTGGGCGCCCCAGTCGCAGTACCAGAGGCATCCCTCGTACCACCGGGGTGACTCGCCCACCCGGATGCCTGTAGCCACCGTACGCAGCAACGGCTGCGCCGCCCCCGTCACCGGTTCGTCGAGTGTCGTCATCGGTGTCGTACCTTTCTCGGGCGGCGTCACCGCTCGATGCGCTCGGTGAGACGGACCTTGACCTTGGCGCCTGCCTCCTTGCCGATCTTCTTGCGCACGTCGGCCTTGACGGGGAGCTTGTGCGTCCCGTCCCCCAAGGCCATGAACGAGCTCTCGAAGGGCTCGTCGTCGACAGTCCCTCGGACCTTCACGAGACCCCTGGTGCCGAAGTAGTCCGCCGAGTCGGGCATCACCACATAAGTCCACCCGCCCCTGGCCGGGCTCTTGCGAAGCTCGGCGGTGAAGCGCTTGTCCAAGTCGCTCATGTCGGCACCCTCCTTCGTGGTCGCCGTCGTCGGTTCGAGCCTGGTCAATCCTGCTTGATCCGGTCCCGCAGGTGACCGTCACTGCTTCAGACGGCTCAACGGGGCGAGACTCATCGGCCGGCACGGAGCGCTTATGGGCAGGCGCCGTCCTGAGGTCCCGGCCGCCCCCGGGACTCATGGCCCCTACGCTCGGAGGACGACGAAAGGACCGGTCATGACCAACGACTTCGACGACGACCCCCTGGAGGACGCCCAGGACGCGGATTTCGTCGACGACGGCATCGACGACGACGAGGTGGACCCTGACCAGCAGCTCCTCCTCGACCGCAAGGAACTGAACGAAACGGGGCTGGAGCTCGACAACCCCGAAGGGTTCGCCGACGAGTGAGCGACGCCGGCCAGTGGGCGGCGGTCAGCGGGTGAGGGCGCTGTCGACAGCCCGCCCGTAGAGCTCGACCGCCCGCCAGCACGCCACCACCGATCGGTAGGGGCGGTAGGGCTCGCCCAGCGCCTCGAGCTCCTTGGGGCTCGGCATGGGGATGTCCCACGCCAGCCCGAAGCCGCGACGAACGCCAAGGTCGCCGGTGGGCCACACATCGAGACGGCGCAACTGGAAGAGCAGGAACATCTCGGCCGTCCACCGCCCGATCCCCCGGACGCTCGACAAGCGGGTCACGATCTCATCGTCGGACTGGCGCGACAGGGTTCGAGGGGTGATCGCCACGCTGCCGTCGAGGATCTTGGCGGCGAGGTCCCGCAGCGAGGCCGTCTTGTTGGCGGACAACCCTGCTGCCCGCATCTCCTGGTCGGGCAACGCCATCAGTGCCTCCGGGCTCACCTCGCCACCCAGGGCTGACACGAGTCGGCCGTGGATGGCAGAGGCGGCCGCCCCGGCCAGCTGCTGATAGACGATGGCCCGCACCAGGGCGGCAAAGGGGGTGTCCAGCGGGCGGCGCAGGCGAGGAGGGCCCGCCCTCTCCGCCAGCTCGGCCACGATCGGGTCACGGTCGGCCAGCATCTGGGCCGCGTCGGTGATCGTGACCCTTCGAGAAGGAACCGCCGTCGCCGCCGTGTGCACCTCGCTGCGAGTCACGGCCCGAGAGGGTACCGCCGCCGGACATCGCCGCCTCACCCGGTCCTAGGATCAACGGATCGTCCCGTCCTACGAGCCCTTCGACCGGCACTCCTGGCGTGACCCCTTCTCGCTCTACGCCAGGCTCCGCGACGAGGAGCCCGTGCACCATTCGGCCCGGCACGACCTGTGGGTGTTGACTCGTCACTCGGACGTCTATGCCGCCCTGCTCGACACTGCGACGTTCTGCTCCACGCGCGGCATCTCGTTGACCAACGAGCGCCAGAAGCTGCCGTTGCTGCCCACCATGGTGATGATGGACCCGCCCGAGCACACCAAGTACCGGCGGCTCGTGAACCGTGGCTTCTCCCCACGCAACGTGCAGGCGCTCGAACCCGAGCTTCGCGCCTACGTCTCCGAGTGCCTCGACGTGCTCCTCGACGCTGGTGGCGGGGACCTCGTCGCCGGCTTGGCGCGTCCTGTTCCCTGTTTCGTGGTCGCCCACTACCTCGGCGTCCCCGCCGGGGACCGGACCCTCTTCGAAGACTGGACCCAGGCCATCGTCCAAGCCAACGCCGGGGGGAACATTCTGAGTGCCGCCGACGCCCTGGGCGAGCTGTACGGATACTTCACCGCTCTCGTCGACCGGCGCCGTCACCAGTCCGGCGACGACATGGTGTCGTCGCTCCTCAACGCCGAGCCGGAGTCGGTGGGGATCACCACCGAGGAGGTCCTCGGCTACGCCTTCGTGATGATCGCCGGCGGCAACGACACGGCCACCGGGCTGATCGGCGGGGCCGCCGAGCTTCTCGCCGCCCATCCCGGACAGAGGGGGCGACTGTCCGAGGACCCCTCCTTGATCCCTGTCGCCGTCGAGGAGCTTCTGCGCCTCACGTCACCGGTGCAGGGCCTGTGCCGGGTCACGACCAGGGCCGTCGACGTGTCGGGCACGAAGATCGCCGCCGACAGCCGGGTACTGCTCTGTTACGGGTCGGCCAACCGGGACCGGCGCGCCTTCGGCGACGACGCCGAGGAGCTGGACATCACCCGGGCGCCGAAGCGGGTCCTCGCCTTCGGCGGTGGACCGCACTACTGCCTGGGTGCCCAGGCGGCTCGACTGGAGGCACGCGTCGTCATCGAAGAGCTCCTGCGCCGGTGCCCGGAATTCGTCGTGGACGCCGAGGGTGGCTCCTTCGCCGACGGGCCGTTCGTGCGCCGCTACGAGTCACTGCCGTTCCTCGCCACTGCGGCTTGAACCACCGGCGATGACCGCTGCGAGGGCCCGAGGGACCGCCACCACCACTCGAGACCTGCTCCTGCGACGCGCCGACGACGGCCATCCCGGGCTGCGATTCGAGGACCAGACCTTCTCGTGGGCCGAGATCGTCCGGGCCGGCATCGCCAGGGGACGCCTCGCCCTGTCGCTTCGACGGGACGGGCCGTTCCACATCGGCGTCCTGCTCGAGAACGTCCCCGACTACGTGTTCTGGATCGCCGGCGCGGCGATGGTGGGCGCCGCGGTGGTGGGCATCAACCCGACCAGGCGAGGCGCCGAGCTCGAACGCGACATTCGGCACACCGACTGCCAGCTCATGGTCACCGACCGAAGCCACCTGGCCTTGGTGGAGGGGCTCGACCTCGGACTTCCCGAACATGGCGTGCTGGTCGTCGACGACCCGTCGTACACCCGTGCGCTCGACCCCCAGGATCCGGGAGCCCTGCCCCATGTGCAGGTGGGAGAAGAGGACCGGCTGCTGCTGCTCTTCACCTCGGGCTCGACCGGGGCTCCCAAGGCGGTGACCTGCAGCCAGGGACGCCTGGCCCGCATCGCCGGGCGCATCCCCGACATGTACGGCATCCGCCCCGACATCACCACCTACAACTCCATGCCGTTGTTCCACGGCAACGCCATCATGGCCAACTGGGCCGGTGTGCTCGCCACCGGAGCCACCTTCGCCATGCGCCGGCGCTTCTCTGCCTCCGGATTCCTGCCTGACGTCCGGCGCTTCGGCGCCGTCTACTTCAACTACGTGGGGCGCGCCCTGGCCTATGTGCTGGCCACCCCCGAGGCACCCGACGACGAAGACAATCCGCTCGAGCTCGGCTTCGGCACCGAGGCGTCAGCACAAGACCGTGACCGTTTCTCGACGCGCTTTGGGTGCCGGCTCATCGAGAGCTACGGCGCCAGCGAGGGTGCCATCGCCATCGGCTGGGCACCGGGAGCGCCACCCGGCTCGCTCGGTCGCCCGCTCAACGGGGAGGACGTGATCGTGGTCGACCCCGACACGGGCTGCGAGTGCCAGCCGGCCCGGTTCGACGAGAGCGGGCGGCTCGAGAACGGCCACGCCGCCATCGGCGAGCTGGTCGGACGCAACGTGGCCGGACGGTTCGAGGGCTACTACAACAACCGGCCAGCCGATGCCGAGCGCCTGCGCCAGGGCTGGTACTGGAGCGGCGACCTCGGCTACCGCGATGCGCAGGGCTGGCTCTACTTCGCCGGCCGGGGCAACGACTGGCTGCGCGTCGACGGTGAGAACTTCGCCGCTGCCCCCATCGAGGCGATCCTCAACCGCCATCCCGCCGTGGTCATGGCGGCCGTCTACCCGGTGGCCGACGTCCAGACCGGCGACCAAGTCATGGCGGCGCTCGAGCCGGCGCCGGGCACGGCTTTCGACCCGGAGGAGTTCGGCACGTTCCTGGCCGCCCAGGCCGACCTCGGCACCAAGTGGGCGCCGCGCTTCGTGCGCATCGTCGAGCACATGCCCCTCACCGCCACCAACAAAGTCCACAAGCCGCCGCTGCGGGCAGACGGCTGGCACACCGACGACCCGGTCTTCTGGCGTACCGGCCCCGAGCTCCGGTACCGCCTCTTGTCGGCGGACGATCGCGCCGGGCTCGAGCACGCCGCTGCCCAGCACGGCCGGCTCTCATTCCTCTGAACGCGTAGAGCCCGCAGTACCCACCACGACAGGGCCGGCCGGAGGCTGCCTCAGGGTCGAGCGGGTCCCGTCACTTGCCAGGCCAGTTGGCGGTGTAGACGTCATGGCCGAAGGTGTTGGGCACGTCGGCGGCGAAACCGAGCTTGGCCAGCCCGAACAGCTGCTCCATCGACGCCAAAAGGGCGTAGTGGTTGTAGCCGGTGGTCGAGACGGTGGCGGAGTTGATGAACTTCGACAGGAGCACGGCGCCCACCTTCCCGCCCCCCAGCCCGGTGATCCCGGGAAGCGGCGAGTTCGGGCCGGGCATCTCGTTGCAGCACGAGCTGGAGTCGCCATTGGGCGGGCCCGCCGCCTCGTCGAAGGTGATGACGATCAGGCCGTCCTGGTTGTAGGCGGGAGAGGCTTGGATGAGGGGCACCCAGTTCTTAAGGAAGACGTCGATGTCGCCGACGGCGCTCCCGCCACCGAGGTTCTCGTTGGTGCAGGGATAGTCGTGCCCGTCGTCGCACACGTCGGGGACGATGAAGGACAGATCGGGCGTGGTGTCCACCTTCTGCAAGTCGTGGGCCAGCCCGGAGGTGGCGGTCGTCGAAGATGCCCCGAGCGGCACGACATGAGCGGCGCAGTAGGTGGGGTTCCCGATGATCGACTGGAAGTAGACGAACGGGTCGTGGCGGCTCACGTACCCGTCCCCGGACACGGCGCTCTGGGTCTTGTCCTGGGTGTTGAGGGCGGGGTGCCCGCATTGCGCCGACTCCCGGCTGGGCACGTTGCCCATGTCCTCCATGTAGCCCTTCCAGGTCTTTCCGTCTTGGGTGAGCTGGGTGGCGATGTCGGGCACCGAGTCGGGGAAGACACATCCCGTCCCCGGCGCTTGGCCGTCGAGGAGAGACAGCGGGCCCGTCCCGACGAACTGGTCGTAGATCTGACAGTCACCCTGGTTCTGGGGGTTGGGGGCTTGACCGCTCACCATGGAGACGTAGTTGTCGTTGCTCTCGTGACCGGTGCCGTAGTAGTTGGGAAGGTACGCACCGGCACCCTTGAGTTGTGTCGCCAGATAGGGATCGGCGCCGGGGTTGCCGAACGTGGCGCTCGACGATTCGTTCTCGAGCGCGATCACGAAGACGTGATAGATGGGCGGCAGCGTCGCCGAAGTCGTGGCCGTGGTCGACACGCCCACGAGCGGCACCGTGGCCATTACCGCTGCCGCCAGCATGGCAGGCCGCACGAGCCTACGAGGAAGCTTCAAGGTCCATCCCTTCACCAGGTCGGAGGAGCGAGGAGTGCTTCGGGCGTCTTCTTCGGAAACAGCCGCCGAGCGGCCTACCTGCGTTCGAATCGCGGCTGGCTGACTCACCGTCGGCGCCAGGTGCAACCGGTGGCGGCGACGGCGAAAGCGCGCCGTGACGTCGCCTCTGCTCCGTCGTCCTCACCCGCCACATGGTGTCGCCGTATCGCCACTATCCGCCCGTTGCGGCGCCGAGCAGTCCGCCCGCCGGTCCGCTGCCGACAACGGTACCGATGGATGGTGAAGGAACCGTGACGTTATGCAAACCGCAGAGCCAAGGGAGAGCCAAGAGTTGGTGAACAAGCGCCCTCGGCACGCCCCGGCCCGCCTTCGGCCCCCCCACCTGCCCACCCCTCTGCCCCGCCCAATGGGCAGCAGGGCGACGTCAGTGCCGGGGCAGGGTCGGTGGCGACTCAGAGCCCACTGGCGAGTTCGTGCACGATGTCGGCCGCCGAACTTCTGACACGCACCTGGCCCACTGACTGTCCGGCGTACAACGCCATGGCCTGGACCTTGCCAGACGTGGACCTGCTGGGCGGCAGAGCTGCGAACCTCGGGATGGGAAACCTCTGCCCATCTTGGATCTCCGTCTCGCCCACTGCACCCTCCGGCAGCTGGCCCGCAGCGGCGAGACAGCTGCGCAGCACCCGGTGGGGAGCGTCGGGCCACCCCACATTGAATGCCTCAGTCAGGACGGTGTCACCCTCGTGCGATGCGAGAAGGTGATCGACGTACTCCGGATGTACGTCGGCTTCGTGGGCGGCGAGAAAGCGCGTTCCGACCCGCGCTGCTGAGGCTCCCGCGGCGATGACGGCCCTGACCGACCGGGCCGAACCGATCCCACCGGCGGCGACGACGGGGACGTCGACACTGGACAGGACGCCGTCGAGAAGGGGCAAGAGCCCGATGTGGCCCCGGACGTGCCCGCCGGCCTCGGCCCCCTGCGCCACGACCAGATCGCAGCCCGCGCCGGCGGCGACCCTCGCCTCCTCCACCGAGCCCACCTGCCAGCAGGCCAACG
>DMNK01000063.1:27309-27442 GCA_003453695.1 Acidimicrobiaceae bacterium | reverse complement strand
CGCCGAGCGGCGGTGGCGGTGGTCCTCGGGCTCATCCGCCTGTACCAGCTGGCCCGAGCCGGGCGCCCCTCGCCGTGCCGGTACCTGCCCACCTGCTCGGCGTACGCTGCCCAAGCCGTGGAGCGCCATGGGG
>DMNK01000063.1:26757-27127 GCA_003453695.1 Acidimicrobiaceae bacterium | reverse complement strand
CTCCGGGGCGGCTGGCTGGCGCTGCGGCGGATGGGCCGTTGTCATCCCTGGGGCGGCTCGGGTGTCGACCCCGTCCCCGAGTAGGAGCCGGACATGAGCGCCGTGGTCACCGTCTTCGCCAGCACCCTGGGCCAGATCTTCCAGCCCCTGTTCCAGGCCATGGCCTGGCTGATCGCCTTCTTCTACGCCCTCGTCCCCAACTTCGCCATCGCCATCGCCCTGCTCACGGTGGTGGTCATGATCGTGACCGCTCCCCTCACCATCAAGAGCACCCGCTCCATGGTGGCGATGCAGCGGCTCAGCCCCGAGCTCAAGAAGCTGCAGCAGAAGTACAAGGGGGATCGCCAAAAGCTCAATGAAGAGATGATGA
>DMNK01000063.1:26289-26613 GCA_003453695.1 Acidimicrobiaceae bacterium | reverse complement strand
AAGCTCAATGAAGAGATGATGAGTCTCTACAAGGAGCATGGGGTGAATCCGGCCGGTGGATGCCTGCCGATGCTCATCCAGTTCCCCGTCTTCATCATCCTCTATGACGTCATCAGGGGGCTGACCAATACGGTCAAGGTCCACGGGGTGGTGCACGCCGCCCCCCGCTACATCGGCCACAGCACCCGCCTCTACAAGGATCTCGTGCATTCGCCCGGGAAGATGGAGGCGTTCGGCATCAACCTGGCCCAGCGGTTCCTGGGAGAGCTGCACTACGGCTTCGTCAAAGCTCTGCCGTTCGTGGCCCTGGTGGTCATCGCCATC
>DMNK01000063.1:19858-26170 GCA_003453695.1 Acidimicrobiaceae bacterium | reverse complement strand
GGCCCTGGTGGTCATCGCCATCGCCTTGCAATACCTGCAAATGCGCCAGCTCAACAAGCGCAATCAGGCCTTTGCCCAGGCCAATCCTCAGGCGCAAATGATGCAGCGGTATATGCCCATTATTTTCGCGGTCATTTATATAAACATCTCGGCGGGCGTCAACGTCTACTTCATCGTCTCGAGTCTGTGCCGCATCGGCTTGCAGGAGCTCGTGTTCCGTTCGGGCATGTTGGACAAGGCGAAACGCCCGGTGGAAGGCCGGGTGCCCGGCGCGGGCGGGGCGCCGCGGCGAAAGGGCTTCATGGAGCGGCTGGCAGACGCCCAGCAGGCCGCGCTCGAGGCACAGAAGGCGCGCCAGGCGGCGCTGCACTCCAGCACCGGGACTCCCCCCGACGCCGGCAACGGCAGCCGGCGGCCCTCGGCCCCGAGGCCGAGCGGGAACGGGGGCGCGCCCAAGCGGGCCACCGGGCAGGGCGCGCCGCCGCGCCGGGCGCCCGGCAACCCTGGAGCCGCCGGAGCCGCCGGGCAGGGCGGCGCCGGTGGGCAGAACGCCGGTCAGAGCGGGAACGCCGGCGGGGGCAGTCCCCACCCGCGTTCTCGGACCAAGCGGACGAGAAAGGCTCGCTGAGACATGGAGTGGGTGGAGACGACGGGACGAACGGTCGACGAGGCGAAGGACGCCGCCCTCGATCAACTCGGCGTGGACGAGAGCGACGCCGAGTTCGTGGTGGTGAGCGAGCCCCGTCCGGGCCTCTTCGGCCGCATGCGGGGCGAGGCCCGGGTGCGGGCCCGGGTGAGGCCGGCCGGACCCCGACCCAAGCGGGGCCGTACCCGCCGCTCCTCCCAGGAGCGGCGCGGCGGACAGCGACAAGGACGTGGATCGGGACCGGCGAGCACTCCCGTCGCCGTGGTGGAGGACGACCGCTCCCGGCCCTCCGGGGACGGAGCTCCCAAGGACGAGCCGAGTGGCAACGGCTCTCGCCCCTCCTCGTCATCGGGGGGGCAGGCGAGATCTTCCGCTGCGGCGAGCCGGAACCGGCGCCGCCGGTCACGGGGGGGAGGAACGGGCGGCCGCAGCCCCGGTGACGGTGCGGCCACCGGCCAGCGTGCCAAGGAGACCGAAGGAGCGCCGCCACCCAGGCGGGGCTCGGCCAGGTTGGACACACAGGAGGCTCAGTCAGGCATGACCCTTTCCCTCGAAGAGCAGGGCGAGTCCGCCCGGGCGTTCATGGCGGGACTCATCGACGAGATGGGCCTCGACGCCGCCGTCACGGTGCGTCTCGTGGACGAGTCCACCGCTGAGGTGGCGGTGGATGGTTCGGAGCTCGGGATCCTCATCGGACCGGGCGGCGCCACCCTGGCGGCCCTCCAGGAGCTCACCCGCACCGTGGTGCAGAAGCAGACCGGCGGGCAGAGCGGGCGGATCCTGGTCGCCGCCGCCGGCTCCCGGGCCCGCCGGGCCGAGGCGCTGCAGCGCTTCACGAGTCAGATCGCCGAGGAGGTCCTCGAGTCGGGGACCGAGCGCGCCCTCGAGCCGATGTCCGCCGCCGACCGCAAGATCGTGCACGACACCGTGAACGAGATGGCCGGGGTCGAGACCCGTTCCGAAGGGGAGGACCCCCGTCGCTACATCGTGATCTCCCCCTCCCGCTCCGCCGCGGAGTCCGCTGACGCCCGCTGAGAGCGGGCCCGGGGTCTCCCCGGGGGTCACAGCCGCGCTGGAGCAGGCCCGGGAGCTGGGCTACCTGGGCGACGGCCCCGTCGAGGCGCACATCGCCCATGCGCAGGGCTTCGCCGACGTCGCCGAGAGACAGCTCGGAGGCCGCCCGCCACGGTTCTTGGACCTGGGTTCTGGAGGCGGGGTCCCCGGCCTGGTCCTGGCCGAACGATGGCCGGCGGCTGGTGCCGTCCTCCTCGACGCCAACCAACGCCGGGCCCGATTCCTCGCCGAGCACGTGGGCTCGCTGGGCTGGGAGGAGCGGGTGACGGTGGCATGCCTCCGGGCCGAGGAAGCGGGGCGCGACCCGGCATATCGGGGCTGCCTGCCGGTCGTGACGGCCCGATCCTTCGGAGTCCCTGCCGTGGTGGCGGAGTGCGGCGCCCCGCTGCTCCAAGTGGGGGGCATCCTGGTGGTGTCCGAGCCGCCGGTAGGACGGCGTCCCCACCCGGGCGGCGACGAGGCGGAGGTCGGCCACCCCGGCCGATGGCCGCTGGAAGCCCTGGCCGAGCTCGGGTTGAGGCCACTGGCGTTCGAGTCAGGCCGCTTCAGCTACCAAGTGCTTCTTCAGGAGGCGCCGTGCCCGCCCCGGTACCCCCGGCGGACGGGCGTACCCGAGAAGCGCCCGCTCTACCGGTGAGCGCCTCCGTATCCTCAGCGCTCCCCGATCGTTCCACGTGGTACCTTACGGTGAAACCCCCCTCGGAGCCGTGACCGAGTCCTGGTGGTTCCACGTGGTACCTTACGGTGAAACACCTGAGGGAGGACGGTGGCCGACGACCTCGACCGGGGTCTCCTCGTAGGGCTCCTCATCGGCGAAGGCCACTTCGGGGGCGACGGCCGCCAGCCGCAGGTCACGCTCCGCATGCACGTTCGGCACGAGGCCCTGTTCCGCTGGATCGAGCTGACCTTCCCCGGCGGCAAGCTGTACGGGCCCTACGACCACGGCGGCCGCCGTTACCTGCAGTGGATGGCCCGAGGGGCCTTTCTGCGAGACCAGCTGATGCCCCTGCTCGAGTCCACGCTCTCCGCCGACCTCGACGGCCACAGTTGGGGCCGGTTCCAGAAAATGCGGGTCCAGTACGCGCGCCGACTCGGGCTGTCGGGCACCGAACCCCCCCGCTCCACTGCCGCAGGCACAACCCCGCCGCCGCCGACAGGAGGACCGCTCACCGCCGACGAGGTCTTCGCCAGACTCCGGCGGGGCCTGGACGGCCAGGGCGACGCCAATTCCTGAAATTCAGGCGCCAATTCGGGCAATTCATCGGCCGGGAGCCTTGACCTCGACTTCATGGATGGGGAGGATGAGGGGCCGTGACCCCCTGTCCTCCGCAGGCCTGACGATGGCCGTCCGCATTCGAGGCCGCAAGTTCCGATCCAACGTCCCAGCGGACGTGACAGCCCAGGTAGAGCCCGAGGAAGAGCCGGCGGTCAAGGTGGTGGGGCCCGCCCCGGCCGAAGGCGACGACCTCCAGGGTGGCCCGGACGAGACGGCGGCGGCCCCCGCCCCGGTGCCGGCCCCTGCTCCTGAGCCCACCGCCGTCACCGAAGAGGCGCCGCCGCCGGGCCCGGCCGCAGAGCCCCGCCGAGGCTCGCTGGAGGCGGTGGGGGAGGTCGTGCACGGCGACTACGTGCCGCGACCCACGCCCCGGATCATGGCGGTGGCCAACCAGAAGGGCGGCGTGGGGAAGACCACGACGGCGGTCAACCTCGGGGCTGGTCTGGCCGAGCTCGGCTTCCGCGTCCTCGTGGTGGACCTCGACCCCCAGGGCAACGCCACCACCGGGCTAGGGATCGACGGCAGGACCTTCGAGCGCTCCATGTACGACGTGATCATGCGCGACGCCCCCATAGAGGACGCCGTCGAGCCCACCAGCCTGAAGAACCTGTTCGTGGCCCCCGCCACCATCGACCTGGCCGGGGCCGAGATCGAGCTCGTGCCGAGCTTCAGCCGGGAGCTCAAGCTGCGCAAGGCCCTCGAGTCGGTGGCAGGGGAGTTCGACTTCATCCTCGTGGACTGCCCGCCCTCGCTCGGGCTCATCACCATCAACGGCCTGGCCGCCGCCGACGAGGTCCTCGTCCCCATCCAGTGCGAGTACTACGCGCTGGAGGGACTCGGCCAGCTGCTGCGCAACGTGCACCTGGTCCAGGCCAACCTCAACGAGAAGCTCGAGATGAGCACGATCGTCCTCACCATGTACGACGGCCGGACCAAGCTGGCCGAGCAGGTGGCGGACGAGGTGCGGGCCCACTTCGGCAACAAGGTGTGCCGGAACATCATCCCGAGGACGGTGCGCATCTCGGAGGCCCCGTCGTTCGGTCAGCCCATCACGGTGTTCGATCCCAGCTCCCGGGGGGCCATCGCCTACCGCGAGCTGGCAAAGGAGGTCAGCGGTGGCAAGGCGTAGCGGTCTAGGAAAGGGCCTCGGCGCCCTCATCCCCGCCGGGGAGCTCCGGGATCGAACCTCGGCGCTGCGCGAGGTGGCCACCGCCAGCATCAGGCCCAATCCACTGCAACCCCGGACCCGGTTCGACGAGGAGTCGATGGCTTCGCTGTCCGCGTCGATCAGGGAGGTGGGCGTGCTCCAGCCCGTCCTGGTGCGGGAGGCCGGGGAGGGGGAGTACGAGCTGATCGCCGGCGAGCGCCGGTGGCGGGCGGCCCGCCGGGCCGGGCTCCAGACCATGCCCGTCCTCGTCCAGACGTCCTCCGACGTCCTCAGCCTCGAGCAGGCGCTCGTCGAGAACCTCCACCGCGAGGACCTGAACCCCCTCGAGGAGGCAGCCGCCTTCCAGCAGCTCGTCGACACCTTCGACTACACCCATGAGCAGGTGGCGGCTCGGGTGGGAAGAAGCCGAACGGCCGTGACGAACACCCTGCGGCTGTTGCAGCTCCCCGCCGGCGTGCAGCGGGCTCTGGCGGACGGGGCGATGACGGCCGGCCACGCCAAGGCGCTGCTCGGCACGCCCGACCGGGCCTTCCAGGAGGAACTGGCCCGGCGGACGGTCGCCGAGGGCCTCACGGTGCGGGCCGTCGAAGAGCTGGTACGCCGTCACGGCCAGCCCGAGTCCGACTTCGCCGTCGAGCCCGAGCCCTCGGCCGCCGGGGCCGCCAACGGCACCGGGCAGGACACGTCGGCGCCGCCCGGCGCCCCGTCCGGCCCGGCGGCCTCTGCACCGCGGCGTCATCTCCCGGCGCCGGGGATCCTCGAGCTCGAGGAGCTCCTGTCCACCCACCTCAACACCCGGGTCAAGGTGGAGATGAGCGCCAAGCGGGGCCGGGTGATGGTGGAGTTCGCCACGCTCGAGGACCTGGAGCGCATCTACAAGCTCATGGTGGGGGGCGCCACCTGAGGTCAGGTTGAGGCTTTCACCCCTGTTGTTCTACGCAACGTGAGCACAACGACTGGTAGTGGGCCACTTACCAGGGATTTCTCACTTAAAGTGGCGCTCTAACCATAAATCGTACGTAGAGCTGATCCACATCCTGTGCATGAGATTGTGGACAAAGTCTCACTCTGGAGGCGTGACCGCCCACGCAGTGAGCGCCTCCGCCAGCGCCTGGGCCAGGGCGGCGCTGCGCTGGACGACGAGGGCGGCGGGACCCACCTCGCACACCACTGCCGGCATCTGGGTCTCGCGCAGCACGGCCAGCGACATCCCCCGCGCCCCGCCCGCCGACACCCCGAGGGCGGCGGCGCCCAAGGCCTGGACCAGCTCGGCAAGCCGGCGCCCCCCCGCCGACTCGTACTCGTAGCCGGCGTAGTAGGCGGCCGCGCAGCCGGCGCGTTCCGGATCCACCCGCAACCCGAGGTACACCTCGACGCCGGCGGTGTTGGCCTGCTCGGCCTGGGCGGAGCCGTCGGGATGGAGCACCGGCACCACCACCGCCCCCTCCGAGCGCAGCCGCCGGCGCAGGGCGGTGACCAGCGGGTCGATACCGCCTTCTTCGCCCACGGCGATGTGGCGGCCGAGCAGGGTCCGAGGGGCCTGCCGCATCCGTTCCCGGTCGCGCACCATGCTCACCAGCTGGGGATCGACGTGGCGCGGTGTGACCCGGCGCAGCTCGCGCAGGGTGGAGGCGCCCAGGATGGCGTCGGCGGGCAGGCCCGTGTTGCGCTGGAATTCGGCCAGGGCCGAGGCCGTCTGGTCGCCGAAGATCCCGTCGACGCGGCCGGTGTCGAAGCCGAGCGACGACAGTCGCCGTTGCAGGTCGGCCACGTCGTCGCCGCGCAGCATGGGCCTGCGGTGGTAGAGGAAGCGGTCTCCGAGACCGAAACCCGCCTCGACCAGGGCAGCCCACGTCTGGGGGCCGCACACCCCGTCCACGCGCAGGCCCCGGCGGTGCTGGAAGGCCTCTACGGCGGCCCGGGTGCCGCTGCTGAAGGTGCCCTCCGGATCGGGAGCCGTGGGCACGCCGAGCTTTCGCAACCGCCCCTGCAGGTCCGACACCCCCGCGCCCTCGTCACCGGGCGCCAGGGGCAGGGCGCCTAGAGGTGGGCCGACAGCTCCTGGAGCAGCTGGGCCTTGCCCCGGGCGCCCACGATCCGGGCCTGGGGCTCGCCGTCCTTGAACAGGATCAGCGTCGGGATGCTCAT
>DMNK01000063.1:18078-19553 GCA_003453695.1 Acidimicrobiaceae bacterium | reverse complement strand
GCACCACTCGGCCCAGAAATCCACCAGGACGGGCACTTCGGCGGCCTTGACATGCTCGTCAAAGGTAGCGTCGGTCAGCGTCGTCATCCGCTCGCTCATCGTCGTCCTTCCCGGCGCGGCGACACCGCGCCCTCGAACGGCACACACGCCGTTTCGATCGTCAACACCACGACCGCCACCCGCATTCCGCGTCAGTGACCGAGTGCCTCGAGATAGCGCTCGGCGTCGATGGCGGCCATGCACCCCGAGCCGGCGGCGGTGACCGCCTGCCGGTAGACGTGGTCCTGGACGTCGCCACAGGCGAACACGCCCTCCACGTTGGTCTTGGTGCCGTCACGGGTCCGGATGTACCCGTTCTCGAGCATGTCCAGCTGCCCGGTGAACACGGCGGTATTGGGCTCGTGGCCGATGGCCACGAACAGACCCTTCAGAGACACGACCTGGTCCTCGCCCGTCACGACATTGTGGAGGCGGACGCCGTCGACCTTGGCCTCGCCGAGGACCTCGGTGACGACGGAGTCCCACCGGAATGCGATCTTCTCGTTGGCGAAGGCGCGGTCCTGCATGATCTTCGACGCCCGCAGCTCCTTGCGCCGGTGCACCAAGGTGACCTTGTCGGCGAAGCGGGTGAGGAACAGCGCCTCTTCGACGGCCGAGTCCCCGCCGCCCACCACGGCGATCTCCTGCTGACGGAAGAAGAAGCCGTCACAGGTGGCGCACGTGGACACACCGTGGCCGAGGAGGCGGTCCTCACCGGGCACGCCCAGCATGAGCGATCGCGCCCCGGTCGCCACGATGACGGCTTGGCCTTCCACGTCGTGTTCCACGTCGGGCTCGTTCGTCCAGATCCGAAACGGACGCGTCGAGAAGTCGACGGCGCGCGCTTTGGTGGTGACGAACTCGGCTCCGAAACGCTCGGCCTGGTCCCGAAAGCGCGTCATCAGCTCGGGGCCCAAGATGCCCTCCACGAAGCCCGGATAGTTCTCGACCTCCGTGGTGAGCATGAGCTGTCCCCCGGGCTGGTCGCTGGTGGACGACGGCTCTCCCTCGATGACGAGGGGCTGCAGGTTGGCGCGCGCCGCGTACACCGCCGCCGTCAGCCCGGCGGGGCCTGAGCCCAGGATCACCACCTGCCTCCGGTCGGGCACGGTTCAGCCCTCCTCGCTGCGCCGGGCGCGGCTCAACGTGAAAGCGACGATCCCGAGCAGGGACAGAAAACCCCCGACCACCAGGTACGAGGCCCACACCCTGCCGGGAAAGGCGTACACGTCCAGCACCCTGATCAACGCGATCGACACCAACACCGCCAGCACAAACACCATGGCGGCGACGAGGATTCCGAACACGAGCCCCCGGGCCACGAGGAGCAGGGGGCGGATGGCGCGGTCGTGCACGGCGGCGACGACGTCTTCGACGGTGTCGGCGACCCGGGCCGGCCACTCCGCCCCCGACAGGGGACCGGCGGCCGCCGACGG
>DMNK01000063.1:17668-17844 GCA_003453695.1 Acidimicrobiaceae bacterium | reverse complement strand
GCGTCGTCCATCGGCGCGAGGTTAGCGGGGGCCGGTCAGGGTGCCACTTGGAAGCACATGCCGATGGTGCCCGGGCCTCCATGGGCGCCGATCACCGGCCCCAGGTCGGTGACGATCAGCTCGTGCGCGGTGTCGAGATCCTTGAGGCGCGACACCACCTCGTCGATGTCGGCGGC
>DMNK01000063.1:17281-17493 GCA_003453695.1 Acidimicrobiaceae bacterium | reverse complement strand
CCACCTCGTCGATGTCGGCGGCAGCCCCGTTGGCGACGGCCACCCGTTCCAGCCGGCCGGCGGTACGGGCCTTGTCGGCCAGGTACTGCAGCGACCGAAGGCGGGTGCGCTGCCGGGACTCGACTTCCACGACACCGTTTCGGATCTCGATCACCGGCTTGATGGAGAGCAGCGAACCCATGAGCTGCGCGGCGCCGCCGATGCGCCCGCCG
>DMNK01000063.1:2748-17037 GCA_003453695.1 Acidimicrobiaceae bacterium | reverse complement strand
CCCCGCCCCCCGCCCGGCCGCCTCCACGGCGGCCAGCACCATGAGCCCTTCGCCCATGGTCATGGACAGCGAGTCGACCACCGTCACGGGGATGCGGTCGGAAACCTGACCGGCGGCGGTCATCGCCGCCTGGTAGGTGGCCGAGACGCCCGAGGACAGCGTGATGCACACCACCCCCTGCGCCCCGTCGTCGGCAGCGTCGGTGAACGCCTCCTGGAAGGCTCCCGGTGAGGGGGCGGCCGTCTCGGGGATGACCGACCCGGTCGTCACCCGGTCCCAGAACTCCTTGGTCGACAGCTGTTCCCGGTCGACGAGCTCTTCGTCCCCGAATCGAATGGTGAGCGGCACCACCCGCACGCCGCGGTCCTCGGCCATCTGCGGGGCCAGGTCGCAGGCGCTGTCGGTGACCACCTTGATGCCCGGCATCGGCTCTCCCTGTCGGTCGACGAGCGGCCCCCCACCCCCGCCCTGGGCTAGGGGTCGAGTCTGCCACGCTCGCCGTCGCCCGACCCTCCCGGTGGCAGCGTGGGGCCGAGGCGAGTGGGCCGCAGGGGCGGCCGTCCTGCCGGGGGCAACGGCTCTGGCGGCGGCGGGGGGCCGGGACGACGACGGGCGCGCCGGGGCGCGTCCGAACGAAGCGGACGCCGCCGTGCCCGACGCTCGTTCCGACCAGATGAGCCGGGAACGGTCTCCTCCGTGTCGGCCGGTCGCTCTTCGTCGGCGTGCGCATCGGCGAGCGCTTCGGCGTGCGCGTCCAGAGCCGGGGCCCCTCCACCCGGGCGCTGCCGGCGCCTCCGCCGCTCGTGCCAGGCCACCAGCGCGGCGGCACCCAGGAAGTAGCCGGCGAGGCCGGCCGCCGTGCCGAGGAGCAGCCGTCCCAAGAGCGCGGCGATGGTCTCGCTGGCCGAGATGCTGCTGCCGAGCACGGTCCCCGCCACGAGCACCACCGTGGCGGCGGCGGCGCGCCCCACCGGGCGGGCCACCCGCTCGGTCTGGAGACCGCCGAGACGCCGCCGCAGGTGCGACAACCCGACGAGAGCCGCCACCGTGTAGGCGATGGCGATCGACAACATGATGCCGCGCACGCCGAGCGGCCCGGCCAGGGCGAGGGCCAGGGCGATGTTGAGGGTGTTCTCGAGCGCGTACAGCCAGAAGGCCGAACGCAGGTCCTGGGTGGACTGCAGGACCCGGACCACGTACAGAAAGACGCAGAAGCCGGGCAGGCCCAGGCTCAACATGGCCAGGGCCACTGCCGTCGTGCCCGTGGCGCCGGGATGGCCGATGAGGTGGCCGAGCAGGGCCAGCAGCGGCCGGGCCAGCACGACCATGGCGGCGGCGACGGGGATGACGACCGCCAGCATCGAGCGCAGCGACAGGTCCATCCGGCGCCGGAACCCGTCCATGTCGCCGGTCGTCCAACGCGCCGCCAGCTCGGGGGCGGACGCGCTCATGATCGACACCGCCACCACGCCGTAGGGGAGCTGGAAGAAGGCCCATGCGTAGGTGTAGGCGGTGACGGCGCCGGACCCGACGTGCACCGACAGGGCGAGCACCACGACGAGCGCCACCTGGTTGGCGAGGACCAGGCCCACCGTCCATCCCGACAGCGCGACGATCCGGTGCACGGCCGGGTGGTGCAGGCGCGGGTACCAGCGCAGCTGCAGTCCGGCCCGCCGCAGGCTGGGCAACAAGAAGACGAGCTGCATCACCACACCCAGGGTGGTCCCGAGCCCGAGCACGTAGAGCTGGCTCCGGTGGTCGTAGACCCCGCCCAGGGTGGGATTGCGCACCCAAAGCCCGAAGGCGACGAGCACGACGATGAGTACGACGTTGTTGGCGATGGGCACGAAGGTGGGCGGGCCGAAACGGCGGCGGGCGTTCAAGAGGGCCGTGGCCACGCTGATGCAGCCGTAACAGGCGAGCTGCGGCACGAAGAGCACCAGCAGCTGCTCGGCCACGGTGCGTTCCTGGGCGGCGTTCGACGAATGGTTGAACGCCGTCATGGCGTCGATGATGAACGGCGACGCGATCAGAAAGGCGAGGGAGGCGAGCACGATGACGACGACCGACACGCTCACCACCGCCGAGATGGCCTCCCAGGCCTCGTCCTCGGCCCGTCCCGCCAGGTGGGCCACGAACACAGGCAGGAAGGTGGCCGAGACGATGCCGCCCAGCACCACGTCGTGCACAACGTTGGGAAGGGTGTTGGCCAGGTTGTAGGCGTCGGCCAGCGTGGCGAAGTGCACGGCGTAGACGAGCGCCACCAGCCGCAGCAGGCCGGTGATGCGCGACAGCGTCGTGCCGGCCGCCATCACGCCCGTGTAGCGGTGGAAAGAGGTGCGGCTCACGCGACTTGTGAAGGCTGGCGGCGTCGGACGTGCGCACCGCGCCCCGGGGGGTGCCGGCGCCACCAGGTGCGCCCCCACCACACGAGGAGTACCAACAACGCCGCCAGGGACAGCCCCACGGCCACGAGCGACGTCGACATGGAGTGCACGGTGACATGGGTGGTGGCGAGGACCAGGCCTCCGCTCGGGCTCGTCAGGGTGACCACGAGGCGGAAGTCGCCTGTGGCCCGGGCCCGCATGTCGACGTACACGGCGTTGGTGGCGTGGCCGATGGCGGCCACGCACGAGAAGGTGGACCGGCCCGCCGAGCTGCGCACCGAGGGCGAGCGGCACACCGGGCCCGGGTCCTGGGCGGCTCCGGCCGGGAAGACCACCTTGTCGCCGCTGATCCGGAGGACGGCGGTGACGCCGTAGGCCGACTGCTTGGTGATGGTGATGGGCACCTTGGCCGCCGTCGACGTCAGCTTGATGGTGTCGGCGCGAATAGAGACGGTGTGCAGCTCGCCCGAGAGCGCTCCGGTGAAGGCGGCGACCGCCTGCTGCTGCTGGGCGGCGCGCAGCTGACTGTTCTCCGACGACAACAGCAGGTCGTCGAGGCTCCTCACCACCGGGGCGGCGGCGGCATCGACGGCCGTGGAGAACGCCATCAGCCGGGCGCGTCCGTCCCGGATCTGCTTGGCCGGGAGCGAGGACGAGCTCGAGGCTGACGCCAGGCGTCGCGTGCTCGGGGCGGTGGGGACGTCGGTGAAGAGCTGGTCGACCGTCACGGGCGCCACCAGCGGGTCGGTGCCCAGGGCGGCCAGCACGGTGTCGACGAAGCCGGCAGCGGGCAAGGCTCCGGCCGAGGGCAGGACGAGCACGCCACGAGGCGACAGGGCGTTGGGCTGCTCGTAGTAGACGAGGGCCAGGTCGGCGAGCATGCGGTAGGCGGCGAGGAAGGTGGTGCCGCCCGTGCCGGCGGCCATGTCGGAAGCCAGCTCGCCGTCCATCTCGGCCGCCGTCGCCGTGACCCCCCGCCCGGCGCTGAGCGTGAAGGGCTGGGTGATGGTGAGCGAGGGGCCGCCTCCCTGGACGACGTCGCTCACCGGCAGCGCCAGCCGGTCGTAGCCGAGGGACTCCACCGCCGACACCGACGAGGCGGTGATCGGGCCCGGCACCACCCACGTCCGGCCCCCGCCCCGCAGCGGGGCCAGGGCCTGCCCACCTCGGCGCACCTGCTGGACCAGCTCGCCCTCGAGCCCGGCCGCACTGAGGGCGTCGGGGTCCACGGGCACGTACGGGCCGGTCAGGACCTGCCGGCCGGGCTGCCCCGAGAGCGACTGCAGGCCGGCCAAGGCGGATTTGGCCTTGGGGTGGGAGGAGGCCGCCAGGGCGGCGACCGAGGCCGGCTCGGGATAGAGGGTGAGGGGCGCAGCCGAGTGGGCACTCATGGCTTCATCGAGGTTGTCGAGCGTGTCGAGGGCGGTGTCCTGCACCTGGGGCACGGCGCGCCCGGGCCCGCCCAGGGGCAGCGACAGCGGCATCACCAGTGCCAGGCGCAGACGCTGGGTGTCGGCAGGAGGGTTGGCGTACACGAGATAGGTGATGAGGCTGGTGCGGGTGCCCCCTGCCACCGACAGTTGCACGCGCAGCGGGTACACACCGCCACAGCTCCCCGCCGCGCAGTCGAGATTGGCGGTGAACGCCCCCGTCCCCGCCGCCGCCGCGTCCCCGCTCTCGACCGGCACGGTGACGTCCACGCCGCCCTGGGGATCGGGGGCAAGCGTGGATGCCTGCACCGTCGACGAGCCGAGAGAGTTGCCGACCGCCGTGCCGCCCGCCGTCTCGGCGAAGGCCGAGCGGCTCGTGAGGTGCGAGAACAGCGTGAAGGTGATCGACGCCGCCGACGCCGGCGCGCCGCCCAGGCCGAGGCGGAGCTGCATGGACTGCCCGGGGCCCACCCAGGGCGACTGCGACAACAGCGTCAGCGCCGGGCCGCCGCTCGAGGAGCCGCCCGCCGCCAGGTGGGCGGGGGGCGAGACGCCCCGAGCCCCGGCGGGTGCGCCTGCCAGGAGGGTCGCACCGGCAGCCGCCAGGGCGAGGGCGAACACGGGCCTGCCCATGGCGAAGCACGCTACAGCCGGGTACCGCGCCATCCGGGGCTGCGGCCGCGTCCACGCCGGACATCGACGGGACCTGTCGCCGCGCACCGCTACCCTCGGCGCCGGTGATCCCCGCCCGCGTGCATCCGCTGCTCGACGCCACCGGCGAGTTGGCGGCGCGTTTCGCCGAAGCCGGCCACCGCCTCTACCTGGTGGGCGGATCGGTGCGCGACGCCATCGTGGCGCGGCCGTCCGGCGACGGCGTCGACGCCGATGCCGGGCCGACGGACTTCGACCTCACCACCGACGCCCTCCCCGACGAGACCGAAGCCATCGTGCGGGGCTGGGCGGAGTCGGTGTGGCTGCAGGGCAAGCGTTTCGGCACGGTGGGGGCGGCCGAGGGCGGCCGGCGCTACGAGATCACCACGCATCGGGCCGAGAGCTACCTGCCCGAGTCGCGCAAGCCCGAGGTCGCCTTCGGCGACTCGCTGGAGGTCGACCTCTCCCGCCGGGACTTCACGGTGAACGCCATGGCCCTCTCCGTGCCCGCCCTCGAGCTGATCGACCCCTATGGCGGCCTCGACGACCTGGGGGCGCGCCGGTTGCGCACCCCTCTCGACCCCCACGTGTCGTTCGCCGACGACCCGCTGCGCATGTTGCGGGCGGCCCGTTTCATCGCCGGCCTGGGTCTCGTGCCCGACGAGGCGCTGGTGGCGGCCGTCCACGAGATGGCCGAGCGCCTCACCATCGTGTCGCCCGAGCGCATCCGAGACGAGCTCGACAAGCTCCTCGTCGTCTCGAAGCCGTCACCGGGGCTGTGGTTCGCGGTACGGACCGGCCTGGCCGCCCGGTTCCTGCCCGAGCTGCCGGCGCTGGCGCTGGAGCAGGACCCCATCCACCGGCACAAGGACGTGCTGGCCCACACCCTCGCCGTGGTGGACAAGACGAGCCCGGACCGCCTGCTGCGCCTGGCCGCGTTGCTGCACGACATCGGGAAACCCCGCACCCGGGCCTTCGGGCCCGGTGGCGTGACGTTCCACCACCACGAGGTGGTGGGGGCGCGCATGGCCCGCGAGCGTCTCGAGGCACTGCGCTACTCCAACGACGACACCGACGTGGTGGTGCGGCTGGTGGAGCTGCACCTGCGCTTCCACACCTACCGCCTGGGCTGGACCGACAAGGCCGTCCGGCGCTACGTGCGCGACGCCGGGCCCCTGCTGGACCGGTTGAACGAGCTCACCCGCTCCGACTGCACCACCCGCAACCCTGCCCGCGCCAAGGCCTTGGGGCGGCGCATGGACGAGCTCGTGGCGCGCATCGAGGAGCTGCGCGCCCAGGAGGAGCTGGACGCCATCCGGCCCGAGCTGGACGGGACCCAGGTCATGGAACAGCTCGGGATCCCTCCCGGGCCGCTCGTGGGGGAGGCGCTCGCCTTTCTGCTGGAGCTCCGCCTGGAGGAGGGCCCGCTCGGCCAGGACGAGGTGCGCCGCCGCCTCGACGGCTGGTGGCGCTCCCGGCCCGGGTCCTCCTAGGAGGACGCCTCAGTCGGCCGGCCAGCTCGGCCCGAGCGACCCGGCGGCGAAGGCCTCCACCATGTCGTGGGCCTCGTCGTCGTGGAACTGCACGGGGGGCGACTTCATGAAGTAGGCGCACGGGCCGAGGAGGGGCCCGCCGTGGCCGTGGTCGAGGGCGATCTTGGCGCAACGGACGGCGTCGATGATCACCCCCGCCGAGTTGGGTGAGTCCCACACCTCGAGCTTGAGCTCCACGTTGAGCGGCACGTCGCCGAAGTTGCGCCCCTCCAGGCGGATGTAGGCCCACTTCCGGTCGGCCAGCCAGGGGACGTGGTCGGAGGGGCCGATGTGGACGTCGTCGGCGTCGAGCACGTAGTTCTCCACCTGGCTCGTGACCGCCCGGGTCTTCGACACCTTCTTCGACTGCAGTCGCTGGCGCTCCAGCATGTTCTTGAAGTCCATGTTCCCGCCGAAGTTGAGCTGGTAGGTGCGGTCGAGGGCCAGCCCCCGGTCCTCGAACAGCCTTGTGAGCACCCGGTGGACGATCGTCGCCCCCACTTGGCTCTTGATGTCGTCTCCCACGATGGGGACCCCGGCGTCGCGGAACTTGCGGGCCCACACGGGATCGCTGGCGATGAAGACCGGGATGGCGTTCACGAAGGCGACGCCGGCGTCGAGGCAGGCCTGGGCGTAGTGGCGCTGGGCCTCCTCGGAGCCGACAGGGAGGTAGCTCACGAGCACGTCGGCACGGGCCTGGCGCAGGGCCTCGGCCACGTCGACCGCTTCGGCCGGTGACTCGTCGACGGTGTCTCGGTAGTAGGACCCCAGACCGTCGAAGGTGGGGCCCCGCTGCACGGTCACGTCCAGATGCCCCACCTGGGCGAACCGGATCGTGTTGTTGTGCCCGGCCCAGATGGCCTTGGACAGGTCCACCCCGACCTTGGTGGCGTCCACGTCGAAGGCGGCCACGAACTCCACGTCGCCCACGTGGTAGCCGCCCAGGAGCACGTGCATCAGGCCGGGAACCGTCTCCTCGGGATCGGCCCCCCGGTAGAACTCCACCCCCTGGACCAGGGAGCTGGCGCAGTTGCCCACTCCGGCGATCGCCACCCGGACCTTGCTCATCGGTTGCTTCCTTCCGTATTGACGTTGATCAGTGAACCTTCGAGATCGGGAGACACGCCACCAGGCGGGGCCAGGGTGCTGAGGCCGGCCCCGGGACCGCC
Organism: Acidimicrobiaceae bacterium; assembly: GCA_003453695.1. Classification (GTDB taxonomy): domain Bacteria; phylum Actinomycetota; class Acidimicrobiia; order Acidimicrobiales; family UBA8190; genus UBA8190. Next base: position 9,868 of record DMNK01000063.1, on the reverse strand, counting down.
GCCGGCGGGCGGCGTCGAGGGCCCTCGCTCGGCGGCGATGAGGCGATCCAGCCAGGAGATGTCGCGCTCGGTCGATTCGGCGGCGTGCTCCACCACGGACCGGGCGTAGGGATCGAGGGCGCGGCGGCCGGTGACGGTGGCCTGGCGCACCTCGTCGAGTCGCTGCACCAGCTGGGCCCGGCGCCGCTCCAGCAGCCGGAGCCGGGCCGCCGGTGGGAGGTAGCGGGCGAAGGCCAGGCGCAGCCCGAAGCTGCGGGCGTCATCGGCGCCGGCGTCGCGCTCGTTGCCGTCCAACAGCGCCGCGAACTGCCGGCGCCCCTCGTCGGTGATGCGATACACCTTGCGACCCCGCCGGCCACGGCTCCCGGCGCTGCGCCGGGAGCGCAGCGCTGCCCGTTCGCCGCTCAGCGATCCGGTCATGGGCGCGGCCGGGGCCGGATCACCCGGTTCCTCGGCGCTCACCACGGCTCCGGAGTGCTCGAGACGCGACAGCGCCGGGTACAACGAGCCGAAGGACACCGGGGAGAAGAAGCCGAGCTCCTCACGGAGGCGCTTGCGGATCTCGTATCCGTGCAACTCCTGCTCGCCGAGCAGGCCGAGAATGGCGAGTTCGAGCATCAGCGGGTCACCTGGGGATTTTGGGTGCGAAGATGGGTTCGATGCATCGTGAAGATGTATCGTATCGATATATCGACCGGGACACAACCATCCCGGCCATCACGGCCCAACCACCTCCGGTGGGGGGTCATCGGAGGGCCGCCACTGCTGTCGCCGGCCCGCTCGCCAGCGAGCGTCAAACGGCCCCGGCACCTTCCGAAAAGGAGCTCTGAGCCTCGTTCGCAGAAGGCCGGCCGGGGATACCCTGTCATCCGATGACCTTCGGGCCGAGCGCCATCCGCGGCTTTCCGGTGTCGGTCGCCGGAGGCCGGGTCGAGTACCGCCTGGCTCGCAACGCGGTGGTCAAGGAATTCCGCAAAGGCCGCCTGGGCCGCTTGGACGTCTGTGACGCCCACCCGGAGCTGGTGCGGGCGGCTCGCAACATCGGGACGCCCCTCGCCGAGGAGTGCCCCATCTGCACCGAGGCCGACCTGGTCCACGTGACGTACGTGTTCGGTCCCGGTCTCCCTTCGCACGGCCGCTGCCCGGCCACGCCCACCGAGCTGGCCAAGCTGTGCCGGCGCGCCAGCGAGGTGGCGTGTTACGTCGTCGAGGTGTGCCCGGAGTGCCGGTGGAACCACCTGATGCGGATGTATCCCGCCGGTGGCCGCCACCGGGTGCGGGCGTCGGCTCGGCGCAGCATCTGAGGACCTGCACAGGCGCCTGACAGGCGGCGCTCAGCCGAGGGTGGGTATCACTGACGTCCCGGGACCCGAGCCGGGGCGGGCAGAAACCGGGGAAGGGTCGCCGCCGCCTGCCTACCGTTGGGGGCGGCGGATGGGGCAGCATTGACAGTCGGCCCGACAGGATCCTGGCCCGTACTCCGGGCGACCAAGGGAGCGAGATGAGCGTCGTGCAGCCAGGCGGGGACAAGGGACCGGGCCAGAAGCCGGGCCCGGGTCAGAAGCCACCGGGACAGAGCGCTGGGTCCGGCCCGCGCCCGCCCCAGAAGCCGGGCCAGCGGCCACCGTCGGCCGTCCGTCGTCCGCCCTCGGCCAAGCCGGGCTCGGGCGGGCGTGCACCCTCCCGTGCCCCGGGGCGTCCTCCGGCCGGCAAGGGCGCCGGCAAGGGACAGACGGCGCGCCGGCCGGCGACACCGGTGGCGGCGGGGGCGCCTCGCCGCTTCTCGGCGGCGACCATGGCCTACGCCGTCATCGTGGTGGTGGTGCTCGCCATCGTGGCCTTGGTGGTGGTGAAGGTGACGGGCGGATCGAGCAACCCGGGCAGCCACGGGCCTGCGGTCACGTCGGCGCCGGCCTCGCTCGTGACCCAGGTGACGTCCGTGCCGCTGTCCGAAGCGGCCCAGGTGGGGACCCCGTCGTCGGCGGTCGTGGCACCCAAGGTGGCCACAGGCCAAGCGCCGCTCACGACGGACGGCAAGCCCGAGGCCCTGTTCATCGGGGCCGAGTTCTGCCCCCTGTGCGGGGCCGAACGGTGGGCCATCGTCATGGCCTTCTCGCGTTTTGGGACGTGGTCGAACCTGGACGTCACCACCAGCTCGCCGTACGACACCCCGCCGGCCGTCGCCACCTTCTCGTTCCGCAACGCCACCTTCTCGAGCCCGTACCTGGCCTTGACCACGGTGGAACACGAGACCAACGACACCACCGCCCTCGGGACCCGCAAGCTGTTCCAACCGGTCACGAGCAAAGAGCAGAACCTCTGGTCCAAGTACTCGGCGCAGTTCGGCGTCAACACCGGCTACCCGTTCCTCGACATGGGGAACAAGGTGTTCGTGACGGGCCCCAGCTACTCGCCCTACGCCTTGGTGGGGCTCGACCAATCGGCCATCGCCTCCAAGCTGACCAACCCCAACGACCCGGTGACCCAGGGCATCGTCGGGACGGCCAACTACATCACTGCCGGATTGTGCGCCATCACCGGGGGGCAGCCCGCATCGGTGTGCTCGGCACCGGCCACCACGGCCGCCAGCAAGGCATTGGGCATGGGCGCCTGACCGGGTGAGCGCCCAGGCCGAGGAAGCGGGCACCGGCGGGCCGTCGGGAGAAGAACCCGGTCGAGCGCTGCACCGGCGGGGCCCCGTCGTGGCCGCCGCCGTCGTGGTCCTGGCCGGGCTCGGCGTGGGGCTGTGGCTGACGGTCGGTTCGTCCTCCCCCCCTGTGCAAGGCCCGGAGGGCCCGCCGCTCCAGCCCGGGCCGGCGCTGGCGTCGGCCGACACCACGGCACCTGGCACCCCGGTGGACGGCATCACCTGTCGGAGCGCAGCCGACCAGGTCGTGAAGTACCACATCCACACCCTCGTGCAGATCTTCGTGAACGGCAGCCAGGTGCACATCCCTGCCGGGGCCGGGATGCCCGCCCCGCGGTTGGTCGAGCACCTGCCCGGGGGCGTGTGGATGGACAACGGCCTGGACAACTGCTTGTACTGGCTGCACGTCCACACAGACGACGGGATCGTCCACGTCGAGGCGCCCGCCAAGGCGCCGTTCACCCTGGGCCAGTTCTTCGACGTCTGGCAGCAGCCACTGAGCCGTGATCAGGTCGGCCCGGCACGGGGACGGGTCGTCGCCTTCGAGAACGGCACGCAGTTCAACGGCGATCCGCGGACCCTGCCCCTGTTGGACCACGGGGTCATCCAACTCGACGTCGGGACACCGGTCGTCTCCTTCCGGCCCGTGCAGTTCAGCGTGAACGAACTGTGTGGATCGGCTTCCCAGGGCTGCGCCGCCGGCTGAGCACGGCGCCGGGGCGCGCCGGACGAGCGCCCGGCCCGAGCGCACCTTCTGGGCACGGCAGCGGCAGGTGTGGAATGGTCGGAGGCGTGGCCGGTGCCCCCGCACCTCCCGCCTCGTCGCACGGTGATCGGAACCGGCTCGCCCGCGACCTCTTCGACGGCCTGCCTCGTCACTACGACCGGCTGGCCGAGGTCCTGTCCTTCGGGCAGAACGGGCGCTGGCGCCGGGCCATGGTCGACGCCGTGGCCCGGGGCAGACCGGGCACCGTGCTCGACGTCGCCACGGGCACCGCCGGCGTGGCGCTGGCACTGCGGGCCCGCACCGGCGCCGGGGTGGTCGGGGTGGACCTCACCGAGCCGATGCTCCGGCGAGGGCAGGCCAACGTCCGCAGCGCCGGCGCCAGCGGCATCGCCTTCGCCCTCGGGCGCGGCGAGCAGTTGCCCTTCCCCGACGACGCCTTCGACGCCGTGAGCTTCACCTATCTCCTGCGCTACGTGGACGACCCGGCGGCCACGCTCGGGGAGCTGGCCCGGGTGGTCCGTCCGGGGGGGATCCTCGCCAACCTCGAGTTCTCGGTGCCGCCCCGACGGTTCTGGCGGGGATGGTGGTGGCTCTACACCCGGGCGGTGCTGCCCCTGGCGGGCCTGGTCACCGGTGGCGGCGAGTGGTTCCGGGTGGGACGCTTCCTCGGGCCCTCGATCAGCCGCCACTACCGCCGCTATCCACTCGAGTGGACCGTCTCGGCGTGGGAGCGCGCCGGCATGGAAGACGTGACGGTGCGGACCATGAGCCTGGGCGGGGGCCTGGTCATGTGGGGACGGCGGCGGGGGGCGCCGGCGTGAAGGGGGCCGAGCCGGCGGGGGACGTGCCCGAGGCGCTGGGCGCCGACGAGGGCGAGAGCGCCGAGCGGTCCCGCCCCGCCTTCTACGCCGCCCGTTCCGGCGGGTGGCGGGATTGGTGGACGCTGCTGCACCCGCCGTACACGGCGTGGCACCTCTCCTATGTGGTCATCGGCGCCGCCCTGGCGCCCCGTCCCGACGCCGTGCGTCTCGTGGGCACCCTTCTCGCCTTCTTCCTGGCGGTGGGGGTGGCCGCCCACGCCCTGGACGAGCTGCACGGGCGCCCCCTGCGGACGTCCATCCCCGCTCCCGTGCTGGTGGCGGCGACCGTGGTGTCGCTGGCCGGGGCCGTGGCCCTCGGTGGCGTCGGGGTGGCGCGGGTGGGGGCGTCGATCGTGCCCTTCATCGTGCTCGGTCCGCTGCTCGTCGTGGCCTACAACGCCGAGCTCCTGGGGGGCGTGGTCCACACCGACGTCGGCTTCGCCCTGTCCTGGGGCGCCTTTCCCGTTCTCACCGCCTACGTGGCGCAGGCGCAGGCCGTGTCGGCCGCCGCCGTGCTGGCGGCGGTGTTCGCCTTCGCCCTGTCGCTGGCTCAACGCGCCCTGAGCACGCCCGCCCGCCGGCTGCGGCGCACGGTGACGTCGGTGCACGGCACGCTCGTCATGGCCGACGGGACCGAGACCGGTCTCGACCGCCACCTGCTCATGGCACCCCTGGAGCGGGCACTGCGCACCATGTCGTGGGCGGTGGTGGCCCTGGCGGCGGGGATGGCCGTCGCCCGCCTGGGTTAACCGGCCGCTCCTCCCCGCTCGCCCAGCGAGCGCAGGTGGCGCCTGAACCCGTGCACGGTCATGTCCACCACCCGGTCGTGGCCCCAGCGCAGCACCGGCGCCGCCACCCGCGCGGCGATGCGCATGGCCCGCTGCATCATCTCGATCCGCCACGCCACCTCGGCGCTCGTCCCCGCTTCGTGCGGATGCAGCTCGAGCGACGCCGTGCCCCGCAGGTCGCCTTCCACGGTGGCGTCGATGCGCGCCGGCCGTCGGCAGCGGTCGAGACGGACGGTGACGCGCATGCGGTAGGGCACGGGCGGCGACACGAGGCCGGACAGGACGGCTCCGTCGACCAGACCCTGACCGTCGACCCGCAACTCGCCGAGCCACCCCCACCACGACTCGAACCGCTGCGGCTCCGACAGGGCCTGCCACAGTTCCTCGGGGCTCACCTCGAAGAGGAAGCTCCGGCGGTACTCGATGACCGTCGGCGGGGTGCCCATCCGGACAGGAGGCTAACGAGAAGGCGGCACGGGCCCGTCGGGGCGCCGCCCCGGCCCCGGCTCGTCAGCCCTCAGCCGTGGATCCGGTTGCGCTTGAAGCCGGCCGGCTCGGGATCCTGTTGCAGGTAGTCGAGGTTGTTGGAGGTGGGAGGCGGGTACGCCTGGCCGTAGTCCACGGTGCCGCCCCACGAGTCGAGAAGCGCTTGTTCGGCGGTGTCGGGGAAGAGCAGCGACGTGGCAGGGAGCTCGGGCACCGAGGTGTCGGCACTGCCCAGGTTGGGCAGGGCGGCCGTCATGTCACCCACGGTGTCGTAGCGCCACGGCGACACGTGCAGGCCGCCGGCGCCCATGATCGTGTCCGCCTGCAGGAAGATCCGCTCGATGAGCTTGTTGGTGGAGAGGTGGTCGAAGGTGTCCGAGCACACCCAGCCTCCAGCGCTGAAAGGGGAGATCACGAGCGCCGGTGTCCGAAATCCCAGGCCCACCGGCCCCAGCACCCCGTACCAGTCGGAAGGCGGGCCGCCCGCGGCGTTGGTGGTTCCGGCGGCGGGGACGTACTCGCCGTCGTAGTCCGAGCCCGGCAGTGACGACCACCCGCCCGGCGGCACCACGCCGTTGGTGGCGGTCACGAGGGGTCCCGGCGTCGTGGGCGCCACGTGGTCGAAGAAGCCGCCGTTCTCGTCGTAGACCACGAGGAACACGGTCTGGGCCCACACGTCGGGGTTGGAGACGAGTGTCTCGAGGATCTGTGACACCAGCCACTCGCCGTACTCAGGCGGGGTGGCCGGGTGCTCGCAACAGGGCGCGGGCGGCATGATCCACGACACCTTGGGAAGGGTGCCCGCCGCCACGTCGGCTGCGAACTCGGCGGGGTACACCGGGGCCAGCGCCAACGCCGCGTTCTCGACGTCGGTGGTGCTCGACGGCTTGAAGATGTTCTTGAAGTAGTTGAGGACGTTGAACAGCGCCTGCGAGGTGGGGTCCTGGTACACCTTCCAACTGACCCCGTTGGCGGTGAGGAGCTCGGGCATGGTTGGCCAGTCGAGGGTCCCGAACATCTCGTAGCGGGTCTGCACGTAGGTGGTGAGCACGGCGCCACCGACGTCGGCCGAGTGGGCGCCCAGGCTCCCCGACATCCACATCAAGCGGTTGGGGTCGGTGGGGCCGAGGACCGAGCAGTGGTATCCGTCGCAGATGGTGAAGGCGTCGGCCAGCGCCCGGTAGAAGGCGAGACAGTCGCTCTGGCGGTAGTAGCCCATGGCCGTGATCCCCGTCGGCACCTTGGAGGTGGACGGGACGGGCAGCCCGTCGGTCGAGTTGAGCTGCCACTTGGCGATGGGGTCGTTGGCCAGGTGCTCGACCATGAAGTGGTCCATGGCCCCGTTGTTCCAGGCGCCGTGCTGCGGGCCCCAGTCGTGGGTGATGTCGTTGGTGGTCTGTCCGGAGACGGTGGGCGGGTCGCTCACCATATGGAAGGGGTTCAAGAAGGTGTCGGTGTCGCTCCCGCCGCCGCCCAGCTGCGCCACCGTGTAGTCCACCTTCTGGCCGCCCAGCGTGGTGCCCTGCATGGTCTGGGAGAACACAGCGCCTCTCGTGAACCCCCGCACCCCGGGCATGGTGCCGAAGTAGTGGTCGAAGGAGCGGTTCTCCTG
>DMNK01000063.1:0-2579 GCA_003453695.1 Acidimicrobiaceae bacterium | reverse complement strand
CGGTTCTCCTGCATGAGGATCACCACGTGTTTGACGTCGGACAGCGAGCCCGTGTGCGTGTCGGACAGGGCGGCGTCGATGAGCCGCCCGTGGGCGCTGCTCAAGCCGGCGGCGCGTGCCCCGAGGGCACCGGCCACGCCGGCGGCGGCCCCGGCTCGGAGGAAGTCGCGCCTGGTGATGACGCGCTTTCGCGACTGGCCCGAGGGCCCGGCACCGGTCTCGGGCGAGGATCCCATGCTCGTCACGTCTCCCTCCGGGCGCGGCCCTGGCGGCCGCCTGCTGCGGACGTTTGAACAACACCCGGCCGGCACCGACCTTGCGGGCCCCGAGGCCGCCGGGCGGGCTCGGCCTGGTGTGGGTCCGCCTGCTCCTCGCGGGTCCTAGGGGGCGCCCGGGCCCGGCTGGCTCGAGTCGTCGGCAGGCCGGTTGGGATAGAGGGTCCGACACGGCACGCACCACCGCTCGAGATCGGGGAGGACCCGTTCGCCGATGACCCGGCCTTCGCCGTCGGTCTCGAGGTAGATGCGGTACACGGGCCGGAGCTGCTCGTCCGGCTCCGGGGAGCCGCAGCTCTCGCAGCAGGCGGCGGTCCGGGTCACGTGCCGGCCCTCGGGATAGCCATCGGGACGACGGTACACTTGACACCGAATCCCGACGCCGCCGGCAGCCATCGTGCGCTGGACGGCAAAGGAGGCCAGACATGGCTCACAGCGTCACCGTCCCCGCCATCCGGTCGCGCAAACGGCGGCGAGGGGACGAGCCCATCGTCATGCTCACCGCCTACGACACCCCGGGCGCACGGATCGCCGACAGCGCCGGTGTGGACGTCATCCTCGTCGGCGACTCGCTCGCCAACGTCGTGCTCGGACACCGCGACACGCTGCAGGTCGACATCGCCGTGATGGCCCACCACGTCGCCGCCGTGGCCCGGGCCGGGCCGCGCGCCCTCGTGGTCGGCGACATGCCCTGGATGAGCTACCACGTGTCCACCGAGGACACCGTGCGCAACGGCGCCACCCTGGTGCGCGCCGGCGCCGAGGCCGTGAAGCTCGAGGGCGGCCGCCAGCGGGTGCCCATGGTCGACGCCCTGGTGTCGGCCGAGATCCCCGTCGTCGGGCACCTCGGGCTCACCCCGCAGTCGGTGCACGCCATGGGCGGCTACCGGGTGCAGGCCAAGGAGGCGGCTGCCGCCGAGGCGCTCTTCGTCGACGCCAAGGCCCTGGAGGCGGCGGGCTGCTTCGCCCTGGTCCTCGAGGGCGTCCCCGACGTGGTGGCGGCCCGAGTGACCGACGAGCTCGACATCCCCACCATCGGCATCGGCGCCGGCGGCGCCTGCGACGGCCAGGTCCTGGTGTTCCACGACGTGCTCGGCCTGGGCGACGGCAACTATCCGAAGTTCGTGCGCCGCTACGCCGAGCTGGGGGCGGCCGCCACCGAAGCCGTCTCGGCGTGGGCGGCCGACGTGCGGACCGGCGCCTTTCCGTCCGAGGCCGAGACCTACCACCTGCCCGGTTAGAGTTACCCGGTCGTGCCGGCTGCCGGCACGTTGACCCTGCCCCGCAGAGACGGGGCCCCGGACGCCTCGGCGCCGGGTCCGGAGGGAGGTGAGCCGCTCGTGCGGCCGTACGAAGTCATGGTCGTCTTCGATCCCGAGGCCGAAGAGTCGGCGGTCACGGCGGTGCTCGACCGGTCCGTGGACGTGGTGCGGACCAACGGCGGCAACCCCGGTGCCGTGAACCGGTGGGGCAAGCGCACCCTCGCCTACGAGATCCGCAAGAAGCGCGAGGGTTACTACGTCGTGTTCGAATACACGGCGGAACCGAAGGCGTCCGCCGAGCTCGACCGGCTTCTCACGCTGGCCGACGAGGTCATCCGCCACAAGATCATCAGGCTGCCCGACAAGGTGGCCGGCAGGCGCAGCCAGGTCGCTGCCGCCGCCGAGGCCAGCTGAGCGGCAAGGGAGGAGCACACCATGTCCAACGGCAACAGCGTCACGCTGGTCGGCAACATCACCCGCGACCCCGAGCTGCGCTTCACACCCACTGGCCAGGCGACGGCCACCTTCGGGCTGGCGGTGAACCGCCGCTGGCAGAACCGCCAGACCCAGGAATGGGAGGAGGCCACGTCCTTCTTCGACGTCGTGTGCTGGCGGGAGATGGCGGAGAACGCCTCGGAGAGCCTGGCCCGAGGTTCACGGGTCATCGTCACCGGCCGTCTCGAGCAGCGGTCGTGGGAGACCCAGGAGGGCGAGCGCCGGTCGAAGATCGAGGTCGTGGCCGACGAGATCGGCCCCAGCCTGCGCTGGGCCACCGCCCAGGTGACGAAGAACGAGCGCCGTGGTCCCGGCGACGGTGGCCCGGCGCGCCAGACGGCTCCTGAGCGCACTCCGGCTGCTGCCGGCGGTGGTGGCGGCGGGTACGGGTTCGACGAGGAGCCCTTCTGATGGCGCGCGGAGGAGGAGGGAGCGGACCCGACCGCAGCCGCCGTGGGCCCAAGGACGCCGCCCGGCGCATCAAGAAGAAGCCGTGCGCCCTGTGCCGGGACAAGGCCCAGTGGGTCGACTACAAGGACGTCAACCT
>DMNK01000055.1:4564-24830 GCA_003453695.1 Acidimicrobiaceae bacterium | reverse complement strand
CCAACGGAGCAGGCAAGTCCACCCTCCTCAAAGGAATCTCCGGGCTGGTGCGCCCCAAGAACGGGAAGGTCAGCTTCAAAGGTGAGGACATCACCAAGCTTCCCGCCGACGTCACGGCGCGCAAGGGCATCTCGCTCATGCCCGGTGGCAAAGCGGTGTTCCCCACCCTGAGCGTGGCGGAGAACTTGAAGATGGCGGCGTGGTTGATCCGCGACCAGCCCGAGCGCATCGAGTCCGCCCGTCAAGAGGTCATGGACCTGTTCCCCATCCTGTCTCAGCGCTACGGACAGATGGCGGGCAATCTGTCCGGCGGCGAGCAGCAGATGCTGGCGTTGGGCTCGGCGCTCATGACCAGACCAGAGCTGCTCATGATCGACGAGCTGTCGCTGGGGCTGGCGCCCACCATCGTCGGCGCGCTGCTCGAAGTGGTGGAGGAGATCCACCGGCGAGGCACCACCGTCGTCATCGTCGAGCAGTCGGTCAACGTGGCGCTCAACCTGGCCAAGCGGGCCGCCTTCATGGAGAAGGGCGAGGTCCGCTTCGAAGGCCCCACCGCACACCTTCTCGAGCGCCCCGACATCCTGCGGTCGGTGTTCATCGCCGGGGCGTCGGCGCACGAGGCGCCGAGTGGCAATGGCCAGTCTGCGGGGCTGACGGTGCCCACGGCGACGGCCGGGGCCACGACCAGCGTCTTCGCCGCACCGCCGGACACCGAAGCCGAAGGAGACCGGCCGGTGCTCGAATGCCGCGAGGTGGTCAAGACCTTCGGCGGCATCCGGGCCGTCGACCACGTCGACCTGGTCGTCCAACCCGGCGAGATCGTGGGGCTCATCGGCCACAACGGGGCCGGCAAGACCACCCTCATGGACTGCATCTCCGGCTTCCTCCAGATCGACCAGGGGCGCATCCTGCTCGAAGGCAAGGAGATCAACGAGCTGCCCGCCCACCAGCGGGCCATGGGCGAATTGGGACGGTCCTTCCAGGACGCCCGCCTGTACCCCACGCTGAACGTCGCCGAGACCATCGCCGTGGCCAGGGAGCGGCACCTGCTGAGCAGGGACATGTTCGCCGCCGCCCTGCAGCTCCCCGCCTCCTACGAATCGGAGATCGAGACGATGGCCGTGGTCGAGGAGCTCATCGCCATGATGGGCCTCGGCGCCTACCGCGAGAAGCTCACCGGTGAGCTGTCGACCGGCACTCGGCGCATCGTGGACCTGGCCTGCATCATGGCCCAGGACCCCAAGGTCCTCATGCTGGACGAGCCCTCGGGCGGCATCGCTCAGAAGGAGACCGAGGCGCTCGGACCCCTCCTGCGCCGGGTCCGCGAACAGACGGGGTGCTCGATGCTCATCATCGAACACGACATGCCCATGCTGAGCTCCCTCTGCGACCGGCTCGTGGCCATGGAACTCGGCGGCATCATCGCCGAGGGCCCGCCCGCCGAGGTGCTCGCCCACCCGGCGGTCATCGCCTCCTACCTGGGCTCGGACGAAACCGCCATCGCCCGCTCGGGCAGTACCACCGCCTGAGGAATCCGACGCGCCTCAGGGCGCGTCACGGGTGGGCACGCCGTCGAGCGCCGGGGACTCGGGATAGCGGGGGTCCATCTCCGTCAGCGTGGCGAGAAGGATCTCCCCCACGACCCAGTCCCGGAACCACTTGTGGTCGGCCGGGACGACGTACCACGGGGCCTGCTCGGTCGAGGTGCGGGTGAGCGCCTCCTCGTAGGCCGCTTGGTAGTCGTCCCACCGGGAGCGTTCCAAGAAGTCGGACTCCTGCAACTTCCAACGCTTGTCCGGTCGCTCGAGGCGGTCGGCGAGGCGGCGGTCCTGCTCCTCGGAGGAGATGTGCAGGAAGATCTTGACCACCGTCGTGCCGCCGTGGGCGAGCAGGCGCTCGAAGGCGACGATGTGCTCGTAGCGGGCCCGCCAAAGCGGCTCGGGCACGAGCTCGTGGACGCGCACGACGAGCACCTCCTCGTAGTGCGAGCGGTTGAAGATGCCGATCTCCCCGGCCGCCGGCGCCGCGGCGTGGACCCGCCACAGGAAATCGTGGGCGGCCTCCAGGTGGGTGGGCACCTTGAACGACGTGACATGCACCCCCTGCGGGTTCACCCCGTGAAAGACGCGTCTGATGGTGCCGTCCTTGCCGGCGGCGTCGACACCTTGCAGCACGACGAGCAGCGATCGTCTCGCTTCGGCCCACAAGCGCCCCTGCAGCCCTTCCAGCGACTCGATCTGCGCCGAGTTGGCCGCCTCGGTCTGCTGGCGGCTGCCGGGAGCGCCGCCCGTGTCGCCGGGGTGGCGGCCGGCGATGCCGGCCGGCCTGCCGGGGCGCACGCGCCAGCGAGACAGTTCCCGGCCTGCCAACGTTCAGGCCCCGAGCTGGCTGCGCAGTTCGTCGAGGTCGCGACGGAGCCGAGCCACCTCGTGGCGCAGCTCGGCCAGCTCCTCCGACCATGCCCCTGGGGCCGGCGAGCTCGGGGCCGGGACAGGCGACTGCGACGGCACATCCCGCTGCCGCACCTCGTCAGGTGCGCTGTCCTCGACGTGTCGGATCGCCGACCCGAGGCAGTGGGCGTAGCGGTCTTCCTTCTGGCCCGGGGACCGGGGGAGGCGCCGCACCAGCGGCTCCTCCCGGCCGGCCAGTGCCGACAGCTCCGCCTCCACCTCGCCGAGACCGTCGAGGCGCGCCATGCGCTCGGTTCTCGACCGGAGCTCGCCTGGGGTCTGGGGACCGCGCAGCATGAGCACGCCGAGCAGTGCCAGCTGTCGCTCGTCCAGCCCCAGCACCTCGGCCAGCTCGTGGCGGTAGCGGAGGGCGGAGCGCCCGTGTGAGGGATGCACGAACCGGGCGAGGCCCCTGGCCTTGGCGCCGGTGACGGCCCGCTCCACCGCCTCCTCGGAGAAGGACACGACCGGATCCCGGTTGGAGGACTGATTGCACGCCGACACCAGGGCATTGAGCGTCAAGGGGTACTGCTGGGGGGTGGTCAGCTGCTTCTCGACGAGACAGCCGAGGACCCGCACCTGCTCGGGATCCAAGTCCACGACGGGGAGCATAGGAGGAGGAATAGCGTGCTGGAGGAGCCTGTTGGCCCGGAGGGAATGAGAGTTGCCGGCGTTGGGCTCCACCAGGGCAGGCTCCGGCGAGAGGAGTTCCGACGTGGAAGTGAAGGACCTGGGACACATCGTGCTCTACGTCCGCAACCTCGAGCGTTCCGTTGCCTTCTACCGCGACGTGCTCGGGTTCAGGCCCGTCTTCGACGGCACCTTGGGCTTCCCGGCGGCGGCGTTCACCTCGGCGTCGGGTCGGACGCATCACGAGCTGCTCCTCATCGAGGTGGGTGCCGACGCCCAGGCGCAGCCGTCCGGGCGCCACGTCGGGCTCTATCACTTCGGGCTCAAGGTGGGTGACAGCGACGACGAGTTGCGCGCTGCGCTGCAAAGGCTGCAGGAGGCGGAGGTCACCGTGGTGGGGGCCAGCGATCACACCGTGACCCACAGCCTCTACATCCTCGACCCCGACGGGAACGAGATCGAGCTGTACATCGACGTACCCGGAGTCGACTGGGCCGCCGACCCCGCCCTCGTGGCCAGCCCGGTGAAGCCGCTGCGCCTGTGACCGGTCCACCCGGCGACGCCGGCGAGGCCGCCAAGCCCCAACGCACGTGGTGGCCCCGGTTGCGGGTGGCGGCGAGCGTGGCCATGGTGGGCGCCGCCGTCTACGTGCTCGTGGGCCGGGCGTCGTACGTGGCGCGGGCGTGGCACCTTCTCGGCCGCCTGGACTGGCACTGGGTGGGCCTGGCGGTGCTCTTCGAGGTGGCCTCGATGGTGGTGTTCGCCCGCATGCAGCGCTGGCTGTTGCGCGCCGGGGGCGTCGACCTGCCGTTGCGCACCATGGTCGAGATCACCGTGGCCGGCAACGCCGTAGCCGCCACCCTCCCCGGCGGGGTGGCGTGGGCGGGCGCCTGGGTGTTCGGCCAGCTGAGCAGACGCGGCGTCAGCCGGTTCCTGCGCATCTGGATGTTCCTCGTCGCCGGGGCGGTGTCGAGCTTCGCCCTGTTCGTCGTGGTGGCCGGTGGGATCGAGCTGGCCGGCGACAGAGGACCGGTGTCCGGCTTGCGATGGGCAGCGCTGGGTCTGGCGGCCATTCCCGTCTTCGGGCTGGCCCTGCTGGCCGCCCGCCACCGGCCGCAAGTGGCCCGCGCCGGCCACCTGGTGGCCGGCGCCTTCGCCGAGCGCGAGCACGGCCGGTGGTTGCTCGGCAAGGCGCAGAACCTGCTGTCCCGGCTGCAGATGGTCCGCCTGGGCTGGTGGGGTTGGCTGGAAGTGCTCGGGCTGGCACTGCTCAACTGGCTGTACGACTGCGCCGTGCTCATCGTCTGCCTGCTGGCACTGGGCGTGCACGTGCCGTGGCGGGGGATCTTCGTGATCTACGGGTTGACGCAGATCGCCGCCGCCCTGCCCATCACCCCCGGCGGCATCGGCGTGGTCGAGGGCGCCCTGGGGGCCCTGCTGCACGCCTACGGGGTCCCCGTCGAACAGACGGTGGCAACCATCATCGTGTACCGCATCGTCAGTTTCTGGGGCCTCGTCCCCGTCGGGTGGGGACTGTGGGTCGTGCTCGACGTTCTCGAGCAGCGCGGCCGGCGAGTGGGGATGGCCCATCCGTGGGCCGAGCACCGCCATGGCCTCGGTGCCGCGGCAGACACTGTGGTGAGCAGGCGACGCCTCCTTCGGGAACCGGCGGTGTGCACGTCCCAGGCACAATGCGGCGCCCAGGACCACGCCCACGGGCCGGGCGCGCAGCGGGAGGCGAGCTGAACCGACGGCCGTGGTGGCTGGCGGGGCTGTGCGGGACCATCTGCCTCGCCGAGTGGGCGCTCGTGAGCGCCTTCGAACCGACCGCCAGGGCCACGCTCGCCCCGCAGGTGACGGCCGTGCCGCCCTTCGGGGTGTTCCACGACCTGCGCTGGATCGCCGTGGGCCACGACTCGTGGCCGACGCTCGGGGCCGAGCTGGCGGCGATGCTCCTCGGGCGGGGCGTGCTGGGGGCGGTGTCGATCGGGTTGGTGTGGCCGGAGGGCCGGCGCCGTCCCTCGTGGTGGCGCCTGTTCTGGCGAGGCGTCGCGTCCAGCGCCGCCGCCGCCGTGCTCCTCATCCCGAGTGCGTCGCTGCTGTTCGGCCTGGCCGTCGTCCCCGTGTCGTGGATCTTCCTGGCGGCGGTGCCGCTGGCCGTGCTGGTGGCGCTCATCATCCATCCCGTGGCCCTGGCGCCGCGCTGGTGGAGGCAGACCGTGCCGCTGCGCGCCGCGGGATGGGTGATCGGCAGCTTCTTCGTCCTGAGCGCTGCCGGCGCGCTGATGGCGAGCGTGCCGTGGTGGGCCGGATCTCTCGTGGCCCTGGCCGGGGGTGTGTTCGACGCCTGGTCGTGGCGGGCCGTGGTCCACGCCGTCGTCGACCGAGAGCCTTGGAGCTTCCCGGTCCCGGTGGTTCCCGTGTCGTTGGCGGCCCTGGTGGCTCTGGTCGCGCTCGGCTCCACCTTCGGGTTCATCGGCGCCCGCCCCTCGCACCAGGTGAAGGCGACGGCACCTTCGTCCCTGGGCGGCCAGCCCGTGCTGGTGGTGTCGGGATACGGATCCACCTACACCGGTGCCCCGGGCGGGACGGCGGCGCTCCCCAGGACCTTCTCGGAGCGACGATTCTCCTACCGGGGCCTGGCTCCCGACCACCAGCCCTTCCCCTACACCGCCGCCGACACGGTGAAGCCGTTGTCGGTGCTCGACCGCATGATGGCCGAGCAGATCCGGGGGCTGGCCGCCGACAGCGGGCGACCCGTCGACGTGGTGGCAGAGAGCGAAGGTGCGCTCGTGGCCAAGACGGCGCTGCTGGCCGAGCCCAGCCTGCCGGTGAAGGCACTGGTCATGGCGAGCCCGTTGTTGGTGCCGGGCCAGACCAGCTACCCCCAGGGCACGTCACGGGGATGGGGCGTGGGCACCAGCGTGCTCATGCGCGCCATCGGCGCCGCCTTCCACTCCGTGTCGCCCGTCGACCTCTCCCCCGACAACCAATTCCTGGCGTCCATCGACAGCCAGGGATCGGTGCTGCGCGACGCGGCGTCGTGCCCGCTCGCCGGTGTACGCCAGCTGGCCATCCTGCCGCTCGCCGACGCCACCGTCACCCCGCCGGGGGCGGCGTCCCACCTCGAGCAGGTGGTGGTGGTCGCCTTCCACGGCGGCATCCTGGGCCAGGCCGCCTACATCAAGGTGGTGGCGCAGTTCCTGGACGGACACCGGCCCGCTGACAACCGGTTCCTCACCACCGCCGACGACGCCATCCGTCTCGCCTCGGCGGCGTGGCAGGTGCCGGGCGGCCCGGGATCGACGTCCCCGACGCGCTGTGCCTCGGCCGGCGCACAGCTGGGGCGCGCCGCCTTCGGAAGCTGAGAGACGCTTCGGCTCTCCTCGGCAGCGGCCGGTCCGCAGCGTCAGGAGCGCAGCAGCCGGCCCGGGCGGGCGTCCATGCCGTCGGGTGAGGGGGCACCGTCCTCACGGATGGGCACGCCGTTCACGAGCACGTGCCGAACACCCTCGGGGGCATCGGCAGTGAGGCGTTCACCGTCGGCGGGGAAGTCGTGCACACGCCGGAGCGGGCCGGGAGCCACGGTGTCGGGGTCGAACACACAGATGTCGGCCGCCTTCCCCACTTCCAGCGATCCACGATCGTGGAGGCCGTAGACGGCAGCAGGTTCGGCCGTGAGCTTGTGCACGGCGCGCTCGAGGGGCATGACCGAGCGGTCCCGGACCCAGGTGCCCAGCAGGTCGGTGGCGAAGCAGGCGTCGCACAGCTGCGACACATGGGCGCCTGAGTCGGCGAGGCCGAGGAGCACGCCGTCTCGCGGAAGCAGCCAGGCGATGCCTTCGGGATCGTCGTTGGCGATCACCGACCAGAAGCGCGTCTTCAGGTCGTCCTCGAGGGAGATGTCGAGGAGGACGTCGAGCGCCGTGCAACCCCGATCTGCAGCCAGCTCCAGCACGGGCCGGTCCACGAGCTCGGGATGCGACGGTGACTCCGCCACCGACACCGCCGGCCAGTTGAAGGGAAGGCCGCCGTCGGCACCCGACAGCTCCTCCCACGCCTTGGCGCGCCAGGCGGGATCTCGATAGGCGGCCAGGCGCTCGTCGTGGGTGTGGCCCATGATGGCGGCGAAAGAGGGCCGGGCGTTCAACGTGAAGGGCTCGGCCAGGTTGATCTGCATCACCAGGGGCCGGCACGACACCTGTGGCCACACCTCGACGCCGTCGGCGCGCGCCTCCTCGTGCTTGGCCACCACCTTCTCGTGATAGGGGTAGTTCTTCACGGTGAGCAGCGCCGTCCAGGTGAACGGCCTGCGCACGGCGCGCTGGAGGGCGAACATCTCCTCGTTCGAATAGGCCACGCCGGGAAGCAGGGCCACCACGCCCTTGTCGGCCTCGGCCAGCGGGCGCAGCAGCGCCTCCAGCTCCCCCATGCCGGCCAGCCGAGAGGGAACGGGGCGCCCGCCGTCGCCGTTGTGGGTGGGCGAGGCGCTGGTGGCGAAGCCCATGGCGCCGGCAGCCATCGAGTCGGCGACGACCTCGACCATGCGGGCCATCTCGTCGTCGGAAGGTTGGCGCTCATAGGCGTCGTCGCCCATCACGTAGATGCGCACGGCCGTGTGACCGACGTAGCAGCCGAAGTTGAGAGCCGTGCCCCGGCGCTCCACGGCGTCGAGATACTGCCCGAAAGTCTCGAATTCGTCCCAGGGCACGCCCACGGACAAGGTGTCGAAGCTCATGTCCTCGACGTGCTGGAGGGTGTGGGCCAGAAGGGACACGTCCGGCCGCCGCAGCGGCGCGATGGAGAACCCGCAGTTCCCCGCCACCACGGAGGTGACCCCGTGGTGCGATGACGGAGTGAGCCAGGGGTCCCAGAACACCTGGGCGTCGTAATGGGTGTGGATGTCCACGAACCCCGGGGCCACCACGTGCCCGTCGGCCTGGAGCTCGCGCTTGGCGCGCAAGCCTTCTCCCACGGCCACGATCCGACCGCCGCCCACGGCCACGTCGGCCCTCCGGCCCGGCGCGCCGGTGCCGTCGACCACGGTGCCACCCCGGATGACGAGATCTGCGTCCACCGCCGCCTCCTCTCGATCCGCCTCCAGCGAGGTTAGCGGGCGCCCTCCGCACCCACCGTGGCCAGCGCCGGTGCCGGTACCACCGCTTCAGGCGGAGCCGGGCGCCCGGCCGGAGCGGGTGTCGGCGGTGGCGTGGCGGCTCGCGTGCGGGGCCGTCGTCGCGCCCAGGCGCGCGCCGGCTGCTCCACCCACCGGTAGGAGGCGTCCGCCACGGCCAGCGTGCAGACGAGGGTCAAGGGCGGGCAGGCGGCCCCGAGGGAGCGGAACCAGGTGTTGAAGACGTAGCCCCACAAGTAGACGGCATAGGAGCGCCGCCCCAGCCAGACCATGGCGCACCCCGACAAGGCACGGGCGACGGGGCTGTGGTCGGGACGGTTGGCGAGATAGGCGACCACGCCGGCGCCGCACACCGAGGCCAGGAGCATCCCGCCCACCCACTTCCACGCCACGTCGGGATGACGGAACCCCACCCCCGCCACGACGAGTCCCAGCACCGAGATCCCCCCCAGGAGGCTGGTCGCCGCTGAGCGCTCCCATCGAGCCAGCAGCCCGGAGCGCCACCACCAGGCCACGGCGGCCCCCGCCAACAACGCGCTCATCCGGGTGTCGGTGCCGAAGTACACCCGGTTCGTCCCCTGGCTGTAGAGGAGCGCCGGCTCGAGGAGGAATCCCAGGGCGAGGGCACTGATCCACCACCCCGCCCGGCGGGTCTTCATGAGGAGCAGCACGAGCGGCGCCCACACGATGTAGAACTGCTCCTCCACCGCCAAGGACCACAGGTGCCCGAGCGGGGAGTACCCCGCCCACAGGTTGAACTGCACCAATGCGTCCAGCCAATTGGTGACGTAGGCGGCCGCTGCTCCCACGGTCTCGGCCACTGTCAGCGGCCCGATGCGACCGCCGGGCCCGCCCCCGGGCACCGCACTGATCCAGGTGTCGTGGCCGAAGACGAGTGCCACCACGGCCCACACGGCGAGCAGCGCTGCCAGGGCAGGCGCCAGGCGGAGGGCCCGGCGACGGAAGAAGCCCCCCAAGCGGATCGTGCCGTGTCGACGGTGCTCGTCGGCGAGCAGGAAGGTGATGAGGAATCCCGACAGCGAGAAGAAGCACACGACCGCCACCTCCCCGGTGGCGGTGGGCAACATCGCCCCCGACAGGTGGTAGAGGAGCACGGCCCCGACGAGCACGGCACGCAATCCGTCGAACGCCGGGATGTACCGACGCCGGTGGAGTTGGGCCCTGGCGTGGGAAGGTGACGGGCCGGCATCGCTCGAGACGCCATCTGGGCGCGCCGCGACAACGTCCGGAGCCAACGACATGGGGCCATCTGTTCCCCGGTCTGCTGGGGATTACCTGGGAAGGGCCGCAACCCTCACTGAAAGTTCTGGGAACGCCCCAGGTGCACTACGACCACGCCGGCACCGACCAGGGCCGACGGTCACGTGACCCACAGCACGGACAACACCGAGCAGGTTCTTCGAGGGCGTCAGACGGACAGGCGCAGACGGACGCAGGTCCCATCCGGCGACGAGCGCAGCTGCACGAGGTCACAGAGCTGGTTGGCGAGCCACAGGCCTCGTCCTGCTTCGGCGTAGCCCGGCGGGAACTCCCTCCCGGCGAGCGGCTCTTGCAACCGACCCTCGTCGCGCACTTCGACCACGGCCACCTCGCCGTCGACCCAGTACCGCACCGTCCCGCCGCCGCCTCCGTGGCGGATGCTGTTGCAGGCCACCTCGTGGGTGACGAGCACGAGATCGGCGGCGCGGTCGGGAGGGAGCACCTCGGCCGCCCATGCCGACACGACAGCACGCAACCCTCGCAGGGAACCTTCGTCGAAGGACTGCTCGCCCACGAGGGGACCGGGATCGGGCAGGGTCCCCTCGAACACCGACGGCGATGGGTCGAATGTCGGGCTCAGGCTGCTGTGCCCGCCCTCGTCCACAAACCGGTGACTGCGGCGCGCCTGGGCCAACACGTCTCGTGACAGGACGCCGGTGTCGTAGGGGCACAGGAGCCACCAGGGCCGGCCCGCCGAGAAGGCGGTGGTGAGCAGAGCCTCGTGACGGTGGCACTCGGCCAGCTCGTCGGGGGTGCGGGCGGTCCAGATGGGCTCGCCGATGCCACGCAGGGCGACGCTGTCGCGGTGGTCGTCCACGAAGAGGCGCCAGGCCGGGATGATGCGGGCCGGGTTGCGTCCCAAGCGGGCCATGTCCACCATGCGCACCTGGCTGGCGCCACAGCCCAGCCGGTGCCGCAGCACCTCGAGCTTCTCGGGGGGCAGCGCGACCATGACCGGCTCGCCGGCATCCAGACCGGCCTCGACGAAGGCCGTGGTCGTGGCGAGGAAGGCGTCAGCAGAGTCGTAGAAGAACGCCTCGTGCCGAAATCCGGACACGACCTCGTGCCCGGGCCCGCCGCCAGCTCCAGCTGTGTTCGCCACGGGCCCACCCCGCTGACCGACGGTCAACCCCGCCTACCTTTCTCAAACGTTGCACATAATCCGTCCCGGCCCGGGGACCCTACCCACCGCACATCGTGGGAAAAACACCCCTGTTGCCGATTTACGGTCTCGACCACCCGGATTGACGGGGTTCCAAGGCGTTTGTGCCGTCCGCGCCCGCGGTAGGTCGCGACGACAGACGAGGAGGGAACGTGGACGCCATCACTCTGCTCAAAGCCGATCACAAGAGCGTGGAGAAGCAATTCCGTGCCTTCGAGTCGACGACGGACCGGGCCAAGGCCACCAGATCGAGCGCCGCCAGGACGGCGGTGCGCGAGCTGGCCACGCACACAGCTCTCGAGGAACAGATCTTCTACCCGGCGGTCGAGCTCGAGGTCCCCGAGCTCGGGGCGGAACTGCTGCGCAGCCTCGAGGCGCATCATGTCGTCAAGTGGCTGTGCGCCGAACTGCAGTCGTCCTCGCCGGACGACGACCGCTTCGCCGCCAAGATGTCGTTGCTCATCGACAACGTCCGCCTTCACGTCGAGGAGGAGGAGGCCGACGTCTTCCCGTTCGTGCGCGAGGCCCTGGGAAGACGGCGTCTCGTCGAGATCGGCGAGCTCGTCGAGAAGGCCAGACCACTCGCTCCCACCCATCCGCACCCGCGTGCTCCCGACACGCCTCCCGTCAACGCGCTGACGGGGGTGGTCGCCGGTGCCTTCGACATGGTGCGCGACATGGGCCAGCGCCTGGTCGGCCACCTGACTCCCTGACGGGCCATCGCCACGACCGGGGCGGGCGAGGTGAGCACCCCTCGGCGCCGGCGGTGAGCTCAGCGCGTCAGGGAAGGATCAGGTGCACGTCGCCGAATTCGTGGAAGAGGTAGCCCTCGGCGATGGCCTCGGCGTACCACGACTCGAGGCGACGGCGCCCGGCGATCGTCTCGAGCAGCAGCAGGTGCGACGACGCCGACTCGTGCCAACCGGTGAGCAGGCCGTCGACCACGGCCACGCCACGCTCGGGGGTGACCACGACGTCCGTCCAGCCGTCCACGGCCCGGGCCCGGCCTCCGGGGCCGGCTGCCGTCTCGAGGGCGCGCACCACCGTGGTCCCCACGGCGACGACCCGCTGTCCCCTCTTGTGGGCGGCGTTCATACGCTCGGCAGTGGGGGCCGGCACCCGTAGGCGCTCCGGGTAGGGCAGCTCGTCGGCCTCCAAGGAGGCCACCCCGGTGTGCAGCACGACGGGCGCCACCCCGACGCCCTTGGCCACGAGCCGGGTGACGACCTCCGCCGTGAACGGCCTGCCGGCGCTGGGCATCTCGGCGCTCCCCGGCTCGGTGACGTACACGTTCTGGTACATCGACAGGGGCCAGGGCCGGGGGACGTGCCGGTAGCGGATCGGCCGCCCGTGCACCGTCAACCAGGTGAGGGCGCGCCCGGGCACCTGCAACTCGGCGGTCCACAGCCGGCCTCCCGCCCCGTAGGGGGACTCGAGCGCCAAGGACGCCCCTTCGGCCAGCGTCAAGCGGTGCGGCGGGGGCGGGCCGCTCCAGCGCTCGGTCGATCCGTCTGCGATGCGGCGAGGCTCCACGACCCACCGACGGCCGTCGATCCAGGTGGAGAGGTGCACCACCAACGGCGAGCCGTCGGGTGTGGAGGCGTCCAAGGCGGCAGGGATGGTGCCCGAAGTGTTCACCACGGCCAGATCGCCCTCGTCCAAGAAGGCCGGGAGCATCGAGAACGTGCTGTGCACCACCTCGCCGGTGCCGACCCTGCTCACCAACATGCGCACGGCGTCACGCGTCAGGCCCCGGGCTTCGGGGGGTTCGGCCGCTTCCAGGGCAGCGGGCAGCTCGAAGGAGAGCCGCGACAGCTCGGTCCCGGCGGCGAGGGCGCTCACGCCGGTGCCTCGACCAGCTCCGCCGACCGGTAGCGCCCGCTGTGCACCTCGCCGGCGAGCAAGCGGCGCAACACACCGGCGGCGACTTCGGGCTCGGCCCGGTCCGAGATGTCTTCGCCGGGGAAGGCGGCCTGGTGCATGTCGGTGCGCATGTCACCGGGGTCGAACCGCACCACCCGCACATCCCGTTCCTCGGCTTGCAGCACATGGTGGAGCTGCTCGAGGGCCGCCTTGGACGCCCCGTAGGCCCCCCACCCTTCGTAGGCCTCCACGGCGGCGTCGGAGGTCACCGCCACCACCACGCCGTGGCTCCGTCGAAGCAGAGGGAGCGCCAGCTGCACCAAGGCGAGCGGGGCGATGACGTTGGCCACCATGACCTCGGCCAGCGAGGCGGGATCGAGTGCTTCGAGACGGGGCAGGGGCGACGGGCCGAGCGTCCCGGCGTTGTTGACGAGGAGGTCGAGACCGCCGAGCTCCTCGGCGTCCCGCACGAGCTCGAGTCGGTGGCCGCGGTCGGTCACGTCGCCCGGAACGGCCCGCACGGCCACGCCGGCGTCCTCCAGCAGCTCGGCGACTTCCCCGAGAGGCTCGGGGTGTCGGGCGTCGACGACCAGGTCCCAGCCGTCGCCGGCCAGTTCCCGGGCGAGGGCCCTGCCGAAACCGCGTGAGGCGCCGGTGATCAGGGCGACGGCCATGGCTTCCTCCTTGCTGTCGCTCGGAGAGCGGTTCCCGCCCTCCGGCGGGCCCACCCGAGCTGCACGGACCAGCCTAAAAGCTCAAGTGAACTTCAAGTCAAGGGGCGGCGCCGCCCCGGGGGGGTCGGGCTTCTCGGGGGAAATCCCCTTCGGCCGGTTGATCGGCGGCTTCCTCCGGCACCAATCCCCTGTCGGCGCAGGTTGAGCCGGGGGCAGGAGGCCGAACATGGGACCGTGGCGCGCAGGGCTCGGGATCGGGTTGGCCGTCTCTGCGCTGGCCGGCGCCGGCGCTGTGGCCGGCTCCGTTCTCTCCGGTCCCGACGTGCCCGATGGGGCGGGGTCAGCCGGCAACGCGGTGAGTGGGCTCCGTCTCGTCTCCTACGCCAGCTGTCCCGAGATGCTCGGTCAGCTCCGTTCGGAAGCGCTGTCGATGGTGGGGCCCGACGGGCTCGCCGGCTCGTGGGGGACGGGCGGGGGCGCCGTCTCTGTGGTGCCGGGGGCGCGCCTCGGGGCGGTGCGCAACGGCCCCGTGGCCGCCGCGCCTCGGGCGGCGGCCGGCGCCCCGTCGGGATCGGCAGGGTCGGCAGGGTCGGGGGCGACAGGCTCGACGGCAGGGCCGGGGGCGTCTCCCACGTCGAGTGGATCGGCAAGCGGCTTCTCCGCCACCAACGACCAAGAGGCCGGCGTGGACGAGCCCGACATCACGAAGACCGACGGGCACGTGCTCGTCTCCCTGGCACGCGGCACCGACACGCTGCACGTCGCCGACGTCGGTGGCTCTCCGAATCTGGCGGGCTCGTTCGACCTCGCCGGTCGAGTCCAGGCAAACGGGCTGTTCCTGGTGGGTCACGACGCCGTCGTGCTCGGAGGCGCCGTGTCGTCCTCAGGCGGCACATCTCCGCCCATGGGGATGCCCACTGCCCCGCCTCAGCCGGGCGTGGCCTCCGGTGGAGCCCTTCCTTCGGGGGTTGCCAGCGGAACCGGGACGTCGGGAGGCGGAGCCGAGCCCGACGTCGTTCCGGTCGGCATGCAGAGCGGCACCACCGAGGTCGTGGTGGTCGACCTCAGCGATCCTTCCAAGCCGACGGTGGCACGGTCGTTCTCCGTCCAGGGCAGCGAGGTCGACGCCCGCCTCCTGAACGGGATCGTGGAGGTGGTGGTGTCGTCGGCACCGACGCTGCCCTTCGTGGCGCCCGCCAACGGCTCCGCCGCCGCCGTGGCTGCCGCCACGACGGCCAACCGCAACGCCGTGCTCTCCTCGAGCCCATCCGATTGGCTGCCGTCGGTCAAAAGCGAGCCCGATGGCACGACCACGGTGGCACCGTGCACGTCGGCCATGCACACCGTGACCACGTCGGGTGTGGACACGATCGGCGTGGTCCCCATCGACCCGTCGTCGGACCAGCCCGGGACCGAAGTGACGGTGGTCGGCGACGCCAACACCGTGTACGCCAGCACGTCGGCGCTGTACGTGGCGTTCACCACGCCGTCTGGTCCGGTGGCACAACCGATGCAGGGGGGCCAGCCGGCGGCGGTCGACACCGTCATCGACAAGTTCGACCTGTCCGACCCCGCTGCTCCGAGCTACGTCGGGTCGGGCGACGTGCCGGGTTCGCTCATCGGGCAGTACGCCATGTCCGAATACCAGGGCGACCTCAGGGTGGCCACCACCGTGGGCCAGGCCACCCCTCCCCCCGGCGAAGGGACGGCGCCGTCGACCCTGTCGGACAACCGCATCACCGTGCTCTCCGTGCAGGGCGGGTCGCTCACCGTGGTGGGGAGCCTCACCGGGCTCGGCACCGGCGAGAAGATCTACGCGGTGCGCTTCGAAGGCCCGCTCGGCTACGTGGTCACCTTCAACCAGACCGACCCTCTGTTCGTGGTGGACCTGCACGACCCCGCCAACCCCAAAATGGCCGGGCAGTTGCCGCTCACCGGCTACTCCTCGTTCTTGCAGCCGGTCGGCGACGGGCTGCTCCTGGGCGTGGGCCAGGATGTCACCAGCAGCTTGCGCAACGACGGTCTGCAGGTGTCTCTCTTCGACGTGTCCAACCCGTCCAACCCGACGCTCGTGGGCAAGGACGTCATCGCCAACGCCAGCTCGGGCGCACAGAGCGATCCCCACGCCCTGCTGTACTGGGCGGCGGCGGGTCTCGTGGTCCTTCCCGTGGACCAGTACGGGATGCCCGTCCCCGTTCCCGAGCCGGCCTTTGTGCCACCCGGAGCGGCGACGGCACAGCCGGCTGTGGCGCCGACCACCGCCCCGTTCGTGGGCGCCATCGCCTGGCACGTAGCCACCAGCGGCCTGCAGCGACAAGGGCAGCTCAGCCAGCCTCCTGCCCCTGGGGGCACCACCGGCGTGCCCGGCGCCCCGGGACCGGCGATCGAGCGGGCGCTCGTCGTGGGCGACAAGCTCTACACCGTGTCGGAGACAGGCATCCTCGTGAGCGACCTCTCCACCTTGTCGCAACTCGTGTGGATGCCCTATCCCGCTCCCGCCTCCGCTCCTGCTCTCAACCCGGCGGCGTGACCTTGGTGACCGGGCGCTCCCACCCTGGCACGGACCCCTCGCACGTGAGCGACGTCGAGCTGCTCCGCGGGGTCGCCCGGAGCGACCCCGGCGCGGTTCGGCGTTTGCTCGACGACGTGGCACCGGTCGTGTACGGATTTCTGTACGCCCGGGTGGGCGGCAACCAGGCGGCGGCCGAGGACCTCCTCCAGGAGACCTTGCTCGAGGCGGTGCGCTCGTCGGGCTCGTACCGGGGCGAGGCCTCCTTGTCCACCTGGATGTGCGTGATCGCCCGGCGGCGGCTGGCTCGCCACTACGAGTCCGAACGGCGTGCCGAAGCCGCCCGCCACGGACTGCAGGCCCTGCCCGACCTGGCTCCGGTGCCGGAAGCAGACGCCATCGAGCAACGCGACGAGGTGGTGCGCGCCCTGGGGCGCATGCCGGCCGCCCACCGCCAGGTGCTGGTGCTCAAGTACCTGGACGGGATGGCCGTAGAGGAGATCGCCGACGAGCTGGGCAGGTCACGGGTGCAGGTGCAGTCACTGCTGCAACGCGCTCGCGACGGGCTGCGTCGTGAACTGGAGGCCCCCGGTGCCTGATCCCACCGAGGAGCTCATGGCCGGCGTCGACGCTCCCCGGCCCCTGTCGATGGAGCTGCGCCAGCGACTCGAGCAGGCACTGGTCGGAGCCGACGGCGCCGGGCACCGCCCCCTCGACCCCGACCTGGCCGAGCGTCTCCAGGGCGCGCTGGCCGACCCGCTGGCCGGCGCCCTCGACGGCGTGGACGCTCCTCGCCCCCTCGACCCGGAGCTGCGCGGACGGCTCGAGAAGGCGCTGCAACCCCGCCCGCACCGCTCGAGGCTCGTGCTGGCCGCCGCAGCGGTGCTCGCCGTCCTGGCCGGCGCCGGCCTGGCGGCCGGCTTGTCCGGCTCCAACACGGCCGCTCCGCAACGAGCGCTGACGCACCGAAGCGGGGGATCCCAGAACTCGGCCGGAACGGGAGGGAGCGCCGCCTCGTCCGGCGGGACAACAAGCAACGCCCCGGCCCAGAACGTGCGGCCGGCGACCGAGCTCCCGAATTCCCTGGGCGCCACGGCGGCGCCTTCGCCCCCGCGGCCCAGCGTGTCGGGCGTCACGCCCGACACCGGCCCGGCGGCGGGCGGCACCTGGGTGACGATCTCCGGCTCCGGACTGAGCGGGGTCCGTTCGGTGTCCTTCGGTGAGGTCCCGGCCGCTCAATTCGTGCGCGTCTCCGATGCCGTCCTGCAGGCCCTCGCCCCCGCTCACGGGGCGGGCACCGTGGACGTCCTGGTCACCGCCCAGTCGGGCTCGAGCGCCCCGTCCCCGGCGGACCACTACACCTTCGGCTGAGCGATCCTCCATCTTCCGCCGAGAAAGGCGAGGGGATATCGTCGCCCGTGGGGGTCCGGAGGCCGTAGCTCCCAGGTAGGTCGTGGGCGATGACCAGGCGCACTTTCAGCCAGCGGCCCATTCGGCGAGACGATCGCCGAGCGTTGGCCCGGGACTCGACACAGCTGCTGAGTTCGCTCGGGAGCGATGCAGCGGCGGTGGCCGACTCGCTCGAGTCGGCCGGCGTGAGAGGGGAGCCGGCAGACGCCCGACAGTGTGCCCTGGCCGTGTACTTCCGCGCCGTGATGGCCGGCGATCCCCGCGTGTCGGGGGTGCGCGTCTTCCACGACCGTCTGGTGATCGGGTCACCGGGACGGCTGTACACCCACCGCGTGGGTGTGCCTCTGCCCACCTCGGTGCGGGCCTTCATCGGCGGCTTCGACGCCCGCCACTACCCGGGTCTGTTGCGCCCCGCCCGCGGCGAGAGTGACCGATCGTCGCCACCGCGCTCTGATCAGGCCGAGCGGTCGCGCCCGTCGGTGGTGCCGTAGACGAGCCGCTCGTACTCCGTCACCATGCGTTCGGTGGAGAAGTACGAGGCGTTGTAGGCGATGGCGCTGCGGCGTACCTCGGTGAAGGCCGCCTGGTCCCGGTAGTAGAGCGGGAGCACCTCCTCCTCGAGCACGCCGTACAGCGCCTCGGCGTCGGCGACGTCGTCGCCATCGCCCCCGACCCCGTGGCCGGGCGGCTGCGGTGGCGCCCAGCCCGTCACCCCCTCCAGATGCCCCTCGATCCACCAACCGTCGAGAAGGCTCAGGCTGGGCACGCCGTTCAGCGCCGCCTTCATGCCGCTCGTCCCTGACGCCTCGTGCGGCGGGAGCGGCGTGTTGAGCCACACGTCGGCCCCCGCCACGAGCACCCGCGCCAGATCCATCGAGTAGCCGGGCAGGTACACGACGGGCACGGCCCTCCCCAACGCATCTGCGGCACGGAACAGGGCGCGGATGACGTCCTTTCCGCTCTCGTCCCGAGGATGCGCTTTGCCGGCCAGCACCACCTGGACCGGCCCCACCCGCTCGACCACGGACCGCAGGCGATCGAGGTCGCTGAACAGCAGCGACATGCGTTTGTACGCCGTCGCCCGCCGGGCGGCACCGATGGTGAACGCTCCCGGGTCGAGCTTGCGGCCGCTCCGGGCGGCGACCTCGTCCACCAGTGTCCGCTTGGAGTCGTCGTGGGCAGCGGCCAGCTCCTCCAGGGGCAAGGCGGAACTGGCCTGGCGGAGCAGGACGTTGGCCCGTCGCCATCCCGGGAGGCGGGCGTCGAGAAGCCGGGAGGTGGCCGGAGCCGCCCATGTCGCCAGGTGCACGCCGTTCGTGACCGAGCCCACCCGGACCCCGGGGAACATGGCCCGTGTCACCTCCCCGTGCCGGCGCGACACGGCGTTGACCGACCGGGAACAGCCGATGCCGAGCCGGGTCATGTCGAGCGCGCCCTCGGCGATGCCCCTGAGCGAGCCGAGCTCGTCCAGGGCCTGCCGTCCGAGCAGGCGCCCTACCAACGACTGGGGGAAGCGGTCGTGGCCGGCGGGGACAGGAGTGTGGGTGGTGAACACACAACGCTCCCGAACGGCGTCCACGGCGCGCTGGCGAGACGCCGCCGAGCGGCTCGGTGGCGGGGTCTGCTGGCGCAGGAGGGCCAAGCCGAGCAGGGCCGAATGCCCCTCGTTCATGTGGAAGGTCGAGACGTCGTGGCCGAGCTCGGCCGCCAGCGCGGGCCCGGCCATGCCGAGGACGATCTCCTGACCGAGGCGGTACTCGTCGTCGCCTCCGTACAGGCGCCCGGTGAGGCCTCGGGCCGCGGCGCTGTTGGCGGGCCGGTCGGTGTCGAGCAGGTACACGGGGACCTGGCCCAGCTCGCCGCGCACGAGATACCGCCATGCGCCCACCTCCACCGTCTCGCCCGCCATTGGCACCGTGACCGTGGCGGACACCGGTTCGAGGAGGCCTTCGGGGGCGAACTGGACGGGCTCCTCGCTCTGCGAACCGTCGGCAGCCAGGTGCTGCACCAGATATCCCTGGCGGTACAGCAAGGTCACACCCACCATGTCGAGGCCGAGGTCGGCCGCCGCCCGCAGGTGGTCGCCGGCCAGGACGCCCAGGCCCCCGCTGTAAGTGGGGATGTCGTCTTGGAGGGCGACCTCCATGGAGAAATAGGCGACCGTAGCCAGCCCTCCCGCCTCCCGCCCCACGGCCTTCGAAGGTACCCGCCCCGCGCGGCGCCGAACCCGGTCCAGCTCCGTCAGGGGGCCGCCTCGGTGGTTGCGCCGTCGGAGAGCAACCGGTCCAAGAAGGGCACCAGGCTGGCCAGGAGCTTGCGCCGGGCTTCCTCCACGGAGTACCAGCCGGCCCGGTCCACCTCGGGAAACACCCCCCGCCGCCCCGACCGGGGGGGCCACTCCATCTCGAAGGTGTTGCTGGTGGCCATCGACACGTCGAGGTCACCTTCGAGGGCCCACAGCCTGGTCAGCTTCCCGCCGGCCTGGCGTAGCTCCCCCAGGTCGCGGCGCTCCCCCGCCGGCGCCCCGACACCGAGCTCCTCGGCGAACTCCCTGTCGGCAACCGAAGCCGGGTCCTCGCCGGGGAGGTACTCGCCCTTCGGCACCGTCCACGCCCCGTCGTCCTTGGACGCCCAGATCGGGCCGCCGGGATGGACGAGCAGGACCTCCAGGCCGCCGGGGCGGCGGCGGTGGACGAGCAGTCCGGCGCTTCTTTTGGGCATGGGTCGAATTGTGACCAGAATGAACCGCATGAGCACCGTCGACGACGTCGCCGCCGAGGTGAAGGGCTGGCTGAGCGACACCTGGGACCCGGACCTGACCGTGGGCGAGTGGTGGGAGCTGCTCGGCACGTCGGGATGGTCGGCACCCACCCTCCCCGAGAACACCTATGGCAAAGGGCTGTCACGCGAAGAGGGCGTGCGTGTCCAGCAGGCCATCGCCGAGTTCGGCGCCCTCGGCGCCCCCGGGGGCCTGGGACTGCTGCTCGCCGCGCCCACCATCGCCACCCACGGGGACGACGAGCAGAAAGAGCGCTACGTCCGCGCCATCGTCACCGGGCAACGGGCGTGGTGCCAGTTGTTCAGCGAGCCCAACGCCGGCTCCGATCTGGCCGGGTTGCAGACGCGCGCCGAGCGCGACGGCGACGAGTGGGT
>DMNK01000055.1:1535-4366 GCA_003453695.1 Acidimicrobiaceae bacterium | reverse complement strand
ACGGCCAGAAGGTGTGGACGTCTGCCGGGCAGGTGGCCGACCTGGGCATGCTGCTGGCGCGCACCGATCCCGACGTCCCCAAACACCAGGGCATCTCCTACTTCGCCCTGGACATGCACCAGCCCGGCATCGAGGTGCGGCCGCTCAAGGAGATGACGGGCCGAGCGCTGTTCAACGAGGTGTTCATCACCGACGCCCGCGCCACTGCCGACGCCGTCATCGGCGGCCTCAACAACGGCTGGGCGGTGGCGAACACCACGCTGGCCTACGAGCGGTCCGGGCTGGGGGCAGGCGGCGGGTCGGCGGCGGGCGGCGCCGCCACCCCGGGGACGGTGGCGGGCGACCTCGAAAGACGGGCCGGCGACTTCGTCCGGGGGGGATCGCAGCGGCGGCCGGCCGGGCCCGGCGCCATGCTGGGCGCCTCCGAGAAGGTGCTCACCGAGCTGGCCCGCGCCAACGGCATGATCGCCGACCCCACCGTGCGTCAGGACTTGGTGCGCCTGCACGTGCTCAACCAGATCGCCCGGTTCATGAACCTGCGCCAGAAGGCGTTGCGCTCCACCGGCGGGGACATCCCGGGGCTCGGCAACATGGCCAAGCTGTCCATGAGCGAGATCCTCCGCCTGTCGCGTGACCTGGGGCTGCGCATCCTCGGCCCCTACGGCACCCTGCACGCCTATTCGCCGGACGAGCGCAAACGTCTGGAAGAGGCCACCCGCATGCCCATGGCCGCCATGGTCACCGAATTGGCGCTGTTCACCCAGGGGCCTTCCATCTACGGCGGCACCGACGAGATCCAGCACAACATCCTCGGTGAACGCGTGCTGGGCCTGCCCAAGGAGCCCAGCAACGATCGCAGCACGCCCTTCAAGGACCTGGCCAGGAACCGCTGACGCCGCCGGCGCGGCGCCATCAGGGAAGCGGCGGGGCGGTGAAGCCGGCCTCGGCCAGCAGCTGCTCGCTCACCTCCCACAGGCGTGCGGCCTGGGCGTCGGAACGGGCCTGGTGTGACATGTGGCCGGGACGGCACCGGACCCAGTACCCGCCGGAGCGTCCCTGCACCTCCGGGGACGTCGCCAGGTACACCGATGTGCGGGCCCCGGCCGCCGGGGTGATCTCGAACAGGCGCACGACCTTGTTGCCCAACCCCTGGATGCCACCCAGGTCGCCGTCCATCCCGAAGCCGCTGCGCACCGGTCCTGGATGGGCGGCGTTCACGTCGACCGATCGGCCCGACAAGCGGTGCGCCAGCTCCCGCGTGAAGAGCAGATTGGCGAGCTTGGAGCGGCCGTAGACCTCGAGCGACACGTAACGGCGCTCGCTCTGGAGGTCGTCGAAGCGCATGCCCAGGGGGGCGAAGTGGTGCCCGAAGGACGTCACGTTCACCACCCGGCTGGGCGCACCGGCGACGAGCCGGGGCAACAGCATCCGGCTGAGGAGGAAGTGGCCCAGGTGGTTCACGCCGAAGGTCTGCTCGAAGCCCTGGGCGGTGAGCTGACGGGTGGACCAGATGCCGCCGGCGTTGTTGACGAGCACGGCCAGGCGGTCAAAGCGTTCGGCGATCTCGACGGCGCAGGCCACCACGCTGTCCAGGTCGGCGAGGTCGAGGGCGACGACGTGGACGTCCTCGGTACCGGCGGCGGCCCGGATCTCGTCGGCTGCCGTGCCTGCCCGCTCGGTGTCCCGGCAGGCCAGCACCACCGTGGCCCCCGCCCGGGCCAGCCCGAGCGCCGTCTCCTTGCCGATGCCGGAGTTGGCCCCGGTCACCACCGCCACCCGCCCGTCGAGCTCCGCCATGACCCTCCTTCCGCCCGACCCCGAGTATGGCCGCGGCGCCCCCGCCAGGGAGAACCGAGCTGTGCCCGGGGCGGGGAACGAATCCGCCCCCCGGGTTGTTGTTCAGTCAACGAGTTGCCTAGAAGGCCCGGGACGGGCCCGCGGGAGACCAGATGACCCAGATCACCGACACCCTGCCCCTCTTGCCCCTCACCTCCGGTGTGGTGCTGCCCGGCATGGTCTTCACCATGGCCCTCGAGACCGAGGAGGCCCAGGCGGCCGCCGAGGCCGCCGGCCAGGTGGGAGGCCGGATCGTCCTCGTGCCCCACATCGACGGTCGCTACTCGCCCGTGGGCGTGGTGGCCGAGATCGTGGAGCTGGGATCGCTGCCCGGCGGGCCCCAGGCCATGGTCGTCCACGGCCTCGAGCGGGCCTCGGTGGGCACCGGTGTCCCCGGCAGCAACCAGGCCCTGTGGGTGCAGGTGGACCCCCTGGCCGAGGGTCCCGAGTCGCCCGCCGTGAACGAGCTGGCCCGGGAGTACCGGGCCGTGCTCGAGAACATCCTGTTGACCCGCGGGGCCCGTCAGATGGCAGCCCGCCTGCGCGAGGTCTCCGATCCCTCGCAGATCGCCGACCTGGCCGGGTACTCCCCCGACCTGTCGCTCGCCCAGAAGGTCGAGGTCCTCGAGACGGTCGACGTCGAACAACGGTTGCGCCTCGTGCTCGGATGGGCGCGCGACACCCTCGCCGATCTGACCTTGCGCCAGCAGATCCAGTCCAGCGTCGAAGAGGGCATGGAGAAGACCCAGCGCGAGTTCCTGCTCCGTCGCCAGCTCGAGGCCATCCGCAAGGAGTTGGGCGAGCTCGATGGAGGCGACGGCGAAGAGGGCACGCCGGAGCACTACCGCTCGGTGCTCGCCGGGCGCGACCTGCCCGACGCGGTGCGCACCGCCGTCGAGCGCGAGATCACCAAGCTCGAGCGCACCAGTGAGCAGAGCCCTGAACACGGGTGGATCCGTACATGGATCGACACCGTGCTCGAGCTGCCCTGGGGC
>DMNK01000055.1:1063-1289 GCA_003453695.1 Acidimicrobiaceae bacterium | reverse complement strand
TCGAAGAGGTGAAGTCCCACATCATCGAGCACCTGGCTGTGCGCGCTCTGCGGGCGCAACGCGGCCTGGCCGAGGTCACCGGGCGCGGCTCGGGAGCCATCCTGGCTCTCGTCGGTCCTCCCGGGGTGGGCAAGACCTCCCTCGGTGAGTCGGTGGCGCGCGCCCTCGGTCGCAAGTTCGTGCGTGTGGCCCTCGGGGGCGTGCACGACGAGGCCGAGATCCGCGG
>DMNK01000055.1:578-853 GCA_003453695.1 Acidimicrobiaceae bacterium | reverse complement strand
GCCACCGGCGCACCTACGTGGGAGCCCAGCCGGGGCGTCTCGCCCGGGCCCTGCGCGAGGCGGGGACGATGAACCCCGTCGTCGTGCTGGACGAGGTGGACAAGCTCGGTGCCGACTGGCGCGGCGATCCGTCCTCGGCGCTGCTCGAGGTGCTCGATCCCGCCCAGAACCACACCTTCCGGGACCACTATCTCGAGGTGGAGCTCGACTTGTCCAAGGTGCTGTTCATCGCCACGGCCAACGTGGCCGAGACCATCCCCGGGCCGCTGCTCGAC
>DMNK01000055.1:0-399 GCA_003453695.1 Acidimicrobiaceae bacterium | reverse complement strand
CGACCGCATGGAGGTCATCCGCCTCGACGGCTACACCGAGGACGAGAAGCTGGCCATCGCCCGTCACCACCTGCTGCCCCGTCAGCTGGAGCGCACCGGGTTGCAGGCGGAGGA
Organism: Acidimicrobiaceae bacterium; assembly: GCA_003453695.1. Lineage (GTDB taxonomy): Bacteria > Actinomycetota > Acidimicrobiia > Acidimicrobiales > UBA8190 > UBA8190. The sequence continues at coordinate 285 of DMNK01000055.1, read as the reverse complement.
GGTCGAGGTGAGCGACGACGCCCTTCGGGCCGTGTCCGCCGACTACACGAGGGAGGCTGGAGTGCGCAGTCTCGAGCGCGAGCTCGGACGGCTGCTCCGCAAGGTGGCGACCAAGCTGGCGTCGGGCGAGACCGAAGCACCCGTCGTGGTCGATAGTGGCGACGTCCGCACCTGGTTGGGCAGGCCCCGGTTCTTCGTCGAGGCCGCCGAGCGGACAAGCGTGCCCGGCGTGGCCACCGGATTGGCGGTGACCGGTACCGGTGGGGACGTGCTCTACATCGAGGC
>DMNK01000122.1:6472-7099 GCA_003453695.1 Acidimicrobiaceae bacterium | reverse complement strand
TGAAGTCCAACCTGGAGAGCCGGATCGTCTCCATGAACATGGAGGACCGCATCTACGAGGTGGTCATCCCCATGGAGGACGTGGTCGAGTTCAAGAACGGCAAGAAGGTGGTCGTCCAGAAGAAGGTGTTCCCCGGCTACCTGCTGTGCCGCTGCGACCTCGACGACGACTCGTGGTCGGTGGTGCGCAACACCCCGGGCGTGACCGGCTTCGTGGGCCCGGGCACCAAGCCGACCCCGCTGTCGCGCCGCGAGGTGGAGAGCATCCTCCAGGTGAAGGTGGAGGGGGGCCCCGAGCCCTCCAAGAAGACCCGTCCCCGCCTCGAGTACGAGGTGGGCGAGACGGTCCGGGTGCGCGAGGGTCCCTTCGCCGACTTCTCCGGACAGATCGACGAGATCAACGAGGACCAGCTCAAGCTCAAGGTCCTGGTCAACATCTTCGGCCGGGAGACCCCGGTCGAGCTCGAATTCAGCCAAGTCGCCAAGCTGTAGACCGGCGACCGAGGAGACACAAGCATCATGGCCAAGAAGAAGGTCCTCGCTGTCGTGAAGATCCAGCTGCCGGCGGGCAGCGCCACCCCGGCGCCGCCGGTGGGCACCGCCCTGGGCCCCCACGGCGTGCAGACCA
>DMNK01000122.1:3960-6264 GCA_003453695.1 Acidimicrobiaceae bacterium | reverse complement strand
ACGCCGCCACCGAGAACCAGCGCGGCACCATCATCCCCGTCGAGATCACCATCTACGAGGACCGCTCTTTCAGCTTCATCCTGAAGACCCCGCCCACGCCGGTGCTCATCCGCCAGGCGGCCGGGGTGGACAAGGGGGCGGCCACCTCGGGACGGGAGCAGGTGGGCACGATCACCGACGCCCAGCTGGCCGACATCGCCCGCACCAAGATGCCCGACCTGAACACCGCCGACCTGGAAGCCGCCAAGAAGCAGGTGGCCGGCACGGCTCGGTCCATGGGCATCCTGGTGAGCGGCTGAGCCGGGTCCGCGAACCGGCCCACGAAGCGAGAGGGAGCAATGGCGCACAAGGCCAAGAACTACAAAGCCGCCCTGGAGCGTTTCGACCGCGAGCACCTGTACGCCCCGGGTGAGGCCGTCGACCTGGTGAAGGAGATGGCCCACGCCAAGTTCGACGAGACCGTCGAGCTGGCCGTCCGCCTCGGCGTCGACCCCCGAAAGGCCGACCAGATCGTGCGCGGCACCCTCAGCCTGCCCGCCGGCACCGGCAAGACGGCGCGGGTCGTGGTCTTCGCCGCCGGTGACGCCGCCAGCGAGGCCCGGGAGGCGGGCGCCGACGAGGTGGGCGCCGACGAGCTGGTGTCCCGGGTGGAGGGCGGCTTCCTCGACTTCGACGTGGCCATCGCCACGCCCGACCTCATGGGCCAGGTGGGCAAGCTCGGCCGCATCCTGGGGCCGCGTGGCCTCATGCCCAACCCCAAGACCGGCACCGTCACCACCGACGTGGGCAAGGCCGTGACCGAGTTCAAGGGGGGCCGGGTCGAGTACCGCACCGACAAGGTCGGGAACATCCACGTGGGCGTGGGCAAGGTCTCCTTCGACCGCGCCCAGCTGCTCTCGAACGTCCACGCCGTCGTGGAGGAGCTCGTCCGGGCCAAGCCGGCCGCCGCCAAGGGCCGCTACATGCGGGCCGTCACCCTGAGCTCGACCATGGGCCCCGGGGTCCGTGTCGACCCGGCCAAGGCCCGTGACACCGAAGAGGAACTGGCCGCCGCCTCGGCGTGATCCGGGCCTGCCCGGGCCGGATAAGTTACCGCTAAACTCTCAGAGGTAACTTATCTGGGAGGTGTGCCGGTGGAGCCGGCCGGCTCTGAGGTGGAGGTCGTCTGGAACGGACGGAGGGTCCGTGCCTTCGTCCCCGCCCTGCTCCGCCGGCGCCACCTGGGCCTCGACGCCCCCTCGGCAGGTCGGTCCGCGGCAGCGGCGGCCGAGGTCGCGCACGCCGCCGAGGGGCTGTCCGGGGACTACGAGGCCCTGGCCCGGCTCCTCCTGCGCTCCGAGGGGGTCGCCTCCTCGTACATCGAGGGGATCACGGCTCCGGTGGTCGACGTCGTCCTGGCCGAGGCGCAGCTGGGCCGGCGAACCACCGGGGCGGGGGCCTGGGTGGCCTCCAACCTGGCGGCGGTGTCCGAAGCGGTGTCGAGCGCCCGGGAGACGACGCCGTTGTCGGTGGATGCCCTGTGCCAGTGGCAGCGCACGCTGTCGACCGGGAGCCCCACCCCCGAGCGCTACGTCGGGCGGTTGCGGGAGGAGCAGGGGTGGATCGGGGGGACGAGCCCGCTCGACGCCCATCTCGTCACGCCGCCGGCGTCGGAGCTCCCGGCGCTGCTCGAGGACCTCGTCGCCTACGCCAACCGCACCGATCTCGATCCGATCGCCCAGGCCGCCGTCGTCCACGCCCAGTTCGAGATCGTCCACCCCTTCGCCGACGGCAACGGGCGCGTGGGCCGGGTGCTCGTGGCCTGGGTGCTCGTGCGGCGCCTGGCTCTCCTCGTTCCTCCGCCGGTGAGCGTGGCCGTCGCCGCCGACGTGGGCGGCTACTCCTCGGGCCTGGTCTCGTTCCGCGTGGGGGACCACCTCCGTTGGATCCGGTGGTTCGCCGACGCCGTGGTCGACGGGGGCAGGGCCCAGCGGGCGCTGGTGGCGAGCGTGGAGCGGATCAAGCGGCGCTGGCACGACCAGCTCGCCTCGGTCGAGCCCAAGCTCCGGAGCGACGCCGCGGTGTCGGCGGTGCTGGACCTGCTGCCCCGCCATCTCGTGCTCACGTCGCCGACGCTCGTCGACGAGCTCGGCCTGTCCCGCAAGGCGGCGCTGGCCAACCTGAAGCGCCTGGCCGGCGCCGGGATCCTGACCGAGTACGAGACGCTGCGCCACGACGGGCCCGGCAAGCCGGCGGCGTTGTACGTGTCCCGGGAGCTGCTGGGGCTGGCCGGCTCGAGCCCGCTGCGTTAGACCCGGCTCGGGG
>DMNK01000122.1:1186-3707 GCA_003453695.1 Acidimicrobiaceae bacterium | reverse complement strand
CGTAGCTGTTGGAATCTCAGTCTTGAAAGTCAAGAGATAGGGGGCGAAACTATCATTTCGTGGACCACGACCTCTTGGCCAGGAGCCCCATTGGGCAGCTGGTGCCGATCAGAGGCACCGACGCCAGGTTCGGCCCGTACGCCTGCTTCGCCTTCTTCCCAGATCCGTTGCCGGAGGAGGTCAGCCTCTCCATGGCGACGCTCAATGAAGTCACGAAGGCGTCCAGTTCGCTTGCCCGGGTGGACCAAGCCTGCGCCCAACTCGAAGAGCCTGGCCTCCTGATCCGACCGGCGCTGTATCGCGAAGCTCTCGACACCTCGGCGCTGGAAGGCACCTACGGGCAGCTCACCGAGGTCCTGGAGGCCGAGCTTCCGGGAGATCATTTCCGCTCGGCCGAGACCAAAGAAATCCTCGGATACGTCCGGGCTGCCACCAACGCATTCAACGCAGTCAAAGATCAGCCGATCTCGATCGGTTTGCTCAACGATGCCCAGGCCGCCATGTTCGCTGGGGTTGACGATCCCCCCCAGGACGTAGGGAAGGTGCGCTCCCACCAGGTATGGATCGGTCCTCGCGATCAGTCCATCGACGAGGCCCGTTTTGTTCCACTCCCCGGCGATGATCGACTCGAGTCCTCCTTGGAGACTTGGGTCGAGTGGGTCGAACAGGTCGACGACTGGCCTCCGGTTCTGCGGGCTGCCTTCGGTCACTATCAGTTCGAGACGCTGCACCCTCTTGGCGACGGCAACGGGCGAATTGGGAGGCTCCTCATCGCCCTGCAGCTCCTTCGGGCTGGCGTCGTTCGCCACCCGGCCATCACGGTCTCCCCATGGCTGTTTCGGCACCGCGACCAATACCAGGACGAGCTGTTCAACCTGAGCTGCACAGGGGACTGGAACCCGTGGGTCCAGTTCTTCTGTCAGGCCCTCATCAACCAGTGCGATGCCCTCATTTCAGGTGCCATGAAGTTGATCGAATGGCTCGACGAGACCAGAGCCAAGGTCAACGAGCGCCGCTGGGCCGGTGCGATCCATGACGTGACTACACGCCTGACACAGTGGCCGGTTACGTCGATCGCGGCGATATCGGTGCATCACGGGATCACACCAACGGCCGCCTCGAACATCGTGGGCCACCTGGTCGAGATCTCCGCTTTGGAAGAAATGACCGGAAGGTCTTACGGCCGGGTCTTCGGGGCGCGGGGCGTGATGAAGCTCGTGGAGGAAATCTGAGCCCTGCCCGACGAGTCTGAACCGCCCGTCGGGCCACAGTCGGCCGTTCCTCCGGGGTCAGCTTCTCGGCCTTCGTGCTCGCCGCACGGGCTCTGAATTTCTCCGACTAGAGTTCCTCGGTCGTCCCGGTTCCCGGGACGGACCAGATCGAGATCACGCCGTTGCCGTAGACCTCCGGTTCCACCCTTGCGGGGTGGCGAAGGGGCCCGCCGGGCCCGCCCGAAGAGGCGACGACCACACCCCGATGAGGCCGGGATCCCGGCCCTGCTCGGTGGCTGCGGAGACGGCCGAGAGGCGCCGATGGCGCCCACGAGCAGAGGAGCCGGCATGGAGGACCCGAGGCCCGACAAGGTGGCCGTGGTGCAGGAGGTACAGGGCCGTCTCGACAGCGCCGAGGCCGCCATCCTCACCGAGTACCGCGGCCTCACCGTCTCCGAGCTGGCGCAGCTCCGCCAGGCCCTCGCCGCCGTCGGCGGTGACTACAAGGTCTACAAGAACACCTTGGTGAGGCTGGCCGTGGCCGGCGGCCGCCACGAGGGACTCTCGTCGCTTCTCACCGGGCCGACCGCCATCGCCTTCGTCTCGGGCGAGATCTCGGCGGTGGCCAAGGCCCTGCGCGACTTCTCCCGCACCTACCCGGCGCTCGTGTTGAAGGGCGGCCAGCACGGCGACGGCGTGCTGTCGGCGACCGACCTGTTGTCGCTGGCCGACCTGCCCTCGCGTGACGTCCTGCTGGCCAGGGTGGCCGGAGCCATCGCCGCCCCCATGCAGCAGCTGGCCGGGCTGCTCCAGGCGTTGCCCCGCAACCTGGCCTACGGGCTGCAGGCGCTCATCGACCAGCAGGGCGGCGCCCCCGCCGAAGCCGGCGACACACAGTCATCCGCCGAGTCGGCTGAGGCGGCCCCGGCCGCCGAGCCCGCCGAGGCGGCGCCCGCGGAAGCGGCTGCTCCCGCCGAGTCCGCCGAGTCCGAAGCGGCCACCGAGACCGCCGGAGCGCCGGCCGCCGAAGCGGCCCCCGAAGCCTGACGAGACCGACCCAGACCGAACACCGACCCAGACCCAACAGACCAGGAGCACACCGACATGCCACTGACCAAGGACGAGATCCTCGACGGGATCGCCAGCCTGAGCGTCCTCGAGCTCTCCGAGCTCTTGAAGGACTTCGAAGAGCGCTTCGGCGTCACCGCCGCCGCCCCGGTGGCCGTGGCCGCCGCCGCGCCCGCCGGCGGCGGGGGAGAGGCGGCCGGGGGCGAAGAGGAGCAGACCGAGTTCACCGTCGTCCTGGCCGC
>DMNK01000122.1:0-943 GCA_003453695.1 Acidimicrobiaceae bacterium | reverse complement strand
CTCAAGGAGGCCAAGGACCTCGTCGACAGCGCCCCCAAGCCCGTGCTCGAGCGGGTGCCCAAGGACGAAGCCGACAAGGCGAAGGCCCAGCTCGAAGAGGCGGGCGCCACCGTCGAAGTCCAGTAGCGGCCCCGCCGGGGGGCGGCTTGGGCCGGGAAACCCTTGACGGCGACCCGGCGCGTCCGTACCCTGTCGGTGGCGCCGAAAAAGGTGTTGCCTTTTTTTGCGCGGCCCGGTATATTGTCTGGTTGCCGTGCCTCGCCTTTCGCGCCACCCCGCCTCTGTGGGACGGGCGAAGCGCGCCCCGGCAGCTGCTGGCCTCCCTCCCCCTGGCCGCACGCCGCCCCTCTGGCACACCGGCTCGACCCCTCCGCCGACCGGGTAGCCGGCGAGGTCCTGGTGACCGCTCGTTTCCGCCCTACCGAAGCACCGCCGCATCCCCGTCCCCGTAGTCCCAGTAGTCCACCGATAGGCCGCCCACCGTCCACCACCGACCTGCTGTCCCGACCCCGCCACCCGATCACTCACTTGGGAGGAGTTGACCGTTGCCTGCACGGTCCAAGAGCCCGGAGCGTTTCTCCTTCGCCAACCTCGATGAGGTCCTGCCCCTGCCCGACCTCATCGCCATCCAGCGCGACTCGTTCAAGTGGTTCCTCGACAAGGGCCTGGCCGAGGCCTTCGCCGACATCAGCCCCATCGAGGACTTCACCGGCCAGCTGAGCCTCGAGCTCGAGTTCGACGCCTCCGACCCGGACCTGCGTCCGCCGCCCAAGTTCTCCGAGCAGGAGTGCAAGGAGAAGGACATGACCTTCGCCGCCCCGGTCTTCGTCCGGGCGCGGTTCATGAACGCCCAGACCGGCGAGATCAAGGAGCAGACCGTCTTCATGGGGGACTTCCCGATGATGACGGACAAGGGCACCTTCATCATCAACGGCACCGAGCG
>DMNK01000115.1:2378-2868 GCA_003453695.1 Acidimicrobiaceae bacterium | reverse complement strand
ACGAAGGTGTCCATGGTGTCGGTCTCGCGCTCGGCCGGGCCGCCGCACATCGGGCACGTCGTGTGGCGGAACGTGGGATGACGGGCCAACGGCGAGGCGCCGGTGGGGAGGAACTCGACGTCGTCGGGTGCGAGCACGGGGAGCTGGTCCTCGGGCACCGGCTGGATCCCGTGGTCGGGGCAGTAGACGACGGGGATGGGACAGCCCCAGTACCGCTGGCGGGAGATGAGCCAGTCCCGCAGCCGGTAGTTGACTGTGCGCTCGCCGATGCCCTGTTCCTCGAGCCAGGCACCGGCTCGCTCCTTGGCCCCGGCCACGTCCAGGCCGTCCAGGAAGCCCGAGTTGGTCTTGATCCCGTCGCCGGTCCAGGCGCCGCCGTCGAACCCGTCGGGCGGCTGCGTGGTGCGCACCACGGGAAGTCCGTGGAGATGGGCGAAGTCCCAGTCCCGCTCGTCCTCGGCGGGCACGGCCATGATGGCGCCGGTGCCGT
>DMNK01000115.1:1883-2247 GCA_003453695.1 Acidimicrobiaceae bacterium | reverse complement strand
ATGATGGCGCCGGTGCCGTAGCGCATGAGGACGTAGTCGGCGACGTACACCGGGATGGCCTCGCCCGTGAAGGGGTTCACGACCTTGCCGCCCGTGTCGGCGCCCCGCTTGTCGGTGAGGCCGCTCGTGCGCTCGAGCTCGGTGGCACGGCCGGCGGCCGTGCGCAGCTCGTCCACGGCTTGGCGCCGCGCCTCGGTGGTGAGCACGTCGACGAGGGGGTGCTCGGGCGCCACCACGGCGTAGGTCATCCCGAAGCTCGTGTCGGGACGGGTGGTGAACACGCGCAGCGCCAGGCCCTCGTCTTCGTGGCCCACGACGGGCAGGTCGAACTCGACGCCTTCGGAGCGCCCGATCCAGTTGCGCT
>DMNK01000115.1:0-1694 GCA_003453695.1 Acidimicrobiaceae bacterium | reverse complement strand
TCCAGTTGCGCTGCATGGTCTTCACGCGCTCGGGCCAGTCCAGGCCGTCCAGGGCGTCGAGGAGCTCCTGGGCGTAGGCGGTCGTGCGCAGGAACCACTGCTCGAGGTCGCGCTGGACGACGAGGGTGCCGCAGCGGTCGCAGGTTCCGTCGGCCCGCACCTGCTCGTTGGCCAGCACCGTCTGGCAGCTCGGGCACCAGTTGACGGGCGCCATGGCCCGGTACGCCAGGCCGCTGTCCAGCATGCGCAGGAAGATGACCTGGTTCCAGCGGATGTAGGACGGGTCGTGGCTGTGGATCTCCCGGCGCCAGTCGTACACGGCGCCGAGCGCCTTGACGCTCGCCTTCAGCTCGGCGATGCGGGCTTCCGTGAAGGTGCGGGGGTGCTCGCCGGTCCTGATGGCGGCGTTCTCGGCGGGAAGGCCGAAGGAGTCGAAGCCGAAGGGCGAGAGCACGGCGTCGCCCTGCATGGTCCGGTACCGCACCAGGAGGTCGCCGAAGACGTAGTTGCGCACGTGCCCCTGGTGGGCGGGCCCACTCGGGTATGGGTACATGCACAGGACGTAGCGGGGAGGGCGAGGGTCGCCGGCGTCCACCTCGTAGGTGCGCTCGTCGGCCCAGAGCTCCTGCCACTTCCGTTCGATCTTCTGGACGTCGTAGGCCCGGGCCATCCCCGGGAGTCTACGGACCGGCGCCGGGACGCCCGCTCGAGTTCCGGGCGCGAGCGGGTCAGGTCGTGGGCGCGAACAGGCTCCCCAGTTGGCCGTTGTGCAGCAGGGTCGAGCCGTCGGCGACCTGATCCGGTGGTGGAGCCGGTATCGACACCGGCGTGCCGAAGCTACCCAGGTGCACCAGTGCCTTCACCGTCAACCCGAGCACCGAGAACGACGTCTGCTCTTGGCGGGCCCGGCCCTGGTCGTCGACCCACACGTCGATGGGCACTGAGGACAGGCCGAGCGCCTGGGCGATCTGGGGACTCACGAGCGTGGAACTGGTGGTCCCGCTGCCGGCGAGATCGACCGTGGCTGCGTATTCGGTCGTGGGCACGCCGTCCAAGTCGCTCGTGCCCACTTCGGTCACCGAGCCGGCGAGCTGCTTGATCAGGGCCAGGGCTTGGGAGGGGTCCCCCAAGCTCAAATTGCCGAGGGGGTTGCTCTGTCCCTGGCTGTGCTCGTAGTCGGAGAGGTTCACCGATACCCAGGGCTTGCCTCCGTCGAGGGTGGAGAGGCGTGGGGTGCTCAGGTAGAGCTCGTCGCCGATCTCACGAACCTGGACGGTCTGGGCGGGCGCCTGCCCGATGGCCGGAAGGGTGATCGTCGTCTCCCCCGCCCTGTCCGCGAAGGAGTACTGCCCGTGCCCGCCGATGGTGAGCGCAATGGGCCCTGTCGTCCCACCGCCGGCCGACGCCGAGAGGCCGCCCAACTGGGGAGAGCCGTTCACCGACACCGAGAAGTCGAAGGCGGCCGAGCGCGCCGACTCGGTGGTCGTCACCGATGCCAGCACGGCTCGGCGAGGGTCGGCGGGCTTCCCGCCACTGGCCGAAGACGGCCCGGACCCACAGGCGGCGACGACCACGGCCAGCACCGCGCCAAGCGCCCCGAGAGCCACGAACGAACGACGTCGTGGTGGGGCCGGCTGGCGTCCGGCCGTGGTGCGGATGCCGTCCATGTGCCGCCTCCTTCTCGTGGTCGTCGG
>DMNK01000017.1:7721-7887 GCA_003453695.1 Acidimicrobiaceae bacterium | reverse complement strand
CCACCGCCACCGCCGCTCGGCGGTGCGCGGGCCTGTGGGCACCGCCCACGAGCTCGGGGGCCGACGTGACCGTCACCCGGCTGTCCTGCTCGCTGAGGTCATGGCCTCTGCCACCTGGCTCTTCAACTCCTCGAATCCCATTTCCACCGCCTCCGGCCCCGCCGCC
>DMNK01000017.1:7047-7538 GCA_003453695.1 Acidimicrobiaceae bacterium | reverse complement strand
CACCGCCTCCGGCCCCGCCGCCACCAGATAGGCACCGGGGGCCAGCCGGGGAGCGTGGCCCACGGCCGCACGCAGGCGTCGCCGCAGGCGGTTCCTGGTCACCGCCGTCCCGGCCCGGCGCCCCACGGCGTAGGCGATGCGGGGCTCGGGAGCGGCGCCCACAGAGGAGTAGGTCACGGTCACCGAACCTCGCCGGGCACGCGCCCCGGAGCGGCGCAGCGCCTCGAAGGTCGCCCGGTCGCGGATGCGCCAGGTCACCGGCATGGCGTCGGCCGCCTACGCCGACAGGCGGTGCCGGCCCCTCTGGCGCCGGGCACGAAGGATGGCCCGGCCGGCTCTGGTCGACATGCGATGACGAAATCCGTGGTTCTTGGCCCGTTTGCGGTTGTTGGGCTGGTAGGTGCGCTTCACGTGTGATCCCTTGGTCGGGCTGGCCGGCGAGGCGAAGACGCCGGTCGAGAGGCTGAAAAGGGCTCGGCGCGGCGGCGCCG
>DMNK01000017.1:0-6801 GCA_003453695.1 Acidimicrobiaceae bacterium | reverse complement strand
GGGCCCCCGGTGGGGCCGGCCCCCCCCGCCCCCTCGGGGCACGCCGGTGGGTGGGTGGGTGGCGGACTCGGACGTCTCGTGGCCCTAGCAGTGCCGTGACGGCCCGTGTACGTTTCGTGAGGCCGGTCGACGCCGCCCAGCGTGGCCGGTCGGGAGGTCCTCCTTCCCCGGGGCCAGCCCGCTTTCGTCGGGACGACGGGCGGACAGGGGTCGGGAATCCACACCTGTGGATCTCGCTGTGGACAGATCTGGCAACAGGAGGGTGGAGGCCCTGGTGAACGAGGCATACGACCTGTGGAATCGCTCGGCGGCGGCGCTCAAAGATCAGGTCTCGGACGCTACGTGGCGCACCTGGTTGGCCGCCCTCGCCCCCCGCTCCTTCGACGGTGAGCTCCTGGTCGTGGACGCCCCGAGCACCCTCGTCCGGGACCGCGTGGAGACCCGCTTCCTGCCCCTTCTGGCGGCGGTGGCCTCGGACGCCGTCGGTCACGAGGTGACCATCAAGATGGAGGTGGCCCCCCCGTCGAGCGCCACCATCGTCGAAGACGACCGCCCTTCCTCGCCGGTGACCCCGCTGCCCCACGCCGACCGGTCCTCGACGCGGCGCCCCGACATCTCCGAAGTGGCCTTCGAGGCGGGGCTCGACACCCGCTACATCTTCGACGCCTTCGTCATCGGCTCATCGAACCGCTTCGCCCATGCCGCTGCGCTGTCGGTCGCCGAGATGCCCGCTCGTTCCTACAACCCGCTCTTCATCCATGGTGGTGCCGGGCTGGGCAAGACCCATCTCCTCCACGCCATCGGGAACTATGTCCTCGAGAACTTCCCCGGCCGCTACGTCCGCTACGTCTCCACCGAGACGTTCATGAACGAGTTCGTGGACGCCATCCGAAACAACACGACCGGTGCCTTCAAACGGCGCTATCGCGAATGTGACGTCCTTCTCATCGACGACGTGCAATTCATGGAAGGAAAAGAGTCCCTGCAGGAGGAGTTCTTCCACACCTTCAACCATCTGTACGGAGCGTCCAAACAGGTGGTCCTCACCTCGGACCGCCCTCCCAAGTCGATCGCCACCCTGGAGGACCGCCTGCGCAGCCGGTTCCTCTCCGGGCTCACCACCGACGTCCAGCCCCCCGAACTCGAGACCCGGCTCGCCATCTTGCGCAAGAAGGCGGAGCGTGAGCCGGTACCCGTGCCGGACGAAGTCCTCGAGTTCATCGCCACCAACGTCAAGGACAACATCCGCGAGCTCGAGGGAGCTCTCATCCGTGTCACGGCGTTCGGCAGCCTGAACCACCAACCCCTGTCCCGGGAGCTGGCCGAGCACGTGCTGTCAGACATCGTCTCCGCCGGCCAGCCCCGTCAGGTCACGGCGGCCATGATCCTCGACGCCACCGCCTCGACCTTCGGGTTCACCGTCGACGATCTGTGCGGGGCGTCGCGCCGCCGCCCCCTCGTCATCGCCCGCCAGATCGGCATGTACGTGTTCCGAGAGCTCACGGATTTCTCCTATCCCGCCATCGCCCGGGAGTTCGGCGGCCGTGACCACACCACGGTCATGCACGCCGTCGACAAGATTGCCTCGCTCATGAAGGAGCGCCGCCAGATCTACGACCAGGTCACCGAGCTCATCGTCCGCATCAAGGGCGGTGCATGAACCTGTGGGCGGACGGCGGCGGCTTGTGGACCGACGCCACCGGGGAGTGGATGACCTCCGGGCCTCGGGGAGGACGGGCACGGGCCTCGGGATGAGGACCGCCGGACGGTGGATCACAAAAGGCGTCACGACCTCGGAGGATCCTGGGTCCTCCACAATCCACATGGCCTATTACCGCCCTTGTAAGAATTACATCCCTTTGTAGAAAGGAACCTGTGTGAAGTTCCGTTGCGAGCGAGACACGCTGGTCGATGCGCTCACCACGGCCAGCCGGGCGGTGACGGCGCGCGGAGCCACCACGACCACCTTGAACGGGGTGCGCCTGGAGGCGGCTGGCAACCGGCTCACGGTGGTGGGGACGGACCTCGATCTCACCGTCCGGGTCGAGGTGGAGGCCATCGGGCTCGACGACGGGGTGGTGGTGGCGCCGGCCCGGCTGGCGGCGGACATCGTCCGGGCCCTCGAGCCCGGGGCGGTCACTATGGAGGGCGGCGAGGACGAGGTCGAGATCTCGGCCGCCCGGTCCCGTTTCGTGGTGCGCACCTATCCGGTGAACGACTTCCCGGTCCTGCCCGATCCCCGCCCCGCCCAGGTGACCCTCCCCGCCCCCGCCCTGGCCGAGGCTCTGCGCCAGGTGGTGCGGGCGGCCTCCGGCGACGACGCCAGGCCGCTGCTCACCGGTGTGCTCGTTGCCGCGGAGGGGGCCGGGACCAGGCTGGTGGCCACCGACTCCTACCGGCTGGCCCTCCGGGACGTCACCGGGACCGACCCGCTGCCGGAGGGGGCCGACCAGATCCTCGTGCCGGCCCGGGCCTTCACCGAGCTCCAGCGCCTGCTCCCCACCGGGGCCAAGGATGACGGCGACGGCGTGGGGTTCTCGGTGAGCGACCTGGATGCCACCTTTTCGGTCGGGGGCGTGCACCTCACCACCCGCCTGCTCGACGGACGGTTCCCCGACTACCGACAGCTCATCCCCCCGGGGTACCCCAATGCGCTGCGGGTGGGCAAGGAAGCGCTGCTGGACGCCCTGCGCCGGGTGCGGCTGCTGGTGCGGGACAACACCACGCCGGTGCGGTTGTCCATGCGGCCGGGCTCGGTGGAGCTCACCGTGGTGTCCCAGGAAGTCGGGCACGCCAGCGAGGACGTCGACGCCGACTACGAGGGCGAGGAGCTGACCGTGGCCTTCAATCCCGGCTACTTGATCGACGGGGTGGAGGCGGTGCTCGGTGACGAGGTGGTGCTCGAGACCCTGGATGCCACCAAGCCGGCCACCGTGCGCAGCCCGGAGCACGACGACTACCGATACCTGCTCATGCCCGTCCGCGTCTCGTAGTTCGTCGAGCCCGGGCGACGATGGCCATCACGACGCTGTGGCTCACCGACTTCCGGTGCTTCGAGGAGACGAGTTTCGAGCCCGACCCTGACGGCCTCACCGTGCTGCGGGGGGAGAACGGGGCGGGCAAGACCTCGGTGCTGGAAGCGGCCGGATGGCTGGCCACCCAGCGTTCGTTCCGAGGGGCGAGGCGCGAGGTCATGGTGCGTCAAGGTGCCTCCCGGGCCGTGGTGCGCGCCGAGTGCCGCGCCGGGCCTCGTCAGGTGTTGCTCGAAGCCGAATTGCCGGCACAGGGCCCGGCCCGCCTGCAGCTGAACCGGCAAGCAGTGCACCGGCGCGGCGAGGTGGCCGATGTGCTCATGGTGTCGGTGTTCTCGCCTGACGACCTCGCCATGGTGCAAGAGGCGCCGGCGGAACGCCGCCAATTCCTCGACGACGCCCTCGTGGCACGCCAGCCTCGCTACGAAGCGCTCGTGAGCGAGGTGGAACGGACCGTCCGCCAGCGCGCCGCCTTGCTGAGGCAGATGGCGGGAGGTCTCGACGGGGACGCCCTGCGCACCCTGGACGTGTGGGACTCCCGACTGGCCAGATCCGGCGAGGCGCTGGCCGAGGCGCGTGAGGAGCTCGTCGACGTCCTCGGCCCACTGACCCAGCGCGCCTACGAGGAGCTGTCGGCCGGCGAGGAGACAGGGGGGGCGCTGGCGTTGGGTTACCGGCGTTCGTGGTCCGGCTCGCTGGCCCATGCCCTGGAGGAGGCGCGCCAGGACGACCTGCGCCGCCAGGCGACCTCGGTGGGGCCCCATCGCGACGAGCTCGACATTCAGATCTCGGGGCGCCCGGCGCGCACACAGGCGTCGCAAGGCGAGCAGCGCAGCGTGGCGTTGTCGTTGCGCCTGGCTTCGCACCTCCTGGTCACGCGCGAGACGGGGCGGACCCCCGTGCTGCTGCTCGACGACGTCTTCTCCGAGCTCGATCCCCGCCGCGCCGCCGCCCTCGTGGGTGAGCTGCCTCCCGGGCAGGTGCTGCTCACCACGGCCGTCGACCCCCCGCCCGTGGTGACCGCCGATCGGGTCGTCGAGGTGACCGCCGGCCGTCTCGCCGGGGCAGGGCCGCGATCGTGAGCGGCGAACCGCGGCCGCGCCGTCGCAACGAACGTGGCCGCTCCGAAGACGGGCCCCTGCCGCTTTCAGAGGCGCTGGGCGTGCTGTCGCAGCGCATGGGGGTGGCCGGCCCCGACGTGTTGAGCACGGTGTTCGGGCACTGGGCGGAGCTGGTCGGACCGTCCATGGCCGCGCACGTGCGTCCACTGCGCCTGCAGCAGAAGACCCTCGTCGTCTCCGCCGACCACCCGGCTTGGGCCACCCAGGTGCGACATCTGGCCACCGAGATCCTGGCCAGGATGGCCGACGCGTGCGGTCCAGAACACGCCCCCGAACGCCTCGAGGTGCGCGTGCGCGCGTGACGGCGGACGGCTTCGAGAACGGTCGGAAAAGTGCCTGTTCGGAGGGTCCGTAAACGGCCTGAGCATCACACCCTCCTGGTACACTTGAGAGGCATCGGTACGGCACGTCAGGAGAGCTCCCGAGAGCCTTGGGCGGAGCGGTGCCTTCCCTGGACCGTGGTATTCGAAAGGGCGCGTACGTGGCGCTGGAAGTAGGAGCTGTAACCGTCGACGAGGCGACCCGCGCCTCGTACGAAGCGGGCGACATCACCGTTCTCGAAGGGCTCGAGCCTGTCCGGGCCCGCCCCGGCATGTACATCGGGTCGACCGGCCCCACCGGGTTGCACCACCTCGTGTGGGAGGTCGTGGACAATTCGGTCGACGAGGCCATGGCCGGCTTCGCCGGCCGCATCGACGTGACGCTCCTGGCCGACGGGGGCTGCCGGGTGACCGACAACGGCCGGGGCATCCCCGTGGCGCCGCATCCCCAGTATCCGGACCGTTCCGCCGCCGAATTGGTGCTCACCACCCTGCACGCCGGCGGGAAGTTCGGCGGTTCCGGTTACAAGGTCTCGGGCGGGCTCCACGGCGTGGGGGTGTCGGTGGTGAACGCCCTGTCGTCGCGGCTCACGCTGGAGATCGACCGCGACGGCAAGCACCACGTCGCCGAGTTCGTGCACGGCGGCGAGATCAAGGTGGCCCTCAAGGAGACCGGTCCCGCCCCCCGGGGCCGCACCGGCACGACCGTCACCTTCTGGCCTGATGCGTCGGTGTTCGAGGAGACGGAGTTCCGCGCCACCACCGTGCTCGAGCGGCTCCAGATCATGGCGTTCTTGAACAAGGGCCTCGAGATCCGCTTCAAGGACGAGCGAGCCGGTAAGGAGCAGGAGGTCACCTACCGCTACACCGGCGGCATCGTCGACTACGTGAAGCACCTGAACGCCTCCAAGGAGCCGCTTTTCTCGCGGGTGTGCTCCTACTCCGTGGGCGAGGACGACCAGGAGGTCGAGGTGGCGCTCCAGTGGAACACCGGGTTCCACGAGTCGATCCACTCCTTCGCCAACGGGATCTCCACCATCGAGGGTGGCATGCACGAAGAGGGTTTCAAGACCGCCCTCACCGGTGTCGTGAACCGCTATGCCCGGGCCAAGGGGGCGCTCAAGGAGAAGGACGAGAACTTCCAGGGTGAGGACATCCGCGAGGGCCTCACCGCCATCGTCTCCGTCCGGCTGCGCGACCCGCAGTTCGAGGGCCAGACGAAGGGCAAGCTCGGCAACGTGTCCATCCGGTCCCTCGTGACGAAGGCCACCAACGAGAAGCTCGCCGAATGGCTCGAGGAGCACCCCCCCGAGGCCAACAAGGTGGTGCAGAAGGCCACGCTGGCGGCCCGGGCCCGAGTGGCGGCCCGAACTGCCCGCGACCTCACCCGGCGCAAGTCGGCCCTCGACGGCGCCGGGCTCCCCGGCAAGCTGGTCGACTGCTCGTCACGCAACGCCGCTGAGAGCGAACTGTTCATCGTGGAGGGCAACTCGGCCGGTGGTTCGGCCAAGGACGCCCGCGACCCGCGCACCCAGGCCATCCTCCCCATCCGGGGCAAGATCCTGAACGTCGAGCGGGCCCGCATCGACAAGATGCTCAAGAACGTCGAGATCCAGGCGCTCATCTCCGCCATCGGTGCCGGGCTCGCCGACGACTTCGAGATCGACAAGATCCGCTACCACAAGGTGATCATCCTGGCCGACGCCGACGTGGACGGATCGCACATCCGGACCCTGCTGCTCACCTTCTTCTTCCGCCAGATGCGACCCATGGTCGAGGGTGGCTTCGTGTACGTGGCGCAGCCGCCGCTGTACTCGACGCTCGTGGGCAAGGAGAAGATGTATCTGAAGGACGACGCCGCCAAGGCCGCCTTCCTGGCGGAGAACCCCAACCACAAGGCGGAATTCCAGCGGTTGAAGGGCCTCGGTGAGATGGACTTCCACGAGCTGCGCGACACCACCATGGAACCAGGGAAGAGGTCGCTGCTGCAGATCACGGTGGAGCAGGCCGCCCTCGCCGACGAGGTGTGCTCGGTGCTCATGGGGGACGACGTGGACCTGCGCCGGGCCTTCATCCAGACCAACGCCAAGGACGTCCGCTTCCTCGACTTCTGACCGGACCGGTCGGGGAGTCGGACGCGGACAGGTAACGGAGGACAGCACAGATGCCAGCACGGGGAAACGGCGGGAGCCGCCGACGCGGCGGGGCCGCCCCCGGCGGTGACGGCGCGGTCGGCACCGAGGACGCCGGCCAGCCGGAAGCAGACGGCCTGGCTCTCGCCATCGAGCCCATCGAGATCCAGGAGGAGATGGAGCGCTCCTTCCTGGA
>DMNK01000141.1:7780-8627 GCA_003453695.1 Acidimicrobiaceae bacterium | reverse complement strand
TGTCGATGTCGACGGTGCGGAAGCACTTCTGCACCGATGTGGCCCGGGGCCAGGGCGCCGCCTCGTCGCCGAGGAAGTAGGGCTTGAAGGGCACCATGCCCGCGATCGTGAAGAGGACCGAGGGGTCGTGCGGGATGAGGCTGGCGGAAGGGACGATGGCGTGGCCGCGGTCGGCGAAGAAACGCGTGAAGGCCGCCCTCAATCCGTTGGCGTCCATCGCCCCAGCTTACCGGCGTGAAAAGCCGGTTTGAGGCGGGTCGCTGCGGTGCTGCGGCGCGGGTTTGCTCAGGTCAGCCGGACGACATCCCGACGATCGGCTTGTTCAGGGTGATGCCGCCGGTCGAGCCGAAGAAGGGCGCGTCGCCGTAGGTGAAGATGCCCCCGTCGGAGGCNNCAGGCTGGCCGACGACACGACGTGGTGTCCCCGCTCGGCGAAGTACCCCGTGAAGGCGGAGCGCAGCTCCTGGGCGCGCATATGCGTGGCGATCCTACCGATGTCCCTGTGCACGCCCGGCTTCCGCCCGGACGCGCTGCGACGTCGACACGGCCACGACGAACGGGCGCGTGCTCAGGACGCCGATGCGGACGGGTCGAATTGGCGGCGGAGCTCTTGCCGGCGCCGGCGGGCATCGGCGCGCCCACCGTCCCACGCGCCCGCCATCCGGCGCGACGCGCGACGGGTGCCGCGTTCCAAGAGCCGCAGCACGTCACCAGAGATCTCTCCGGTGCGCGCCCGGGCGCCGAGGCGCGCCAGCCGCCGGCTCGACCACGCCGTGCCGCCGGCTCCGATCACCACGCCGGCCGTCAGCCACAGTCCCCGCCGCATCATCGGTCCCGGCGGGGCGCC
>DMNK01000141.1:0-7676 GCA_003453695.1 Acidimicrobiaceae bacterium | reverse complement strand
CCCCCCCCCCCGCCCGCCAGCCCCGCCGTCCGCCGCATCAGCGGTCCCGGCGGGCCGCCGCCGGTGCCTTGGGGGCGCTGTGCCTGGCGCGCCGCCGGCGATGCTCGCGGGGCGCCGCCAGCGCCGTCGCCGAGGCGGGCTTCGGGCGCGGGGCGCGCCCGAAGAAACGGCGCAGAGCGCCGCCCACGCCCGATCCGAAGGCCAGCACGTTCACGACGGGGTTCTGAAAGGCGCGATAGGCGAGCCGTGACGCCGAGTCGACAGTGGCGGTGACCGCCTCGGCCGAGCCGAGGACATCGCCGACGCGCTCCATCTCGGCGGCGGCGTGTTCCACCACCACGCGGGCCTGGTGCACCAGGGGCACGGCCTCGTCCTGGAGCTGTTCCACCAGGCGCCGCAGTTGCGCCGTGCGCCGGCTGAGCACGATCACGGCCACCAACGCCGCCAACGCCGCGCCGGCGGCCAGGGCGGCGGCCACCACGGCCGCGGTAGAAGCAGGCACGAGGGGAGATCCTACGGCCGGCGCCGGCGCCCGGGCCGATCCTCGCCGTCGGGGCGCTCGGTGTGCAGACGACGGGCGACCTCGGCTTCGGCCCCGTGCGCAGAGGGCTCGTAGTACACGTGACCAGCGGCTTCAGGCGGGCGGTAGGCCTGCTCCACCCAACCCTCGGGGTCGTCGTGGGGGTAGCGGTAGCCCTCACCGTGGCCGAGCCGGGCGGCGCCTGGATAGTGGCTGTCGCGCAGGTGCGCCGGGACCTCGGCGCGTCCGGCCCGCTCCACGTCCTGCTGGGCACGGCCCAGGGCCACCGTGACCCGGTTGGACTTGGGGGCGGCGGCCAGGTACACGACCGCTTCGGCCAGGGCCAGCTGCGCCTCGGGAAGCCCGACGAACTCGACGGCGCGCGCCGCGGCGTCGGCCACCACGAGCGCCATGGGGTCGGCCAGCCCCACGTCCTCACTGGCCAGGATGACGAGACGCCGGGCGATGAAGCGGGGGTCCTCGCCGCCGGCGAGCATGCGCGCCAGCCAGTACAACCCGGCGTCGGCGTCCGACCCGCGCACCGACTTGATGAGGGCGCTCACCTGGTCGTAGTGGGCGTCGTCCCCCTGGTGCACGAGGCGCCCGGCGCGCCCACCCTCGACGTGGTCGAGGCCCACGGTGGCGTCCCCGGCCAGGGCCAGGGCGATCTCCAAGGTGCCGAGCAGGGCCCGGGCGTCCCCGTCGGACACCGCCACCAGACGGCGCCGCGCCTCTTCGGTGACGCTCGCACCTTCTTCGTCCAGCGCCCGGGTCAGGACCTCGTTCAGCTCCCCGTCCGACAGGGGCTCGAGCCGCCACAGCGTCGAGCGGCTCAGCAAGGGGGCGTTCACACTGAAGAACGGGTTCTCGGTGGTGGCGCCGATGAACACGACGAGCCCGCTCTCCACCGACGGGAGCAAGGCGTCCTGCTGGGTGCGGTTGAAACGGTGCACCTCGTCGATGAAGAGGATGGTGCCCCGGCCCTGCTCCCCCAGGCGCTGGCGGGCCTCGTCCACGACGGACCGCACGTCTGCCACCCCGGCGCTGGTGGCCGACAAGGGCACGAACGCCTTGGCGGTGACGGCCGCCACCACCAACGCCAGCGTGGTCTTGCCCGTCCCCGGTGGGCCCCACAGCACGGCCGAGGTGAGCCGGTCGTCTTCGACGAGGACCCGGAAGGCCGCACCGGGTGCCACGAGGTGGCGCTGGCCCACCACCTCGTCGAGCGTGCCGGGACGCAGCCTGGTGGCGAGGGGCGCCCGCGTCGACAGCCGCTCAGCGGCTGCGGCCGAGAACAGGTCCCCCGGCTCGGCGCCGGGCCTTCGCCGTTGGCCGCGGCCGGCGGGCGCCACCTACGTCGCCCTCAGCGGCGCGGAGGCCGCAGTCCGAGGGCGCGCAGCTCGGCCTCGCCCAGCGGCTTGGGGGCGCCGGTCATGGGGTCGGTGCCGGACTGGGTCTTCGGAAAGGCGATGACCTCGCGGATGTTCTCCTCGCCGGCGAGCAGGGCCACGAATCGGTCGATCCCCACGGCGAACCCGCCGTGGGGAGGGGCTCCGTAGCGGAACGCCCCCAGGAGGAAGCCGAAGCGCGCCTCGGCCTGCTCGGCGCTCACTCCGAGGGCGTCGAAGACCCGACGTTGGATGTCCTCGCGGTGGATACGGATCGACCCCGAGCCGAGCTCCCACCCGTTGAGCACGAGGTCGTAGGCCTGCGACCGCACCGCCAGCGGGTGGCGCTCGAGCACGTCGAGGTCGTCGGGATGCGGCATGGTGAACGGGTGGTGGGCGGGCACGGGCCGACCCTCCTCGTCGACTCCTTCGAAGAGGGGGAAGTCGGTCACCCAGCAGAAGCGCCGGGGCCCCTCGGACACGGGCGGGCGGCCGAGGTCCAGGCGCAGCTGGCCGAGCACCTCGCAGGCCCGCCGCCACTCGTCGGCCACCACGAGCACGAGGTCGCCGGGCGCGGCCCCGGTGCCGGCGGCGATCGCCGCCGTGGCGTCGTCGTCCAGGAACTTGGAGAGCGGCGAGTCGAGGGCGCCGCCCTCACCCACCTTGAACCAGGCCAGCCCGGCGGCCCCGAGCCCCTTGGCCCGCTCCACCAGGGCGTCGAGCCGGCCGCGCCCGAGCCCGGCCGCCCCCGCCACCACGATGGCCTGCACGCTCGGCGCCTGCAGGGCCCGGGCCTCGGTCCCGGCCAGCGCCGCCGACAGGTCGACGAGCTCCATCCCGAAGCGCAGGTCGGGCTTGTCGGTCCCGAAGCGCTCCATCGACTCCCGCCAGGTGAGCCGGGCCACCTCGCCGGGCTCCTCCCCCACCGCCGCCTGGGTGGCGGCCACCACCACCGCCGTGACGGCGTCTTGGACGTCGGCCTGGGTCACGAACGACATCTCCACGTCGAGCTGGGTGAACTCGAATTGCCGATCGGCACGCAGGTCCTCGTCACGCAGGCACCGGGCCACCTGGAAGTAGCGGTCGATGCCCGCCACCATGAGCAGCTGCTTGGCGATCTGCGGGCTCTGCGGAAGCACGTAGAAGTCCCCGGGGTGCAGGCGCGACGGCACGGCGAACTCGCGCGCCCCTTCGGGAGTGGGTGTCCACAGAAGCGGGGTCTCGACCTCGCAGAAGCCCTGGCGCACCATGGACAGGCGCATGGCGTCGGTGACCCGTGCCCGCAGGCGGAGGTTGGCCTGCATGCGGGGCCGGCGGATGTCGACGTACCGGTAGCGCAACCGCACCGCCTCGTCGCTCTCGGTGCGGTCGTCGACGGGGAAGGGCGGCGGCTCGGCCCGGGCCAGCACCTCCACCGTGCAGTCGGCCAGCTCCACCTGGCCCGTGGCCAGTTCGGGGTTCTCGGTGCCGGCCGGGCGCATCCGCACCGTCCCCGCCACGCGCACCACCCACTCGGTGCGCGCTTCCACGGAGCCGTCGACCACGCACTGCACCAGGCCCGAGTAGTCGCGGATGTCGACGAAGGCCAGATGCTCACCGTGCTCCCGACGGCGCGCCACCCAGCCGCACACCACGACCTCGGTCCCGGCGTCGGCGGCTCGCAGCTCCCCGCAGGTGTGCGTGCGCATCCCGGTGGCGGTCACTGCCTCACCTCGCCGCCGGAGAGCTCGGCCACGAGGCGGTCCCGGGGGAGCTCCCGGTCGCTCCCGCCCCGCAGGTCCTTGAGCTGCACCGTGCCCTTGTCCTTCTCGGCGGGGCCCACCACCGCCGCCCACCGGGCGCCGCTGCGGTCGGCCAGCCGGAGCTGGGCCTTGAGCGACCGGTCGTCGAAGGCCCGCACGGCGGCCAGGCCGGCCCGGCGCAGTTCCTCGGCGAGGTCGCGCCCCTCCTCTCCCCCGGTCAGGTCGACCACGAACACCTCGGGCGCCGGGGCGGCGACGGCGAAGGCGGCCTCGGCGTCGCAGGCGAGCAGGAGGCGTTCGATCCCGATGCCGAAGCCCACGCCCGGTGCCGGCTTGCCCCCGATCGCCTCGGCCAGGCCGTCGTAGCGGCCGCCACCCCCCACGGCGTTCTGGGCCGACTCCAAACCGGGGTCGCTGAACTCGAAGGTGGTGCGGGTGTAGTAGTCGAGGCCCCGGACGAGGCGTGGCTCGAGATGGTGGTGGACGCCGAGGGCGTCGAGCCCCGCTCGCACCCGGGCGAAGTGGGCGGCACACGGGGCGTCCAGGAAGTCGACCAGGCGCGGCGCCCCGGCCGTGACCGCCATGCACGCCGGCCGCTTGCAGTCGAGCACCCGCAAGGGGTTGGCGCCATAGCGCTCCCGGTGCTCGTCGCACAGTTCGGCGGCATGGGTGTCGAGGTAGGCGCGCAGCGCCGACAGGTAGGCGGGACGGTCCTCGCCACAGCCCATGGAATTCACGGCCAGCGCCACACGGCTCAGGCCCAACTCGACATAGAACCCGGCCGCCAGGGCGATCACCTCCACGTCGAGATCGGGGTCGTCACTGCCGAGCGCCTCGACACCGAGCTGGTGGTGCTGTCGGTAGCGGCCAGCCTGGGGCCGCTCGTAGCGGAAGGCGGGCGTCACGTACCAGGCCTTGTAGGGCACGGGCGGGTTGTGCTGCACGAAGGCCCGCACCACCGGCGCAGTCCCCTCGGGCCGCAGGGCCAGGTGGCGCCCACCGCGGTCGGTGAGCTCGTACATCTCCTTGGTCACGACCTCGCTGGCCTCCCCCACTCCGCGCCTGAACAGCCGGGCTTCCTCCAGTACCGGTGTGACGAGGAGTCCGTAGCCGGCCAGCCGGGCGCGCCGGGCGAAGCGGGCCACCAGCTGCTCCCAGCGGGCCGACTCCGGCCACAGCACGTCGCGGGTGCCCACCGGGCCGCGCGGCGGCCCAGTCGGTTCCTCGGCCACCGGCGCCTCAGCCCTTGCGGCCGGGAAGGGTCCGGTAGGCGTCGAAGACGCCGTCGAGCTGCTTGAGCGAGCTCAAGAGGGAGTCGAGATGCCCGGGGTCGGCCAGCTCCACGTCGAAGTGCATGCGGCTCACCCGGTCCGGGGCGGTGTTGCTGGACGAGGCGACGATGTTCAAGTGGTGCTCCGACACCAGCCGGGTCACGTCGGCGAGCAGCCGGGAGCGGTCGAAGGCGAGCACCTCCACCGAGGCCACGAAGACGGTGGCGCCGTCGCGGTTCCACTCCACCTCGATGAGGCGCTCCTGCTCGGCGGTGGCCAGGGTGGCGGCGTTGGCGCAGTCGGCGCGGTGCACGCTCACTCCGCGCCCGCGCGTGACGAATCCCACGATCTGGTCGCCCGGCACCGGGGTGCAGCAGCGCGACAGCCGCACCACCACGTCGTCGAGGCCCTCCACGTACACGCCGGCGGTGGCGCTGCGGCGCTGCTTGGAGCGCAGGTCGGGGCCGACGGTGGCGGGCAGCTGCTCCTCGCGGTCGGGCCCGTGCAGCTCGCGGGCCAGGCGCTGGGCCACGGAACGGGCCGAGACGTGTCCCTCGCCGATGGCGGCGTGCAGGGCGTCGAGGTCGGTGTAGTTCATGGTGCCGGCCAGCGCCCCCAGGGTGTCGGAGGTGGCCAGCTTCTGCAGCGGCAGGCCCTCCCGTCGCAGCGCCTTGGCCAGCTCCTCGCGGCCGGTCTCGATGGCGTCCTCGCGTCGCTCGCGGCTGAACCACTGCCGGATCTTGTTGCGGGCCCGGGGCGAGGCGACGATCTGCAGCCAGTCACGCGACGGGCCGGCGGAGGGCACCTTGGAGGTGATGATCTCCACGGTGTCCGCCGACTGGAGCTTGGTGTCGAGCGGCACCAGGCGTCCGTTCACCTTGGCGCCTATGCAGCGATGCCCGACCTCGGTGTGGATGGCGTAGGCGAAGTCGATGGGGGTGGCCCCCGCCGCCAGGGCGATGACCTTCCCCTTCGGCGTGAAGACGTAGACCTCGTCCTGCTCCAGGTCGAGCTTCAAGGCCTCCAGGAACTCGAGCGGGTCGATGGTGTCGGCCTGCCAGTCGACGATGCGCTGCAGCCAGGCCATCTCGGCGGTGGTGGTCGACCCGCCGTCGCGTGACTGCTCCTTGTAGCCCCAGTGGGCGGCGATCCCGTACTCGGCGCGCCGGTGCATCTCGTGCGTGCGGATCTGGACCTCGATGGGCTTGCCCTCGAGGCCGATCACCGTGGTATGCAGCGACTGGTACATGTTGAACTTGGGACTGTTGATGTAGTCCTTGAAGCGACCCTGCACGGGGCTCCAGATGGCGTGGATGGAGCCGAGCGCCGCCCAGCAGTCCTTCTCGGAGTCCACGATCACCCGGATGCCCACCAGGTCGTGGATCTCGGCGAACTCCTTGCCGCGCACCACCATCTTCTCGTAGATGCTCCACAGGTGCTTGGGGCGGCCCGTCACCTCGGCGGCCACGCCCGACGCGCCCAGGCGCTCGCGCACCGCCACCAGAACACGCGCCACGTACTCGTCGCGCTCGGGTGCCCGGCTCGCCACCATCTGCTCGATCTCGGCGTAGCGCTTGGGGTGCAGCGTGGCGAAGGCCAGGTCCTCGAGCTGCCACTTGAGCTCCTGGATGCCCAGGCGGTGCGCCAGGGGGGCGTAGATGTCGAGGGTCTCCTGGGCGGTACGCCGCTGCTTCCATTCGGGCATGACGGCGATGGTCCGCATGTTGTGGAGCCGGTCGGCCAGCTTGATGACGAGCACCCGCCAGTCGCTCGCCATCGCCACGAGCATCTTGCGCACCGTGGCGGCCTGCTGGGCCTCCTTGGAGTCGAACTGGAGGCGGTCGAGCTTGGTGACGCCGTCCACGATGGCGGCCACCTCGGGGCCGAAGGCTTCGCTCACGTCCTCCAGGTCGAGGCCGGTGTCCTCCACGGCGTCGTGCAGGAGCGCCGCCGCCACGGACCGGGCGTCGAGCCCCAGCTCGGCCACGATGGTGGCCACCGCCACCGGGTGGGTGATGTAGGGCTCGCCGCTCTGGCGCAGCTGGTCCCGATGGGCGGCCTCGGCCACCCGGCCCGCCTCGACCAGCAGCGCCCGCTCCTGCTCGGGTGACCCCGGATGCCGGCTGTCGTAGCGCGAGAGGACGGCGCCCATGAGGTCGTCGAGCAGGCCCGGGCGCCGGTACGGCGCAGCCCGGCGCTCCACGGTCACCATCCCACTCACGGTACCCGCCCTGACCGGGTCAGACGGTCCTCCCGGGCGGTGGTGGCCGGTGGATCGCCGTCGGCCCGGGGCCCTGACGACGCCGGGCCGACGGGGCTCGGGTCAGCGGCGACGACCGCCTCGACGACCCTTGCCGCCCCCCTTGCGCGGCCGGGGGGGCGGACGCCGGGCACCCGACGCCGACGCCGGGCGCTGGCCGGTACCGCCGCGGGCTCCTGCCG
Source organism: Acidimicrobiaceae bacterium (assembly GCA_003453695.1). Classification (GTDB taxonomy): domain Bacteria; phylum Actinomycetota; class Acidimicrobiia; order Acidimicrobiales; family UBA8190; genus UBA8190. Next base: position 313 of record DMNK01000141.1, on the reverse strand, counting down.
CCGGTGACCCGGTTCCGCCACCGGTCCCGTCGCCGGCGTCGCCGGAAGGACCTGGGGTCGCGCCCGAGGGGGCGGCCCGTCGTGCCCCGGCGCCCGGACGCAGCACCTCGCCGGGACGGCCCGCCGCCGGCCGTCCGGACCGGGCGCGTCCCCGGCTGGCTCCGCCTGCCGTGGCCCCGGCCAGGGCGGCGGCCCGGGGGGTGAGCAGCTCGCGCTCGGCCCGGTTGGCCAGGCGCTGGCGGATGGTGGCGTAGCGCGGCTCGCGTTCTTTCATCTGGGCGAGCAACGGGGAGGCGATGAAGATCGAGGAGTA
>DMNK01000137.1:17577-31773 GCA_003453695.1 Acidimicrobiaceae bacterium | reverse complement strand
TCCATTGGAGGTTGTTCCTGTCAGGTCTGACATGGCCGCCGGGAAAGATCCGTTTTGAGCCTTGTATGCTTCGACTGCTGTCTCGACGCTCTTGGCGTCAGAGTTGCAAGCGGCCTTCTTCGAGTTGGTGGCCGTCGAGCCCACGGCGAAAATGACGATCGCCGCCAAGATGGCCAGGATGATGATAACGATCAGGAGTTCGATGAGGGTGAAACCCTCCTCCTGCTTCTTCTTCAGTTGCTCACGCACCAGTGGTGGCTCCTTTCGATACGGCCCGAGCCGCCCGATTGGCGCCCGTGGCACTACCGTGAGTGGCTTGATTGTCCGAGATCGATGTCTACTGCCAATCCTCGGGGGATCAACTTCCGGCCAACGTGCGGGCCCCTCTGGGCGCAACTGCACCCTTACTGCAGGCTGTCAGGGAGTGCAAAAGCTCCCAGGGAACGCAGAAACGGGCGTCGTATGTCCCCAGAGTGGTGGTTGCGTGTCTGCTACCGCAGGGAGCCGAGCGGTCAGGTGATGTGGACCTGGCGGTAGATCCCGTACATGGCAGAAATGAGCGCGATAGCCACGAATCCCACGACTACACCCACGAAGACAATGACTGCTGGCTCGAACAGGGCGGTGAATCGCTTGAGCTTATAGTCGAGTTCGCGGTCGAAGTAGATGGCCGCAGAGTGGAGCTGCTCGTCCATGGTTCCGGTGTTTTCGCCTACCAAGAACATGTGGCGGGCTGCTGGGGGGAACAGGCCGGTCTGGGCCAACGGCCCGGCAAGTCCCTTGCCTTGCATCATCTCGGTGCGGGCCTCGGCCAGCCCGGTCCGATACACGTAGTTGGTGGTGGTGCCGCTCGTAACCTGTAGTGCGTCGGGGAGAGGGACTCCGGCCTCAACCATCGAGTGCAGGATGCGGCAGAAGCGCTCCAGCACGGCAGTACGGATGAGATCGCCCAAGACGGGGATCTGCATGAAAAGCCTGTCCCGTAATTCGCGTCCCTTAGGAGTTGTGAAGCCGACCACTGCAAGAGCCACGAGCACGGCGATCACAGCAACGACTACGTACCAATCGTTAGCGAAGAAGTTGGCGATAGCGATGAGCATGCGGGTCGGCAGCGGCAGCTTGGCGTGGAGAGAATTGAAGAAGGTCTTGAACCGTGGCAACACGAAGGCGGTGATGATGACGACCGCGATGATGGCGAAGACGAAGACGATAGCCGGATACATGAGCGCCGAACTCACCTTCCGACGTGCCTCGATGTCCCGCTCGATGTAGTCGGCTAGCTGGTCCAGGACGACGTCAATGTTTCCGGTCAGCTCGGCTGAGCCGAGGATCCCGAGGTAGTAGGGGGGGAAGGCCTTGGGGTGCATGGCGGCGGCGCCGGCGAAGGTGGAGCCCTCGCGAAGGGAGTCGGCCATCTGAGCGAGGACGGAAGCGAAGACCTTGTTGGCCATCTCCTGGGTCATGACCTCGAGCGCCTCCAGCACGGGGATACCGGCTCGCATGAACACCGCCATCTGGCGGGAGAAGTGCATGAGCTCCCGGCGCGGCACCTTCTCCTTCGTGATCTCCAACTGGAGGAGGCTCTTCTTTTCTTGAACATCTAGAGGAGACAGACTCCGCTCCAGAAGGGCACGGCGGGCCATGCCGACGCTGAGGGCGTCCTCCACCCCTGTGACAGTGACCCCTTCCGGGGTGATCGCCTTGAATTTGAACTTGGCCACGAGGGGGCTCCTCCTAGGCGGCGTAGATCGAACGGACGACTTCCGAAATGGTGGTGACGTCGTTGGCGATCAGATTGATCGCCTCGGTACGGAGCGTGCGCATACCTTGGCTGATGGCCATGCGTTGGAGCTCCTCCTGGGTGGCCCAGCCCACGATCAGCCGCTTGATCTCCGGAGTGATGCGCATGAGCCCGTACACCCCAATGCGGTCGCGGTAGCCGGTGCCGGCGCAGAAGTTGCAACCCTCGCCCATCCAGAAGGTGGACTTCTCCTCTCCGCCGCTCTCGTAGAAGAACGCCAGTTCTTCATCCTTCGGTGTATAGGTCACCTTGCAGGTTTGGCACATGCGCCGAACGAGGCGCTGGCTCACGACGGACAGCACAGAGGAGGCGATGAGGAAAGACTCGATGCCCATGTCCAGGAACCGGTGCAGCGCCGCGGCACAGTCGGTGGCGTGCAGGGAGGAGAGAACGAAGTGGCCAGTGAGGGCGGACTGGACTGCTACTCGGGCCGTGTCGACGTCACGTATCTCACCCACCAGAATGACATCGGGGTCTTGGCGCAAGATGGACCGCAGCCCTGTAGCAAATGTGATCCCGGCCTGCTCGTGGGTCTGGATCTGGTTGATGGTGGGGAAGACGTACTCGACGGGGTCCTCAATGGTCATGATGTTGCGGTGTGGCTCGTCGATCTCGTTGAGCGCCGCATAGAGGGTGGTGGTCTTCCCGCTCCCGGTCGGACCCGCCGAGATCACCATGCCGAATGGCGCCCGGATCATGCGGGCGAAGACCTCGTGGGTGTCCTGAGGCATGCCCAGCTCCCCGAGACGGAACAGGGAGCGGCTCTTGTCAAGCACCCGCATCACGCACGCCTCGCCCCAGATGGTGGCAACGGTGGACACACGGATGTCGATCGGCTTTCCGTCGATCTCCATGCTGATCTGGCCGTCCTGGGGGCGGCGCCGCTCCACGATGTTCATGCCGGCCAGGATCTTGATGCGGCTGGTGAGGGCGGCGGCCATGGAAGCCGGAAGAGGGTCCATGGCGTCATGCAGGGCCCCGTCGATGCGGAAACGCACCCGCAGGTGGTCGCCCTGCGGCTCGATGTGGATGTCCGAGGCCCGGTCGCGAAGCGCCTGGGTCAGGACGAGCTGGACCACCCGGACGACGGGGGCGTCATCGACCCGGGAGGCCTCGCTGAGCACCGTCTCGACCGGACGCGGGGCGACTTCGGTAGCGGTGAATGCTTCGACGTACTGATGGATCTGCCCCAGGGCCCGGTAGGCGCCGTTGATGGCCCTGAGCACATCGGACTGAGGGGCGATGGCGAGCTGCACCAACCGGCCGGTGGCGTTGGCCAGGGTCTGGGCCAGCTCCGGCGTGGGGTCGGCGACGACGATGGACACGCCGTCGTCGTCCATGGAGATCGGTACGGCCAGGTGGGCCCGGGCGACCGCTTCGGGGAGCAGCGCCACCGCCTCGGGGGAGATCGTCTCCTGGGCCAGGTCGGCCATGGGGATGTCCAGCTGCTGGGAAAGCACGCGAGCCAGATCTCGCTCGGTCACGGCCCCCAGCTCGACGAGCAGTGACCCGATCCGCCTCCCCGAAGCGGACTGTTGCAGGAGCGCCTCGGCCAGCTGGGCGTGGGAGATCAACTGCTCCCCGACGAGAAGCTCGCCTAGCTGGGCGTGGCCGCCCGCCACGCCCCGGCCCTGATCGACCACGTCTCTGACCGTGTTTCCCCTGGGCATCGAGCCCTCAGCCCTCAGATCCTTCTCGACTGTCACGGCAGACCTCCAGAGCGAGCCCCGTCCTCGCGCCGGGATCCCGCCCAGTCGGGGCTCGGAACGCAAAACGGTAGTCGTTGAGCCCCAGTTGGGAGAGGATCGCGTCTCCGTGCTGTACATCTGCGGCGGGGAGCCGCCGCGCGTGATGCGTGCGGAGATCTGCCTGGGACGACTCCGTCACGGGCTCAATGGTCCGTTTCCCGGGCCACATCCCGGTCTATCGAGGGTCAACATTCGGCCAACCGAGGCACCCGAGCCATGGGCCACGCTTCGTGACCCTCAGACCTCTCTCCGCCAACATGAAAAGGATCCGCTCCTGGGGTGTTACTTAGCAAGGACCATCGGTACACTTTTTGGATTCCTTGAGGGAGCGAGGGGATGGCTCTCAGCCAGGACGTCCTGTTGGAGGAGCTCCAGAAGCTCAGGGTCCAGCGGGACTCCGGCGCGCTCTCAGGGGAGGCGTTCGAACAGCACGCGGCGGCACTTTTGAGTGGATCCGCGCCCCAAGCTGCCCCGGCTCCACCAGCACCGATGGCGGCTCCGGAGAAGCCGCCGTCACGCCGGCCCACAGCCTGGACTGCAACGCCGACGGGTGTCCCTGCTGCCACCCCACCGGCGCCTGCCACCGTGGCCCCCCCGCCTTCGGGCGGATCGAGCGCTCCGGCCGCTGCGGGCCCGCCCGAGCCCGGCCGACCCCGCAACAACACGTGGTCGGCTGCTCCGGTCGCTGGAACGGCTCCGAACCACCCGGCCGCAAATGGCAACCTGTGGTCGGCGGTTCCGGCACCGGCCTCAGCCGTTCCAGCGCCCGAGGCGGAACGCGAGCCCGGGCCGGCGAACAACGGAAACGGGCACGTCAGGAAGTCGAGTTGGGCCGCCCAACCGCAGGCGATCCCCATTGCACAACAGCCTCCTGCAACTCCTGAGCGAGCACGGCGGCGCTGGCGCCGGGGTGCGAACACCCACGCCAAACGGGCGACCGAACCTGCGGCGCCGTCTCCGACCCCAGCGGTCATCGCCAAGCAGGAAGTCGTGGAGTCAACACCTGCACCTGCTGCCGATCACGACCTCAGCGCCGGTCCAGTGCGGGAGCGCTCAAGGAGCGCATTCTCTGCTCGACCCGCCACGCCCTCTGAGCCTGGCGCCGCTACCGAATCGGCCTCAAAGGAGAAGCAGGCTCCTCGTCGCACCGAACCGAAGCCGGCAGTACCAGCGGAAAGAGCCTCGACGGCAGCGGATACGGACAACTCCCAGCCCCTGACTCCGGAGGCCCCGGGACCAGTGTCGCCTGATCCGACCTCCGGCCCTGACACAGCTCCAGAGTCGACAGTTACCGACTCACAGACCAAGCCGGCCGAGGCTCCCAAGCAGGCATCCAGCAGGCGGCCGCGATCCAGCTCGAAGTTCTCCGCCAAACCACTCGCGGAGCCCGGCGAATCGTCACCCGCGGCGGCGCTGACGGACGGCCCGGCACCCACCGCTTCCGACCGCGTGGTCACGCCCGAGCCGGTCGTCTCCGACGTTGGCGAAGAGATTGCCGTCGAGAAGAGAAGTGCGACCGACGAGGCGGCTTCGCCCGCGAAATTGGCAGTGCCCCAGCCGGCGGCCTCCAGTGTCGACACGATCGCCGCACCAAAGGCTCTGAGAACGTCCACCTGGGTGGTGAAGCCACAGCCGCGTGAGGAATCAACTCATGTGGTGTCAGACGAGCCGCCCGTGAAGGAGCCAGCACCACTGGCATCCGCCGAGCGGAGGGCGAGTCGGGGACGCCGAAAGGTCGGCAAGCACTCCCAGACCCGCAAGCGCAACGAGAAGGTCGTGGAGACTGTCGAGGCACCGTCAGCGACGACTGTGGAAGTGCCGGCCCAGAGAGTCGCCGAACGCGAGCCAGGCCCCCTGCCGACGAGCTACTGGGACACGAGCCGGCGGATCCTCCCCGAACTACGGGCCGTCGGTGATGACGACGATGGCAGGCTGGCGCCGTTCGGCTACTGGGACTTGAGCCAGCGAGAGCTGGCACCGCTTCCGGAGAGCGACGAAGAACCCGAGCTCGATCGCGAGGGTTACTGGAGCCGCAGCATCAGGGACTGACCCTCCCCGCCTCGTCCCGGTCGGCTCAGGCCGAGGGCACCACCGTCTCTGCGCCCGGGGTTGCCCTCGTCACCGATCACCATTGTCTTCGACCGGGAGGCTGGTGATCAGCTGGCGCGGCGTCCCCTTGCCACTGTCGTGTGTCTGGGAAGCCCAGCGGGTACTCATTTCCGAGATGCTGGAGGATCGCAAGAGAGGTGACGCCGTGATGGAGCTCGCCACCATGCCCCGTACCCTCGTCACCCAGGGCCTGCGTGGCCTGCGGCTGCCCTTGAACTTTGCCGAGTCGCTCGCCCGCGTGGCCGGGGCGGAAGTCGACGAGCGCTGGGCGCCGTCGATGGCCTTCGAGATCCTCGAGGGCGAGGCCAAACGATTCGTGGGCACGCTTGTGGGCGACGAAGAGCTCCTTGAGGACGGACTCCGCCAGCGGGCCCGCGTCGAGGAGCTTCGCCAGTCGGCGCACATGCAGACCTTGGGCGACGACATCCGGGCCGAGGCCGACATCCGCCTCCGGAGCAGCCGGCGTGTCTCCACGGAGCGCCACGAGGCGATCGCTCAAGCGGCCCGAGCGGCCGCAGAGGAAGTCGAGGAGAAACGCCGCCAGGGGCTTGGCGGCCCCCAGGAGCATGTCCGCCAGCTTCGCGGGGACGGCACCTGACCGTTCTCGTCGGAACATCCGGATGGCAGTACGACTCCTGGCGCGGGCCGCTCTATCCGCGTGAGCTCGCCAAGAGCCGATGGCTCGAGTACTACGCCGACTGCTTCCAGACCGTCGAGGTCAACAACACCTTCTACCGGCTCCCCAAGCCGTCCACGTTCGAGTCCTGGGCCGACAGGACGCCTCACGATTTCGTCGTCACGGTGAAGGCCAGTCGCTACCTCACCCATGTCCGTCGCCTGCGGGAGCCCGAGGAGCCGGTGGCCAGGCTCATGGAGGCGGTGAAAGGGCTAGGCGCCAAGCTCGGCGCCGTGCTCGTCCAGCTACCGCCGGACATGCAGGCCCGCCTGACCGAGCTCGACCAGACGCTGCGGAGCTTCCCCTCCGGTGTGCGCGTCGCCGTCGAGGCCCGGCACGAGTCTTGGTTCACCGACGAGCTGCGAGCCCTTCTCGAGCGCCACGACGCCGCCCTGTGCCTCGCCGACCGGCGGTCGCGTCCGGTGACGCCTCTGTGGCGGACGGCGTCGTGGGGCTACCTGCGCATGCACGAAGGACGGGGCACCTTGCGGCCCTGCTACGGACACACCGCCCTCACCAGCTGGGCTGAGCGCGTGGCGACCTTGTTCGATCGGAGGGACGACGTCTACGTGTACTTCAACAACGACGAGCGGGGATGCGCAGTGCGCGACGTCCGTCGCTTCGCCACAGCGGCTACCGCCGCCGGGCTGGTACCCACCCGCGCCGGGTGACGGGGGGGCTTCCTCGGAACCCGACTGACGCGACGGCGGGAAAGGCGCCACCCGGAACGGGCTCCCACGACTACTGCCGAGGCGCGGTAGGAGCCCCTCCTCAGGAGGCCTTGCGGCGGCGGGGGCTCGACGCTGTCGGCGACAGCGCCTCCACCAGCTCATCCCGGCTCATCTTGGAGCGCCCGGGAACGTCGGCGGCGGTGGCCCGGTCGTAGAGCTCGGCCTTGCTCAGCTGCGACAGGTCGGCACGGCCGCCACCGCCCCGCTTGGAGGGAGCGGCCGCAGCCTTGGTGCCGCTCGCCGCCTTCTTGGCCGGCGCCGCCTGGGGAGTGCCCTTGGAGCGGCCCCGGGCGGCCTCGACACTGGCCTGCAGCGCGGCCATGAGGTCGACGACCTTGGTGGGCTTGGCGGGATGGGTCTCCACCACGACCTCCTCGCCGGCGCGCTTGCGCTCGACCAGGTCCTCGACGCGCTCCCGGTAGGTGTCGCGGTACTGCTCGGGCTCCCACTCGGCGGCCATGGAGTCGATGAGCATCTTGGCCGTCTTGAGCTCCCGGTCGCTGAAGTCGGCCTCGACCGGGACGCCGGGCACCTCCTTGGCGGGGTCGCGCACCTCGTCGGCGAAGAACATGGTCTGCAGCACGAGCACCCTGGGCTCGGGGCGCACGGTGACGAGGTACTGCTTGCCTCGCATCACGAAGGTGGCCACCGCCGCCCTGTTGGAGTCCTCCATGGCCTTGCGCAGCAGCCCGTAGGCCCGCTCGGCCTGCTCGCCCTTCGGGGCCAGGTAGTAGGTCTTCTGGTAGTAGACGGGGTCGACCTCGTCGAGGTCCACGAAGTCGGTGATCTCGATGTTGCGGGTGCGCCCCGGCTCCACCGACTCGAGCTCCTCGGGGGTGACGAGCACGTACTCCCCGCCTCCCAGGTCGTAGCCCTTCACGATCTCGGAGAACTCGACCTCGTCTCCGGTGCGCTCGTTGACGCGCTTGTTGCGGATCCGGTCCGAGGTCCCGGCTTGGAACTGGTTGAAATGGATGGTCTTGTCCTCGGTGGCCGAGAACAGCTCCACCGGCACGCTGACCAGGCCGAAGCTGAGCGAACCGTTCCAGATGGAGCGTGCCATTCGTTACCCTCCGCTTTCCGCTGGCGCCATACCCCTTGGACGGGGCGGCCCATCCAGACTAATCGGCGCCAAGGCGTTTTCCCAGGCCAAAGGCCATCCGCCACGCTGTCACACCCCCTCGTCACACTGGGCCTCGTGGCTGATCTCGCTCGTGACCCAGCGCTCGCCGAACGAGCCTTCGTCGCCGAGGTGGTGCGCGGCATGGCCGCCCTGCGTGGCGAGGATGCCGGACCACGGCGTCATACCGAAGATGATCTGAGCATCCCTCTCGGGTTGAGCGCCTGGATCGTGCGAGCGGCCGTGGACCTGCCTTCCGCCTACGACTCGTTGCTGGCCCTGCGCCGGGCCGTGGTGACTGCAGCGGGCCTCGACATGCGCAGCGAGCCCGTTCCGATGCGTCTTCCGGACCCTCGCGCTGCTCTGCGCTCGTTGGGCGCCTATCTCTACGACCTGGTCGGCCGCGGCGCCCGTCACGCCGGCGTCGAGCCGGTGGAGCTGGCCGAGCGCACGCTTGGCCTGCTCGAAGCAGACTGAGCCTTCCTGGCTTCGAACACCCCGGCAGCGAACGTGGTCTTGACGGCCCTCCCAAGCTCGATCATCGAGATCCGCTCACCGGGGGACGAAACCATGGAGAAGGTCCCTTGGTACTTGTCGCATGGCGCCGAAGCCGTACTCGTCGTCGACGGCGAGAGCCTCGCCCTCCAACTGCACACACGCCTGCCGGTGCGGCCGAGCCCGAAGTGGAGGGCGGGTTCGTCCTTCCCGGGCTCGGGATGCGGATCAGCTCCGATGGCTCGAGCTTGACCGTGGACGGGGTGCCGCTCGACAGTTGAGCGAGCTCAGGCGGCGTGGTCTGCCGTCCACCGAAGGAGCTTGTCCGCCTTCCAGCTGTTCACGATCCGGTTCTCGGGCACCTGGGTGGCCACCGCCTTGGCGCATCCGAGCACCAGCCACTCCAGCTGCCCGGGGGCATGGGCGTCGGTGTCGATGCTCACGTAGCAGCCCGCCTCGACGGCAGCGCTGAGCAACTCCTCGGGCGGGTCGAGGCGCTCGGGCCGGGAGTTGATCTCGACGGCGGTTCCGGTACGGGCGCACGCCTCGAACACGGCGTCGGGGTCGAACTGCGACTGGGGTCGGCCCCGGCCCACCAGGATCCGCCCCGTACAGTGCCCGAGGATGTCGGTGTGGGGGCTCTCGATGGCGGCCACCATGCGCCTGGTCATCTCGGCTCGCTCCATGCGCAACTTGGAGTGCACGCTGGCGACGACCACATCGAGACGGGCGAGGAGCTCCTCCTCCTGATCGAGCCCTCCATCCTCCAAGATGTCCACCTCGATCCCGGTGAGGATGCGGAAGGGGGCCAGCTCCTCGTTGAGCTCGGCCAGCACGTCGAGCTGCTCGAGCAGGCGCTCGCGGTTGAGCCCGTGGGCGACGGTGAGCCGGGGGCTGTGGTCGGTGAGGACCAGGTACTCGTGCCCCAGCGCGCGCGCCGCTTCTGCCATCTCCCGAATGGGGCTGCCGCCGTCGGACCAGTCGGAGTGGCTGTGGCAGTCGCCGAGCAGCTGGGCCCGCAGGGCGGCCACCTCCGGGGTGACTTGCTCTTCCTCCGTCTCGCCTTCGCTCTCCAGGTGGCCCAGGTACGCCGGGACGTCGCCGGCCAGTGCCTCGGTGATGACCCGGGCGGTGGTGTCGCCGACGCCGGGCAGATCGGTGAGGCGCCCGGCATCCGCCAGGGCGCGGACCCGCTCCGTTCCCGCCTCCTCCACACTGGCGGCGGCGCCGCGGAAGGCCCGCACCTTGTACGTCGGGGCGCGGCCCCGCTCCAGCAGGAAGGCGATGCGCTTCAGGGCCTCGACCGGCTCCATGACTCGAAGAACCGTACCCGTCACCCACCACGCGCACCCCGCTGTGGAAGCATCACGCCATGGGTCCCCGGGTCCCGCCGGCCGCCGTGGAGGTCGACGGGCACACCGTGACGGTGTCCAACCCCACCAAGGTCTTCTTCTCGGCCCGGGGGGAGACGAAGCTCGACCTCGTCAACTACTACCTGGCCGTCGGCGCGGGGGCATTGCGAGGCGTCTACGAGCGGCCCACCGTGCTCAAGCGCTACCCGAACGGGGCCGAGGGCGAGTTCTTCTACCAGAAGCGTGTGCCCCCGCACAGGCCGGAGTGGCTCGAGACGGTGACAGTGTCCTTCCCGAGCGGACGCCACGCCGAGGAGCTCTGTCCGGTGGACGTGGCCCACATCATCTGGGCGGTGAACCTCGGGTGCCTGGACCTGAACCCGTGGCCGGTACGGCGCGCCGACGTCGACCACCCCGACGAGCTGCGCGTCGACCTCGACCCCCAGCCCGATGTCCCCTTCGACGACGTCCGTCAGGTGGCGCTGTGTGTCCGAGACGTTCTCAGCGAGCACGACCTGGCCGGGTTCCCCAAGACCTCGGGGTCGCGTGGCATCCACGTGAACGTGCCCATCGAGCCCGAGTGGGACTTCACCGCCGTCCGTCGCGCCGCCCTGGCGTTGGCCCGCGAAGTGGAGCGGCGCATGCCGGGTGTGGCCACCTCGGCGTGGTGGAAGGAGCAGCGGGGCCAGCGCGTCTTCATCGACTACAACCAGAACGCCCGGGACCGTACCGTGGCGTCTGCCTACTCGGTGCGTGCCAACCCCGAGGGCCGGGTGTCGTGCCCGGTCGAGTGGGACGAGGTGGCCGACGTGGAGCCGGCAGAGCTCACCATCGCCACCGTGCCGGCCCGCTTCGCCGCCCGGGGGGACGCCGGTGCTGGCCTCGACGAGCGCCGCTACCGGCTCGACGCCTTGCTCGATTTGGCCGCCAGGGACGAGGCCGAAGGACTGGGGGACGCCCCCTGGCCGCCGCACTTCGGCAAGCAGCGGGGCGAGCCGCGGCGGGTGCAACCCAGCCGGGCCCGCCGGGCTCCGGAGCCGCCCTGATCTTCTCGGGCTTCTCAGGCGCCGAACACCGCCGCCAGCTCCTCGGGCACCACCACCTCGAGCTGGTCATAGGTGCACGACGACGGCTGGCGATCGGGGCGCCATCGGCGGAAGGTGGTCCCGTGCCGGAAGCGGTCACCCTGGAGATGGTCGTAGGCCACCTCGCACACGAGCTCGGGACGCAGGGGCTCCCACCGCAGGTCCTTCTTGGCGTTCCAGCGTGACGGGGCCCCGGGCACGCGCCCAGTGGCCTCGACGGGGACGGCCCAGTGCTCCCAGGGATGGCCGGAGAGGTCGTCCATGCGGTAAGGGGCGATCTCGTCGACGAGCTCCTTGCGCCGGGCCATCGTGAAGCTGGCGGTGACCCCGACGTGGTGCAGCACCCCGTTGCCGTCGTAGAGCCCGAGAAGGAGCGAGCCCACGACGCCGCCGCTCTTGTGCCAGCGGAAGCCGGCTACCACGCAGTCGGCGGTGCGCTCGTGCTTGACCTTCACCATGACCCGCTCGTTCTCCCGGTAGGGGAGGTCCTGCGACTTGGCCACGACGCCGTCGAGGCCGGCTCCCTCGAAGCGGGTGAACCAGTCCGATGCCACGGAGATGTCGGTGGTGGTGGGAGTGAGGTGGATGGGCGGCGCACAACCCGACAGCGTCTCCTCCAAAAGCTTGCGCCGCTCCTCGAGCGGGGCCGGGCGAAGGTCGCGGTCGCCGACGGCGAGGAGGTCGAAGGCGACGAGGGAGGCCGGGGTGGTCTCGGCGAGCATCCGCACCCGGGAGTCGGCGGGGTGGATGCGCTGCAGGAGGGCTTCGAAGGCGAGGCCCTTGTCGGTGGCAATGACGATCTCGCCGTCGACCACGGCCTTGTGGGGCAGGCATTCACGCAAAGGGCCCAACAGCTCGGGGAAGTAGCGGGTCAAGGGTCGTTCGTTGCGACTCCCTAGCTCGACTTCGTCGCCGTCTCGGAACACGATGCAGCGGAAGCCGTCCCACTTGGGCTCGTACAGCCAGTGGTCCCCGTCGGGGAGCTGTTTGGCCGCCTTGGCCAGCATGGGCGCAACGGGAGGCATGACCGGGAGGTGCATCGCAGCCATCACTGTTGCACGACGGAGCGGTGAGCGCGCATTCATCGCGGGGTTCGGGGCCGCTCTGGACGGGAAGAATCCCGCGGAACGGAAGGGGCGGGCGCCATCGCCGGCTGCAGGACGAGGTCGAGGTGAACGGGGTGCGAGATCAGGTCCGCATCGTCGAGCTCGAGCCAAACCACGCGGCGGTGCCGATGGGACGGGAGTTCGTGGCGGCCTGCGTCCAGCGGTGGGGTCTCGACCAGTTGTCAGGCGATGCTCTGCTACTCAGTTCGGAGATGCTCTCCAACGCCGTCATCCACGCCCGCACCCCCATCGAGCTGCGCGTGCACCAATTGGCCGAGGGTGTCCGCATCGAGGTTCGCGACGGTGCGGAGCACGGGATCGTCGCTCCCCGCAAGGGCGACGCCACCCAGGCATGGGGACTGGGGTTGCGTGTCGTGGCCAGGCTGGCGTCCCGATGGGGGATCGACCCCGTGCCCGACGGCAAGACCGTGTGGGCCGAGGTCTGCGGTCCGCGTCGGTCGGCGGCAACGGTGGAGCCCGAACTGGGACTGGGGCCGACGCCCCTGCCCGTGCCCGGCGACTGGCCCGAGGTCCGTGTCGTCAACGTCCCGACCCGGCTCCTTCTGGCCTGGGAGGACCACACCCGCGACCTCGTCCGGGAGTTCGCGCTGGTCGCCCTGCCTCCGGGTCCGGGCCGTCGTCCGGAGCCGGACTACCGGGTGGCCGAAGTGGTGGGCGTCCTCGACCGCTTCTGGGCCATGGTCCGACCCATCTGGGCCCAGGCCCGGGCGGGGGGCGAGAGCCTTCCCGGGCGCATCTCCCTCACCGTCCGGCTCCCAGAGCAGGTCGTCACCGAGGCACCCCGCTTCCTCGAGGCCATGGAGGCGGCCAACGACCTCGCCCGCGGCGGGCGGCTCCTCACAGATCCCGCCCCTGGCGAGCTGATGGCCTTCGGACGCTGGTTCGTCCACGCCGTGGTGCGTCAGATGGAACGGGCCATGGAGAGATCGACCTCCGACGTGAACGACGTCGAGGAGCGCTGCCCCTTCTCGGCGTAGCGGTCAGGTGACGGGCTGCTCGGTCTGCACGGCGGCGGCTTCGAGCAGCAAAGCATGGACGAACGCCTGGGGCAGGTTGCCCCGCAGCTGGCGCTCGTCGACGTCGAACTCCTCGCTGAACAGTCCGGGAGGCCCGCAGCCGCTGCGGGTGCGTTCGAACCAACGCGCCGATGCGACCGGGTTGCCTTGGGCGTGCTCGGCGAGGGACATGGCGAAGCCGCACATGAGAAAGGCGCCTTCGGCCTCGCCCAGCGGGCCCTCCTCGGGGTGATAGCGGTACACGTAGCCGTCGACGGCGAGCTCGCCGCGCACAGCGGCGATGGTGGCGGCAACCCGGGGGTCGTCGGGTGCCACGGCACCGCGCACCAGAGCGAGGAGTATGGCGGCGTCGACCCTCTCGTCGTCGGGTGCTCGCTGGAACCGTCCACTCGGATGTGAGCAGCGCCTGGCTGTCTCGGCCATGACGGTGTCGGCCAGCGACGTGCACTCGGCCACGAACGTCTCGGGGCCCCCGGCGGTGGCGATGGCCCGGAGTCCCGCCACACAGGTCAGGCGGCTCTCGGTCCACCAGCTGGGGTCGAGCTCCCAGAACCCACCGTCCGGTTCCTGCCAACGCTGGGCGATGGCGTCGGCGGTGAGGACGGCGGCTCGCCAGCCGTCGGCGTCCAAGCGGTCCGCCTTGGCGGCGGCGGCGAAGAGCAGGAGCGTCTCACCGAGGCCATCGAGCTGGAACTGGTCGCGTACCCGATTGCCCACCACCACGCGCCCGCCGGGGTAGCCAGGGAGTGGAAGCTCCGTCGGGTCGGGAAGGCGGTCGCAGTTGACCGTGTAGGCGGGCGCCAGCTTGGCGCCGTCCTCGAGGACGCGGTCCCGGACGAAGGCGGTCCAATCACCGAGCACTCGAGCGTCGGGAGCCGCCTTGGCGATGGCCAACCCGCACAGGGCCATGTCCCGCACCCAGGCGTAGCGGTAGTC
>DMNK01000137.1:16502-17299 GCA_003453695.1 Acidimicrobiaceae bacterium | reverse complement strand
TCGAGCTTCGGGGCGCGTCGGTGCCACTCCGCCGTCGTCTGCTGCCACGCCCGGTCGGGATCGACGGGAGGTCCGTCGAACGCGCCGGTGCCGATCTCGAGCACGAGGTCGCGCCGGTCCCCTGGTCGCAGGGCGACGTCAGAGGTGAGCATGCGCCCACCGTGGCCGTCGGCACGTTCGGAGGCCCCGTCGGCGCCGCTCACCCGCAGGTGCACGCCCTGGGCGGTGCCCTCGAAGACACCGCCGCCGTGGCGGTGCCACGACCGGACCGAGCTGGCGCCGTAGTCAGGCCTCGGGTCCAGGGTCAGCTGCAACCGGCACTCCCCGGCGACGGCCTCGAGACGGCGCAGCAGCACGGCGGTTCGGCGCGTGGCGGGGAGGGCGAGTGCCTCACGGCAGTCGATGACCGCGCCGTCGTCGGTCACCCACCGGTCGCGCCAGATGAGGGTGCCCTCGTCGTAGCACCCGCCCCAGACGTACCGACCGGTGGGGCGGATCTGGTACCAGCCGTCGCCGCCGATGAGCGTCGAGAACAGGCTCGGATCGTGCCATTGGGGGAAGCACATCCATTCCACGGCACCGCTGGGACCGAGCAGGGCGCCACGCTCGCCGTCGCCGATGAACGCAAGCTCCCTCAGCACGTGCGGGCTGGGTGAACGCTCCGGCCCCGTCCCCGTTGCCACGTGGGCTGCCTTCCCGACTCGGGGTCTCCACAAACGCCGTGACGGACGTCACAGGTGGCGCCGGTGCTCAGGGGGTATGGGAGGCGCCGTGGGCGCAGAGCCCTCCGGGTGGGA
>DMNK01000137.1:16052-16340 GCA_003453695.1 Acidimicrobiaceae bacterium | reverse complement strand
GCAGAGCCCTCCGGGTGGGCGGCTCAGCTCACCGACGGCGGGTCGGCGATCTCGTAGCGCAGCTCCCGGAAACGCCGGACGGGACCGGCTGCCAGAGACGCTGGCGCCTGGGCGTCCGGCAACGAGGGGTAACCCGCCTCCCACACGTGGCTCCACTTGGGTGGGCGGATCGGGAGCGGGTTGACTCCGTCGAACCACGTCGTGGCCAAGGTGTTGGCTCCCCCCGCCGTGGCGGCGGCGCCTCCGGCCGAGGCCTCGACACTCAGGTCGTCCATGAGCGCCGTGAGC
>DMNK01000137.1:10474-15823 GCA_003453695.1 Acidimicrobiaceae bacterium | reverse complement strand
TCTCCGCGCAGTGGTAACCGAAGAGCCCCGCACCTCTGGCCGCTTCGACGATCCGTTCGGGCGAGTCAGCCAGCACGTAGCGGTCGATCATCTCGATGTGGTACGGGTGCACCATGTAGCGCTGGTAGCTCTCGGCCGACGCAAAAGCGTGCTCCCAGACGAGCCGGGCCGGGGCGTCGGAGCGGTTCCAGCCCACGGCGCTTTCGAGGACCTCCGGGATGTACCGCCCGGCCTCGGCGAGGACCGTGGCCAGTCGTTCCTGGCTCGCCGTGGAGGTCTCGGGCAGGATGCCGTAGGTCTCGAAGCGTCTGATCATCGGCTGGCGGGGCGGTCCGGCGACGGCTCCTCGTAGAAGCGGCGTGTCCCGCTTCTCCGCATGGCCCGGAGCCGCTCGGCGCAGGCGTACCACCGCGGATCGAGCACCAGGTTCTTCCGGACGACGTTCCAATCGGCCACGTCGGCGAACGACCACGTGGTCTGCACCGACACCGGTTGGCCGATGTCGCCCCTGGTGCGGCGACAGTGCTCGAGCGTCCCGCCGGCTTCGACCATCACCGGGGCCATCTCGGTCTCCACCACGGCGAGGTAGGCGTCGGCGCCGGCCGGCTCGACTTCTACCGTGTCGACCAGGTAGAGCATGATCGACCCTACTTCCGGGCGCCTGCCGACCGGCCCAGGACTCGGGTGAGGAGGCGACATGGGGCTGTCGGAGCTGTCAGGTCAGCACCTTCGGGCTTGCGCCGGCTTCTCGTCGGTCGTGGCCAGAGGCGAAGGCCGATGGGACCGGCCCTCGCCCTGTCCGGAATGGGACGCACGGGGGCTCGTGGAGCACGTGATCGGGTTTCACGACGTGCTCGTCCTCAGGCCGCTCGGTGCCAAGCCGAAACGCCCCAAGGGCGATCCCGTTCCTCGCTGGGAGCTCACCCATGAGGCGCTGTCCACGCTTCTACATGAGTACGGCGAGCTGCTGCCGGACTCTCCGGTCGACCTGCCGGGCCTGCTGCCTGCGCTCCGCACCGAGGTCCTGGTCCACACCTGGGACCTCGCCACGGCGCTCGGAGTGGATGCGCACTTGGACGAGGAGTTGTGTGCGATCGCTCTGAGGGGAGCGCTGGGGCACGAAGCCGAGTATCGAGCATCCGGAATGTTCAGCGCGTCGGTAGCTGTGTCCGAAGGCGCGTCGGTGACCGACCGCCTGGTGGCGTTGCTCGGAAGAGATCCCGGCTGGAGACGCAGCACGCCCTGAGTGGAGCTGATGGCAGGGCCCTGACCTCCGATATGGTGCGATCAGGACTTGGATCCGCTCCAGGGCCGCTAGCTCATCGGGTAGAGCAGGGGACTTTTAATCCCAAGGTGCCGGGTTCGAGCCCCGGGCGGCCCACCAATAGGTGTATTGCCTCGGGTGACCTTGGACAGATTGGTCTCGGGTCATCTTTTCCGCAGTCTCGGCTGATGCTTTACAGAGTCTCGGCTGGTGTTTGACACCTCGCCCCACCGTTCCGCTCTCACTGAGCGGAGGAGGTGGCCGAGTGCTGGTGGAGCGCAGCAGGATCGAACAGCGTTACGACGCAGTGTTGGCCCTTGTCGCACACGGCCAGGTCGGCTCCGATTCGAGGTCAGGAGGCGGCGGCTCCCTGCTTGGCTTCGTGTTCGAGCTTGTACTTGTGGTGCTGAGTGAGGATCTGCTGGTGCGTAGCACCATGATTTGGCACGCCCGGATGATGGTGCTTGCAGAGGATGTACGGCGTCCCGTCGAGTGGGTGGTGGCCAATTCGCCAGCAGCCTTTGGTGTGGCAGTTCACTTTGCGGACGCCGGTGTAGACACCGATGCTAACGGCGCTGATGAGCGTCGCTTCTCCGAGGTCGGAGCCGAAACCAGACCAGAAGTTGTAGTAGAGGTCAGGGCCACCATGGAGAGTACCGGTGTGGGTCGCGAACCAATGACGAAGGGAGCCGAAGAAGGCAATCAGCAGAGCGATAGCGATGATAAGGACGACCAGGCCGATTACCCAGGTAACTCTGTTTCCCGCGCTGGCTGGGGCGAACTCCGGCGTCGGCGCGTCGGAGGCATTGCTCGGCGTTTCAGTCATGTGCTCACCCCCGTTGGCTTGGTTCATCAGGAGGGGACGAGAGCAGGCTACAATTGCAGGCTCGCCCCGAGTGGGATGCCGGGGACTCGGTACTCCTCCGAAAGTCGGGTCACTTCTGGTAGCTGGAGTAGGTCGCCTGAGCTGACCGTCGCTCCAGTTGGTGGAACTGAGTAAGCCGGTCTCTGGGCACAGCGTTGCTGTTGTTCACGATCCCACCAACTCATTCGCGAGTCGAGGAGGCTGGCTCCAACACGGGAACACGTGCGGCCAGGTCACGCCCCGGGCGGGGCCACGTGACCGAGAATGACGCTTGGGTTTTCCGAGCTTGCCTCTCACTTCTCCAGGCGGTCTTCGGGTTTGGGCGGTCCGCCCGAGTAGAAATTGAGCGGAACGTCGTGCCACGCGTCGTCTCGCCACAGATTGCGAGCGGTGTACTTGCGTCCGTCCCAGAAGACCACTTCGTCGAACCTTCCCCCCACGGGATACCACCCTGGGCTCGGCCCAGCTGGAGCCGGAGGTCGCCCAACGGCCGGTGCAACGCGCTCCGAGGGTTGTTCGATCGGGTGGGCGGGCGCCCTGGCTGCTGACGCCAGGAACTCGAACTCCCGCTTGCGGAGCCAGATCCGCTCCGACGGCAACTCGACGAAACTCCCCGAAGGCTGAACTCGAGAGTCAGCCACATCGGAGAGCGGAACGACGGACAACAGCTTCTTCGGCCGCCCCGTGAACACGCTCCTGGTGAGGATGGCCACGCCGGTGTTCGTGACGACGACAGCAGCAGGCTGGTCGATCGCATAGAAGATCAGCGCGAGAGCCAATACTCCTGGGATCACGACCGGCCCCGCCACCACGGCGAAGAGAATCACGAGGACGATCGCTCCTCCGACGATGTAGATCGTCGTCTGACGTGGGTCGGGCCCCATGAGCCCGATGCCGTAGGCAATGGCCCTGGTAGTCGAGCCCAGCAGTGTCTGGCTCGCCCGCAATCTCTTGTTGCGAGTGCGCTGCCGCATTGGGTACCAGAATCTCATGCCGCCGGCTGCGAGTCGGGCATCGAACCCGGAGCGAGGCGTACCATCTGTCTCGGCGATGGCGAAGTGGACGAAGGAGGGCCCCGTGTCCCACGGCGGGGTGCGCAGTGGGCGTTTCCTGAGGACGACACGTCCCCGGGACGAGTCGTGGTCGTGACTCGATGAGCGCCGCTCCCCCCACGGACGAAGACATCCCCCCAGAGCCGTCGGCCGGCAACGGCGGGGAGGAGTCGACTGGCGCAGACGGCGAGGGCGGTTACTGGAGCAGGCTGCGGCGCGCCGAGCCGCCGCCCCCGCCGGCTGTCCCGGAGCCGGTCGCCCCGCCTGCGGAAGGGGGAGCGGATCCGCCGTCTCTCGGCGTGCCCCATTCGCCGGCCGACCAGCAGCCTCGACAGCCGGGCCCGCCGAGTGTCCCGGGACAGTACGGAGGATGGACCACCGCGCCCCGGGATGCGACGGCCGTGGCGCTGACCCCTGGCACGAGCGTGCTCCTCGTCTGCGCCGTCCTGGCCATGGTCGGCTCGGTCACGCCATGGGTATCGGTGTCGCTCCTGGGCCACAGCATCTCGGCGAACGGGATCGACTCGGGGATCGCCGACACCATCGGTGTCAACG
Source organism: Acidimicrobiaceae bacterium (assembly GCA_003453695.1). Taxonomy (GTDB): domain Bacteria; phylum Actinomycetota; class Acidimicrobiia; order Acidimicrobiales; family UBA8190; genus UBA8190. Next base: position 12,087 of record DMNK01000137.1, on the reverse strand, counting down.
GATGGCTCACGTTCGCGGGAGGGGTCGTCCTTGTCGTGCTCGGATCCCTGATGCTCGTCACGCGCCAGCGTCCGCTCCGGCAGCTGGCCGCCGCCGTCGCCTTCGCCCTGTTGGGCCTCGCCATCTACGACATCTCCCGCGTCGCCTACGACGTCGATCGCACGCCGTCATCGCTGACGGGCACTCCGGGAACCTTGTTCGGCTCGGTGAGCGCCAGTGTCGGGTGGGGCCTCGTCCTGCTCACGGTGGCGGCAGTCGGTGCCATGGCGGCGGCGCTGGTGCAGCTGCGTTCGCAGTGAGCGGGCTCGGGAGGAGCCACTCGGACACCTGACGCACCAGGCGTGCCCGTACCTGGGGCGTCAGCCTGCCTGTCGGTAGGCCCGGACGGCGAGCGGCACGAAGACGGCGATGATGCCGGCGAGCCACAACGCGCTCTGCCAGGCGTGCAGGACGAGCGGGCCACCCAGCGCCAGCGAACGCAGCTCGTCGATCACGACGGTGACCGGTTGGTTCTTGGCGAAGGCCTGCAGCCAGCCCGGCATCGACGCCACCGGGACGAAGGCGGAGCTCACGAAGGTGAGCGGGAAGAGCCACACCAGGCCGAAGGAGCCGACGGATTCCTCGTCCTTGATCGCCAGCCCGACGAAGCCGCTGATGGTGCAGATGGCCACGCCGAAGGCGACGGACAGGACGATCATGAGGAGTGCCGGCCCCACGCCGTTCGAGAACCGGAAGCCCACGCCGTACCCGACGGCGATGATGAGGATGACGGTGAGGATGACCCGCAGCGTGTCGGCCACCAGACGTCCGAGCAGCACGGCGGAGCGGGCCATGGGCATGGCGCGGAAGCGGTCGATCACGCCCTTCTGGAGTTGCCGGGCCAAGGAGATGGCCGTGCCGAAGGAGGCGAAGGCAGCCGACTGGGCGATGATGCCCGGCATGAGGAAGTTCACATAGCCACCATGGATGTTCACGGGGATGGCTCCGCCGAACACGTAGCGGAACAGCAGCACGAACATGACGGGTTGGATGAGCGTGAAGAAGATGAAGGCCGGGTTGCGGAACCAGATGTACAGCTCCCGAAGCGTCAGGGTGGCCACGTCGGCAACGCCGACACGGAACCGCTGGGCCAGGGGCGGGTTCGGGATGTCCAGGGCGACGAGAGCGGGCAGGGCGGCGGTGGTCATCGAGAGTCTCCGATCAGTGGCTGCGGCTGGCGCGCCGGCGGTGGGCGGGGCTGGCCTCTTCCTCTTCGGCGCCGTGACCGGTGAGGGCCAGGAACACGTCGTCGAGGGACGGCCGGCGGATACCGAGCCCTTCGGCGCGCACGCCGAGATGGTCGAGGCGCCGCACCGTCTCCACCAGCGCCTGTGAGCCGCCGTCGCCCACCCGCAGGCTGAGCCTGCCCGTCTCGACGTCGAGGACGGGCTCGGCTTCCGACAGCGAGCCGACGGCCTCCGCCGCCTCGCCCAGCCGGTCACGCTCGAGCACGGCGAACTCGAGGATGTCCCCGCCGATGCGGTTCTTGAGCTCCTGGCTGGTGCCGGCGGCGATGACCTGCCCGTGGTCGATGACCACGATCTCGTCCGCCAGTTCGTCGGCCTCGTCCAGGT
>DMNK01000137.1:0-10289 GCA_003453695.1 Acidimicrobiaceae bacterium | reverse complement strand
AGGTACTGGGTGGTGAGGAGCAACGACGTGCCCGTCGACACCAGCTCCCGGATGACGTCCCACATGCCGAGACGGCTGCGCGGGTCGAGCCCGGTGGTCGGTTCGTCGAGGAAGAGCACCGGCGGCTGAGCCACCAGGCTCAGGGCCAGGTCGAGGCGGCGCTGCATGCCGCCCGAGTAGCCCTTGGTGGGCCGGTCGGCGGCGTCGACGAGGTCGAAGCGCTCGAGCAGCTCGGCGGCGCGCCGTTGCCGGGTCGCTTCGTCGAGGTGGTAGAGGCGGCCCATGATGTCGAGGTTCTCCCGCCCGGTGAGCTCCTCCTGGATGGCGGCCGCCTGTCCTGCCAACCCGATGATCTCCCGCACCGCCGCCGGCGAACGCACGACGTCTCGTCCCTCGACGAGGGCGCGCCCGCGGTCGGGGCGCAGCAGCGTGGTCAGGATCTTGACAGCGGTGGTCTTGCCGGCGCCGTTGGGCCCGAGGAGGCCGAGCACCTTGCCGCGTTCGACCACGAGGTCGATCCCGCGTAGCGCCTGCACCTCGCCGAAGGACTTGTGCACGTCCTCGACGAAGATGGCCGGCCCGGTCCACGCAGGGGGAGTCATGGCGTCAAGAATACCTTGACAAACGGAGGCTGTCAAGGCAGACTTGACACATGGCGAAATCCGACAGCACCGAAAGCCGGACGGTGCCTCCCCTCATGGCGGCCACGTGGGAGAGCGCCACCACGGATCCCGACCCCCTGGCCGCCCTCGGCGCCACCCGGGCGCTGATCGGCCTGCTCTCCACCTGGGAGGCGAAGCTGGCGGCGGAGGCCGTGGCCGCCGGGGCGACGTGGGAGGCCGTGGGCAGCTCCGTCGGGGTGAGCCGACAGGCGGCGTGGGAGCGCTTTCACGACGACGTCGCCGACTTCAAGCGCCAGGTGAAGGCCCAGGCCCGCGCCCTTGCCGACCGGCACCGCCAGGAGGCGCGCGAGATGCAGGACGAGGTCATGCGCATGGCGAAGCAGTACCGCCGGTCGCACCGACGTCCGTTCTGACCGCCGGCGACCGGTCCCCACCCCCGGGGGTGCCAGCCACCCGGCGGTGACGCCCGCCAGCCACCTGGCAACGGGTCGTCTCCATGCCCGATGCTGAAGGGATGCGCCTGACCTTCTGCGGGGTGCGGGGGTCGACGCCTGCCTCCGGGCCGGAGTTCGTGCGAGCCGGTGGCCACACCTCGTGTGTGGCCGTCGCCCACGACGGTGGTCCCCCGACCCTCCTTCTCGACGCCGGCACGGGGATCCGGGGCGTCTCGACCCTGCTTCGGGGTGCGCCGTTCCGCGGGTCGATCCTGCTCGGGCACCTGCACTGGGACCACACGCAGGGTCTGCCCTTCTTCGCCGGCGGGGACCGGCCCGACGCCGAGGTCGACCTCTATCTCCCCGCCCAGGGTGCCGCCGAGGTCCTCCTGAGCCGGATGATGTCGCCGCCGTTCTTCCCGATCCCTCCCTCCGGACTGCGGGGGTCGTGGCGGTTCTTGGAGTTGGGCCCCGGGGTGATGGACGTCGAGGGTTTCGCCGTGCAATCGGCGGACATCTCCCACAGCCCCGGTCGTACCTTCGGCTACCGGATCTCCGACGGCGGCGCCAGCGTCGCCTACCTCTCCGACCACCGCCCTGCTCCCGGCTACCTCGGTGACGACGGGCCCTGGCACGAGGAGGCGGCGCTCGCACTGGCGGCGGGCTGCGACGTCCTCGTGCACGACGCCCAGCACCTCGACCACGAGTACGCCGACAAGGCGTTCATGGGGCACTCTCCCGTCGGCTACGCCCTGGCGTTGGCCGTCGCCGCCGGAGCCAAGCAGCTGGTGCTCTTCCACCACGATCCGTCCCGGACGGACGATCAGCTCGATGCCCTCCAGGCGGCGATGGCCGATGCCCCTTTGCCGGTCACCATCGCCGTCGAAGGCCTGGAGATGACGCTCCCGTCGCAGGCGCCGGCAGGCACCTCGGCGTTGGCGTCGGGGCTCGGGGGCTCCTCCGGGGAGTGATGGCCAGCCGTTAAATTGCCCGCTTGTGGCCATCCGAGTCGTTCTGGCCGAGGACAACTACCTGGTCCGCGAAGGCGTGGGCACGCTCATCGCCGGCGAGCCCGACCTCGAGCTCGTCGCCAGCTGTGCCGACTACGACGCCCTCATGGCCAGCGTCGGCGCCGAGACGCCTGACGTCGTGGTCACCGACATCCGCATGCCCCCGACCGGGACCGACGAGGGGATCCGTGCCGCGGCGGTGATCCGAGACGAGCACCCCCAGATGGGCGTCGTGGTGCTGAGCCAGTACTCCGAGCCGGCCTACGCCGTTTCCTTCCTCGACGGCGGGTCGAAGGGCCGCGCCTACCTGCTCAAGGAGCGGGTGTCGGACATCGACCAGCTGGCCGGCGCCATCCGCGAGGTGGCCGGTGGGGGATCGGTGATCGACCCCGCTGTCGTCGACGCACTGGTGGCGGCGCGGTCCAAGGCCGCCGACTCGCCCCTGCACCGCCTCACGCCCAGGGAGACCGAGATCCTGGGCGAGATGGCGCAGGGCAAGAACAACGCCGCCGTGGCCGCCTCGCTGGTGCTCTCGGAGCGGGCCGTGGAGAAGCACATCAACTCGATCTTCTCCAAGCTGGCGCTCTCCGAGGAGCCCGACGTGCATCGCCGGGTGAAGGCCGTCCTGCTCTTCCTCTCCGCCCAGGGCAACTGACCGCCGGGACCCGGCCCCTGGCCCCGGCGGGCCCAGTGGTGCTGGCATCCCCCGGCCGTCGGGTGCTGTCAGCCTGTGCCTCGCGGCCCCGCCCTGCCAACATGGCGGTGTGGCCGAGGTGACGGTGTCGGTGCTGGTCGTCGACGACCAGCTTCCCTTCCGCCGTGCCGCCCGCACGGTGGTCGAGCTCACGCCGGGCTTCGAGATGGTGGGCGACGCCGCCTCCGGCGCCGAGGCGGTCGAGATGGTCGCCGCCTTGGAGCCGGACCTCGTGCTCATGGACATCAACATGGACCCGATGAACGGGATCGAGGCCACTCGCCGCATCACCGCCGCCGTCCCCGCCACCGTGGTCGTCCTGCTCTCCACCTACGACGCCGACGACCTGCCCGCCGACGCCCGGGACTGCGGGGCGGCCGCCTACGTGCACAAAGAGGAGTTCGGGCCCGCCGTGCTGGCCCAGGTGTGGGCCGACCATCTCGAGCACCTGGGCACCTCGGGCTGAGCCCCCGGGCGCAGCGGTTCCTCAGCTTCGGACCGGGAGGCGTCCCGAGATGGTCGTGCCCCGTCCCGGGGCCGAGTGCACCTCCACGGTGCCGCCGATGGCGCCCACCCGGTCGCGCATGTTCACGAAGCCGGCGCCCTTCCCGGCCACGCCGCCACTGTCGAACCCCGCTCCGTTGTCGGCCACCTCGAAGAGCACGGCGCCTTCTTCCTCCCTGATCTGCACGGTGGCGGTGGCCCCCGGACCGGCGTGCTTGCCGGCGTTCTGCAGTGCCTCCATGCAGCAGAAGTAGACGGCTGCCTCCACCTCGGCCGGGTAGCGGCCGATGCCGTCGGCCTCGACCTCGGTGGCCAGCGCGGCGCGCCCCGCCGCCGATCGCAGCGCCTCCACCACGCCGCGGTCCACCAGCAGCGGTGGGTAGATGCCGTGCGCCAGGGCGCGCAGCTCCTGCACCGCTTCCTGGATGCCGTCCCCGAGCTGGTCGAGGATCTTGCCGGCCGCCTCCGGGTCGGTGTCGGCCAGCTTGCGGGCCATGCGCACGTTCACGGCCAAGGCGACGAGGTGCTGCTGTGCCCCGTCGTGCAGGTTGCGCTCGATCTGCCTTCTCGCCGCGTCGGAGGCGGCCACGATGCGCGCCCGGGAGGCCTGGATCTCGTCCGCTTGCCGCCGTACCTCGTCCAGCGTGGCCTGCAGCGCCGAGTCCAGCTCCATGTTGTGCAGTGCCAGTCCCAGTTGCCGGGCCAGCTCCGAGAGCATGGTGTCGTCGTCGACGGTGAAGTGGTCGGCACCGGGGCGCCGTGCCACCACCACCAGGCCCAGCACCTGACCCGAGTGCGTGGCCGGGGCCAGCCGCACCACCCACTCCTCCCGGCCCTCCAACACGCCGGGGAGCCACACCTTGATCCAGGCATTGCCCGACACGCCCGCCCGGGCCACCACGGTCGTCTCCTCGGCGCTGAGCTGCAAGTGGCGCACCGGCGAGTCGGGATCCGAGACGCTGCGCTCGTACAACCCGGCCGAGCCGGTCCACACCTCGGCGGCGGCCAGGCCCAGGGTCTTGCGCAGCGACTCGGCCACTTGCAGGAGCAGCTCGTCCATGGGCACGGCGCGAGACAGCCGGGTGCCGAAGGTCCGCAGCACCGTGTCCGGTGCCTCCCGTTCGCCGTAGACGAGCCGGTTGGCGAACGAGGTGAGCCGGGTGCGCGCCGGCCCGTACAGCAAGGCCGCCACGGCGGCGGCCGCCATGGACAGGACGAGCAGCGAGCGCTCGCCGTGGGTCGGGGTCCGGCCCAGCCCCACCACGATGAGGAGGTAACAGGCCACGACCACCCCGGTCAGGCCGGCGAACGACACGGTGTGGGCGAGCATCCGATCGACGCGCGTCGCCAGCCGGCTCGAGCTGCCCATGGCCACCGACACGGCGACCGGCACGGTCGCCACAGCCAGCACGAGGGCGTAGCGCGTGGGCCAGTCCCACAGCACGCGCGTGGCCAGCGCCACCAAGACGAACTCCACGCCGACGGCGACGGCCCAGCCGAACCACTGCATGCGCTGGCGCTCCACGCCGAAGGCCTTGGTGTAGCGCCGCTGCGATGCGATCAGTCCCACGGCGACGGCGATCGTCGCCTCGATGGCGACGGGCCACACCGGAAGTTTCGGGCGCACCGTCCACAGCCCCACGCCGAGGGCGGCACCCGCCGCGTAGCCCGAAGCCACGACCGACCGGCTGAGGCGGCAGCTCCCGTCGGGGAGTCCGAGCAGGAAGTGCATGGCCGCCACCGGGAGCAGGCACACCGACAGCGGCAGCACCACCCGCGCCGTCGTCACCAGGGCGGCGGACAGGGCGGCGCCATGGGCGTGGCCCTCGAGCAACCCGGCGGCCAGGGTGGCCAGGGCGCCGAGCCCGGCACTCCAGACGACGATCACGCCCTGGCGTTCCTGCGGACGGCGGAGCACGGCGGCCGTGCCGGCGCCGGCGAAGGACACCACCACCACGGACCGGACCACCTGGGCGGTCAGGTCGCCGGCGTGGCCCGCCAGCGGGGCGGCGACGGCGGCGGCGCAGGCCAGCACGGCGGCGGCCACCGACACGGCGGCACGGACGGGCAACGCCGGCCGAGGCGAGGCCGTCGTCTCGACCTCCCTGCGGAAGGAGGCGATCTGGAGGGGTTCGACCTCGACGGTCATCCCGTGGTGACGGGTGACTCGGACGAAGCCGCCGCCCCGGCGGTGACGCCTCCTCTCCCGTCGTCCTCGATCCGCCCGTCGCGCATGCGGACGAGGCGGGTGGCGGCGGCGGCGACCGTCTCGTCGTGGGTCACGAGCATGATGGCCTGACCGCCGGCGTGCAGCCGGCGGAACAGCTCGAGCACCTCGAGGCCTCCTTCGCTGTCGAGGGCACCGGTGGGCTCGTCGGCGAGGAGCAGGGTGGGCTCGTTGGCCAGGGCCCGGGCGATGGCCAGGCGCTGACGCTGGCCTCCGGACAGGACGCCGGGGGCGCTGCGCTGCTTGTCGCCGAGCCCGAGGAGGTCGAGCAGGTCGCGCGCCCGGCTCTCCGCTTGGCGGCGCTTGGCTCCGGCGATCACGGCGGGAAGCGTCACGTTCTCGAGCACGCTCATGCCCTCGAGAAGGTTGAAGAACTGGAAGACGATGCCGATGTGACGGCGTCGCATGTGGGCGAGCTCGTCCTCGCTCTTGTCCTGCAGCGACTCGCCGGCGACCACGATCTCCCCGTCGGAGGGGGTGTCGAGGCCGGCGATGAGGTTGAGCAGGGTCGACTTGCCGCACCCGGACGGCCCCATGACCGCCATGAACTCGCTCTCGTCCATGGTCAGGTCCACGCCGCGCAGGGCGCGCACCGGTGCCGCGTCGGCGTCGTAGGTCTTGCGAACTCCTCGTGCCGACATGACGTTGGTCACGCTGACTCCCTCCGTTCGAGCCGGGTCCCCGCCGCCACCCTCCAGGCCACGACCGGCGCCTCTCTCCCTTTGACCACGGTGGGTTCCAATTGCACGGCCGGCGGGGGGTGATGCAGGGACCGGAAGGTCCCGTCGAGCAACACCGTCTCCCCGGGCTCGGCGAACTGCTGCAGGCGTTGGGCCAGGTTCACGGTGTCGCCCACGATCGTGTACTCGAGGCGCTCCTCCGAACCGAGCAGGGCGGCGGCCACGGGGCCGCTCGTGACGCCGATGCCGAGCCCGAACTCGGCCATGCCTTGGGCGCGCCAGTCCTCGTTGACCCGCTCCTGGGCGTCGTGCATGGCGAGGGCCGCTTCGAGGGCGTGCTGGGCGTGGTCTTCGAGCGGCACCGGGGCGCCGAACACGGCCATCACGGCGTCGCCCACGAACTGCATGACCGTGCCCTTGGACTGCAGGATGGCGCGGTTCATCTCGCGCCGGTGGATGTTCAGCTGCCGGGCCAGGGCACTGGGATCGGCCCGTTCGGCGATCGTCGAGTAGCCACGGATGTCGGACATGACCACGGTGACCACCAGCTGCGTGGTCTCGCCCGGCGCCTGCCCCTGGTCCCGCAGCATGTCGGCCACGCCACCGGGCAGCAGCCTGCTCAGCGTCTCGCCCTGTTCCTCTCGGTCGACGATGGCCTCGTGCAGCATGCGCAGCCGGCGCAACGACCCCTGGCTCCCGGTGCTGGCGTCCTGGGCGAGGTGCAGGAAGAGCTTCTCCACTTGGTCGGCGGTGGCAGCCGGCGTGGTCCGAAGCGCAGCGGCGATCGACTTGATGGGCCGGCCCTCGGCCACCAGCCGCAACAGCTCCTCCTCGGCCGTGGTGAGCCCGCCGGCATCGGTGACGGGGTGCACCATGGCCTCGACGATGGAGGGGTCGAGGACCGACCCGCCCGAAGCCACGGTCCGCACCGCCCTGGCCAGCTGGTCGCCCTCGGCCACCCGGTCCTTCAAGAGGTAGGCGTACCCCGCCGCCCCCTCCTCGAGCAGCGAGATGGCGTACTCGGGATCGTCGAACTGCGACAGCACCACCACCCCGGTGCCGGGATGGCGCTTGCGGATCTCGTGGGCGGCGTCGATGCCCTCGCGCTGGAACGACGGCGGCATGCGGATGTCGGTCACCACCACCTGCGGCGCCAACTCACCGGCGCCCGCCACCAGCTCCGTGTAGTCCGCCGCCGTCCCCACCACCTCGAAGTCCGGTTCGATGCCCAGGAGCGCCTGCACACCGGCGCGCACGATCAGGTTGTCGTCGGCCAGGAAGACGCTGATGGTCCCCTGGCGGCTGTCGGTCTGCTGAGCGGTGCTCGCGGCGTCGACGGCCGGCACTTAGCGGCGCTCCTCCCGGCGGTGTCCGGCGCTCAGCTCGACGAGGGCAGCCCGGTCGACCTGGTCGGCGGCGGCGACGGCCAGCGTGCAGGCGGTGACGGCGGACAGCGTCGACGTGCGCCTGCCTCCTTCGAGGACGGCACGCTCGCCGTGCAGCGAGCCGGGGCCGTACTCGGCGATGCGCTCGCCGTCCACCTCGATGCGCACCACACCGTCGAGCACGAGGAAGAGCTCGTCTCCCGGCGCGCCCTGTTCGGTGAGGACGGTGCCGGCCTTCACCTTGCGCACCTGGGGCTTGGCGCTGCCGTGCATGAGCTGGAGCGACAGCTGGCGCTCGAGCGCCGTCTCGACCTCGGTGGCCAGGGCCGGCGAGTCCTGGTCGCCCCAGGGGCTGTGCTTGCCGAAGGCCCGGCGGAACCACGTGGAGAAGTCGATGAGGCCGCTCTTGGCCGAGAGCTTGCCCTGGGCGTCGTACACCCAGTGGCGGGGGAAGGGGCTGGCGCCGGTGAGCTCGTGGCGGCTCGAGCCGTCGGCGGCGATGGTGAGCGACAGCGTCGTCCAGGCGAGGGGGGCGGAGAACTGGAGGAAGGGCGCCCGGCGAACCCGGCGGGGAGCCGGGACGCCCGTGCGCCCGCCACAGGTCTGGACGAAGGTGACCTCGGTGCCGGTGACGACGGGGTCCGGCCGCAGGTCGGGCAGGGCCACCGCGGCGAAGGTGGCCTGGCGGCCACCGAGCTTCAAGGTGGTGGACCCGATGTGGCCGCCGCCGGACTGGCCGTGGCCGACGATTCGTCCGCCTTCGAGCTCGACCCACCCCCGCAGCTCGTTGGCGAACCGGAAGCGGTCGGCCCGGCGCAGCTCGTCGAGGTCCTCCACCACGTCGGGGGGCGGCTCGTCGTAGTGGGCCACGCCCTTGTCGAAGGGCAGCTTCATGGCCAGTCCTTTGATGGCTTCGGACGGGATCCAGGAGATCGACGTCACAGCAGACTCGATGCGCATGGCAGCTCCCTCCACGTGTCGCCTGCTGTTTCTCCACGGTACCGGCCCGACTTCCTGGCAGGAAGGGTGAAGACAAGTGTCCCGGTGGGGGGCAGGCACCCCGGACGCCGTCGGGACACCATCTCCAGCCCCCGTTGCCGGTGCGGGAGTCAGCCGTCAGCCGGGAGTCACCCCGAGGTCACGGAGGACCGTGCGTGCCGCCCATTGCCCGCACATGCCGTGGACCCCGCCACCGGGCGGAGTGGATGCCGAGCACAGGTACAGCCCGCGCACGGGGGTCCGATACGGGTTCCAGCCGGGGGTCGGGCGGAACAACGTCTGGCGCAACGTGGCGGCGCCTCCGTTGATGTCCCCGCCCACGTAATTCGGGTTGTAGCGCTGGAGCTCGGCGGCGGTCGTGGTCACGCGGGTGAGGACGCGGTCTTTGAAGCCGGGGGCGAAGCGCTCGATCTGGTCTTCGACGGGCGCCGTCATGTCCACGGTGGAACCGGCGGGGACATGGCAGTAGCCCCACAGCGTGTGCTTCCCGGCCGGTGCCCGGCTCGGGTCGACGACACCGGGCTGGGCCAGGATGCAGAAGGGCGCCTCGGGATGCCTGCCGGCGTTGACGTCCCGCTCGCTTCGGGCGATCTCGTCGACGGTGCCTCCGAGATGGATGGTCCCGGCCGCCCGGCACGTCTCGGACTCCCACGGCACGGGGCCGTCGAGCGCCCAGTCGACCTTGCAGACACCGGGGCCGTAACGGAACCGCTCGAGGGCGCGCCGGTACCGGCCCGGCAGCCGGTCGCCGCCGAGTGAGAGGAGCTGATCGGGCGACACGTCGAGCAACGTCGCCCGGGCCGGCGGGAGCTCGCCGAGGTCGGTCACCCAGCGTCCCGTCACCACCCGTCCGCCCGCCGCCTCGAGCTCGGACACCAGCGCCTCCACGATGCGGCCGCTCCCGCCGACCGGGAGCGGCCACCCCGCGGCGTGCCCGACGGCGGTGAAGAGGAGGGCGAAGGATCCCGTCAACGGGGCGGACAGCGGCCGCATCGAGTGGGCGGCGGCTCCCGCCAGCAGCGCCTTGGCCTCGTCCCCCCGCATTCGGGCCGCCAGAGCGAGCGCCGGGAGCAGGCCGAGCAGGCCGAAGCGCGCCAGCGCCACGGGGTGCGGCGGGAGGCGGCGCAGTGGTCCGAGCACCGTGTCGAGGATCAGCTGCACGTCGCCCACGACCGGACCGATCATGCGCCGGTACGCCGCCCCGTCGACGCCCAGCGAGGCGGCCGTCTCCTCGACCGATCCGGTGACGGCGGCGGCTCGTCCACCCGGGAGGGGGTGGGCGAAGGTGACGTCGGGCTGGCGGAGATCCACGCCCGAGGCCTTCAGGTCGACGGTGGCGAAGAACGGCGACACGGCGAGCAAGGGATGGACCGCCGAGCACACGTCGTGGAGGAACCCGGGCAGGGTCCGTTCCTCGGACCGGCAGCCGCCTCCCGGGGTTCGAGCGCCTTCGAGGACCTCCACGCTCAGCCCGGCGCGTGCCAGGGTGATGGCGGCGGCGAGCCCGTTCGGGCCCGACCCCACCACGGTCACGTCGGGAGGCGGCACGGACGGGTGATCCTAGGGCTCAGCCCTCCACGCGGCCTTCCCGGCGTCGGCTGGAAGAAGCTGTCCGGCGCTCTACGGGTGCGACGGCGGCACGCCCGACGGCGGTGTGGTCGACGGCTTGCCCTTGGGCGGGTTGACCGGAGGCGTCGTGAACGGTGCCCCGCCGGTGTTGGTGTCCGGCCCGG
>DMNK01000121.1:28392-30518 GCA_003453695.1 Acidimicrobiaceae bacterium | reverse complement strand
CGGGGACCCGATGGCCTTCGTCCTGGTCTCCACGGGACGGGGCGACCCGGCGACCTTGGGCCTCGACCCGAGCGTGAACATCTACCGCTGACCGCGGATCCGGGTCGCGTCCGAGCGACCGTCACAGGCTCTTGGCCGTCTCCAGAAGGGGCATGATCGACTCGAAGGTGGCCGGGACCTTCTCGGCGTCGAGAGCGAAGAACAAGGCGGCGAAGCAGTCCGCGCCTGCCTCCGCGTAGCCGGAGAGGTCCTCGGGCGTGGTGGCGTTGAAGTAGGGGCACACGGTGATCTCGACCTCGCTGCGCCGGCGTCCTTCGCCAGCCAGACGAGCGTCGAGCTTGGCGACCAGGTGCGCCAGCTCATCGGGCCGGCAGTTGAAGGGCATCCAGCCGTTGGCCATGCGGGCCACGCGGCGCAGAGCGGCGTCGCTCTCCCCGCCGATGTGGATGGGCAGCGGTCGCTGGAGCGGCTTGGGATGCTGTCGACACGACGGGAGCGAGACGAGCTCCCCGTGGTAGGTGGAGGGGTCCTCCTCCCACAACGAGCGGAGCACGCCGATGTACTCGTCGGCCCGCTGCCCTCGTCGGCCCCACGGCACGCCCAGGGCTTCGAACTCCTCACGGAGCCAGCCCACACCCACGCCGAGGTCGACCCGCCCGCCCGACAACCAGTCGAGGGTGGCCACCTCCTTGGCGGTGTAGAGCGGATTCCGCTGGGGCAGCAGGCACATGGCCGTCCCGAGGCGGACGGTCGAGGTGTTGGCGGCCAGGTACGACAGCGTCACGAGCGGGTCGAGGAGACCCATGTCGCCACCGGCGGGCAACCGACCGTCGGCGGAGTAGGGGTAGTCCGAGGCGTAGTCGTCGAAGAGCACGACATGTTCGCCGACCCAGATGCGGTTGACTCCTCGCTGCTCGGCACCTTCGCACACGGCGCACAGGAACTCCGGCGTGGCGAAGGGATTGGCCGTGGGCAGCCACAGATCGAATCGCATGGCGTGACGTTAGATGGCCTCCGCCGCGCACCACTAGCGTCTCTGGTCGGTGGAAGACCGACCGGGCTCCTCGTCGTCTGGATCAGCCCGCGCACGCCCGAGGTGGCGCCGAGCCTGGCGAAGGCGGGGAGGCCGGCTGTGGTACTGCAACACCTTGCGTCTCGCCGGCAGGACCGACGGCGGGGCTCCAGCCCGGTGAAGCCACGGGTGGAGGCCAACGACGACCGGCACTTCGACGCCTGGTCACGCACCTACGACCGCTCCCCGACGCAGTTGCTGTTCTTCGGGCCGATCCAGCGCGCCGTCACCGCCGCCCTGAAGCAGCGCGCCGCGTCCGGACGGGTCCTGGACATCGGCGCCGGCACCGGCCGCCTGCTCGATCGTCTCGGATCGGCCTTTCCCGGTCTGGCCCTGTTCGGGTTGGACCGCTCGGCGGGAATGCTCGCTTCCGCTCACCGGTCGCGACCGGGCCTCCAGCTGGTCCGCGGGGCCGCCGAGGCCATCCCCTTCCCCGACGAGAGCTTCGACGTGGTGACGAGCACGGTCAGCTTCCACCACTGGTCCGATCAACCGAGGGCGCTCGCTGAGGTGCGCCGGGTCCTTCGCCCCTCCGGGATCTTCGCCTTGGCGGACTTCTCGCTTGACGATCTCCCTCGTTGGGGTATCACGCGCATCGTGTCGGCCCACTTGTTCGAAGGCGCCGTTCCCCTCGGCGAACGGAAGCGGTTGCTCGAGGGCGCCGGCCTTCGTCCCGTGGACGAGCGCCGGGCGCTCTACGGCCACTGGATCCCGCTCACCCTGGCCGAGCGGGCCCCGGCGCCGGCTGACGCCTGATGGCCGACCTCTCGGCCTTCGCCGACCTCATCCCCCTCGACCATGGGTTGTGTGTGCTCAGCAGCCTTCGTCGAGACGGTTCCATGGCGGCGTCGGTGGTCAACGCCGGGGTCCTGGACCATCCCGTGACAGGAGCCTCGGCGGTCGGCTTCGTGGCGAGGGGTCTTCGCAAGCTCGATCACCTGCGAGCCGACCCCCGGGCCACGATCGTCGCCCGCGCCGGCTGGCGGTGGGCGGCAGTCGACGGGACGGTCGACATCTTCGGACCGGACGACCGGCATCCCGAGATCGACGACGA
>DMNK01000121.1:25317-28161 GCA_003453695.1 Acidimicrobiaceae bacterium | reverse complement strand
GACTGGGACGAATACGACCGGGCCATGCGCGACGAGCGCAGCGCCGCGGTCCTCGTGACGCCACGGCGCGTCTACAGCCGATGAATCTTCGGCGCACATGCCCCGTCACCACTGCCCCCCGTCGGGCGGCGAGCTGAGAGCTTCCCGGCCCCGTCGGGGCAAGGTTCGGTGCGAGGTGCGCGTTTATCCTGGTCGACGTGGCTGACGACCGGCGCCCGCCCGAAGGGGAGGCCCCCCCCATCGGTGCTGAGGATCGTGACTGGCTGGAGGAGCAGCTGCTCCTCTACGAAGAGCTGCTTGCGTACCTGAGGGACCATTGAACCGACCGTCGTTGGAGCTGACGGTCGCCATCAACCACGCCGTCCGGGGGCCGGACGAATGGTTCGACGAGCCCGACGACCTCGACCGGGTCCGGCGGGCGCTCGACGCCGTCACGGAGATCGACGAGCCGATCCGTGCCTCGGCCACACTCGCCTATCGGATCACACGAGCCCAGGGATTCGGCGAGGCCAACAAGCGCACGGCCTTTCTCGTCGCCAAATGGACGCTCGACCACAACGGCGTCGACGGAGGGCGGCTCATTCCTCCCGACGATCGCCAGTTCGCCGATCTCCTCGTCAAGGCGTCGATGGGGCGCGACGTGGAGCTCGAGATCGTCCGGCTCTTCCGCGGGCGGGCGCTCGGGCTGGGCGTGGAGCCTCGGCCCGTCGCGCCCACGCGCTCGACAGGCCGTGAGCCTCACGGCCGTTGACCTCGGCCCCTCCCGGCCGGCCCGGCCGGCGCCGCGTCAGCGCGCCTCGGGCGCCGCCCTGAGCCAGCGGCGGCCCAAGAAGAAGGCCAGTCCGTAGAGGACACCCACCACCACGAGCAGGAACCGGAACCCGGTGATGAGCGACAGGTACTCGAGCACTCCCCCGACGATGGCACCGAGGAGGTTGGCGCCGAAGGCGGTCGTCGAGGAGCTCGTGTCCTTGAACCGCTGGGCGAAGACCAGGTTGGCGAAGTAGATGGGTCCGAAGGCAAGCGCCGTGGCCGCCAGGAAGCGCAGGACGACGGGGAGCCCGAGAAGCGACGACGGCGCGACGGCGAAGGAGATCGCCAGCGTCACGAGCAGCGCCAGGTACAGCAGGCGGGGGCGAGGGAGCCGCACGTGCCGGGCCGTCTCCACCGCCGCGTACACGCTCAACAACACGCCGGCGAACACCAGGGAGTTGACGTACCAGGTCGTCCCGAACAGCAGGGCGAACTGGACGATGTTCTTGGACTCGAGCAGCAGGAAGGCGGCGCCCATGAGAAACAGGTCGAAGTACCCGGCCATCTTCCTGAGGGGGCCGGCCGCCCCCCGCACGAGGCCCAGGGACGCCGCCAGGATCAGCCCCACCACGAGAAGGTAGAAGTTGGGGATCGACGGCACGGGCAGATAGGGAAAGGGGCGGTCGTCGGGAACCGGCGCCTTGGTCTTTCCGGTCCAGAAGGTCGAGCAGTGCGGAGTGGTCCCGTGCAGCGCCTCGGTCAGCACGGCCTGGCGCCGCCCGGCCAGCACGTTCCCCACCTCGACGCACGGACGTGAGCCGAAGACCTGGTCGAGGGTGGTGGCGTACCGGTCGAGCAGGAAGGGCTGGTAGTAGTTGTACATCACGAAGGTGCCGCCGGGAGCGAGGTGCTGGCGGGCCTCCTGCACGGCCTGGACGGTGAGCAGATAGTTCTCGAGCCCCACGGGGGCGGACTGTCCGGTCAAGGCGGTGAGCGAGTCTGGCAGGGCATAGAGGATGAGCGGATACTGGTTGCCCGTGTCCTGGAGAAAGGCCCGCCCGTCGGCCACGTGGAGGCTGACTCGGGGGCTCTGATAGGCGTGCTCGGGGTTGTACTCCTTGCCCAGCTGGACCAGCTGCGGATCGATCTCCACGGCGTCGACGTGGCGGGCGCCTTCCGACAGGGCCACGCCGACGTCGTTGCCGGTCCCGGCACCGATCACGAGCACGTTCGACAGTGACGCCTGCGCCACATGACGGTAGGGGAAGAAGTAGAAGGACTCGATGCGATGGAGGGTGTGGAGGGAGTAGATCGTCTGATAGGGGATGTTGTTCCCCCACACGGCGAGCCCGTGGTAGCGATCACCCAACACTGTGGTGGTGACGTGGCCGGTGGTGATCTTGTAGTACGGCGACCACACGTCCACCGCCGACAGCGACTCGAAGAGGAGCACCACGACGACGGCGGCGATGACCGGCCACTGCCACCAGCGCCGGACCGCACCGAGTGCCACGAACAGCGCCGCCACCACCGACCCCCAGGCAATGGGGGGCAGCCCGGCCAGTGACAGCACCGAGAAGAGCACGATTCCGGCGATGCTCCCGGCGATGTCGAGGCGATACGCGTCGAGGGGCGTGAACTGTGCGAAGACCCGGGCCGTTGCCTGGCCGATACCTGCCATCACCAGCACGACGAGCAGGAAGATCACCGGGAGGCTCACCACTTGCGACAGCGGGTTGCGGCCCGAGAGCCCGACGAACTCGTGGCTGCCGTGCAAGGCCACCAGCCGCACGGGGAAGACCAGCACGAACCCGATCAGCGCGATCAACGACAGGGGGGCGAGGCGGAAGAGGTCGACCGGGCGCTGGGCGAGCAGAAAGCCGAGCCCGATGCCCAGAAAGCTGGCCAGAAGCACGAAGTTGGTGATGGTGGCGAGATGGACGTTGTTGGCCGCCGTCCATCGGATCAGCGCCAGCTCGACAAAGAGCATCAGCATGCTCAGCCCCACCATCCGCCATCGGCTGGGCTCCTCGGCCCCCCTTCCCGGCGCTAGGGCCTCCTCGGCCATCGGCGCGATGTCGGTCGACACCG
>DMNK01000121.1:15866-25072 GCA_003453695.1 Acidimicrobiaceae bacterium | reverse complement strand
CTGCCTCAGCGTCCGAGATGCATGCGAGCCCTCTCGTGCCATCGGAGGCCTCCCTCGAAGGTTCCCGGCCATGGCGCAAGGGGCCCGGGTTCCTGGGCCGGCCCGAGGCGAGGGGTAGAAAGTCGGCACACAGGGGAATACAGCCTCGTGATCGCGATTGCCTCGCTCCTGGCAGTGGTGACGCTTTCACTGGTCGTTACGCGGGTTGCCACTGTGGTGCTGGTGGCGACGGGCCTGTCCGCGCAAGAAGCGCGGTTCCAGGCACGCTCGGCACTCACCGGAACCGGGTTCACGACGAGGGAAGCGGAATCGGTGGTTTCGCATCCTCTGCGCCGCCGTGTCGTGATGGCGCTGATGCTCATCGGCAACGCCGGCCTCGTGGCCGCCGCCAGCTCGCTCATCATCGGCTTCCGCGGCGGCGGCACCGGGGCCGAGCTGTGGCGGGTCCTCGAGCTGATCGGCGGGATCTCGCTGCTGGTGTTCGTCACTCTGAATCGCAGGATCGACCGGTGGCTCACCGGCGTCATCGCCGGCGTCATCGATCGCCACACGAAGCTGCCACGGCGCGACCTCGGTGGCCTGCTCCAGCTCAGCGGGGGCTACTCCGTGAAGGAGCTGGCCGTGACCGATGACGACTGGCTGGCCGGGCGCCAGCTGGGCGAGCTCGGGCTGCGGGACGAAGGCATCGTCGTCCTCGGCATCACCCGGCAGCACGGCCAGTACCTGGCCGCACCCACCGGGACGACCGAAGTCCTGCCTGGCGACGTCCTCATCGTGTACGGCAGGAACGAATCGTTGGAGGACGTGGACCACCGCCAGCCCGGAGAGCTCGGTGACCGCCAGCACCGCTTGGCCGTCGTTCGCCAGACCGGCCACGAGCTGGAGGAGAAGCGCCGCGACCAGGACGCGGACTCAGGCGCCCAGGCCAAGGCGCCCTTGGTCGGGGGTACGCCCCGGACCGGGGAGCGCTGATCAGGAGGCTTCTCGACCGAGCAGCGTGTCCTGCAGCGCCCGCAGGTTCCGATAGCGGATCTCCTCGACCGGCTTGAGCCCCTCGGTCCGACGCTTCTGCACGAGCCTGTTGAGGCTCTGCTGCACGAGGTCGAGTGCCTTCGGTCCGCCCGTGTCCGTCGTCGCGCCCATGACGGTCCCACCCATCTCGGGCCAAACGGTGGCCCGGTCCTCCCCGACAGGAGCCACCAAACCATGCAGGGCCGCCCGGCGGGTAGGGACCAAGGTCCCATTCGGCGTTCGACCGGGGGTGCGACGACACCCCGACCGCTCGGGAAGGTGCTGAGGAGCGTCAGATGCTCAGGGAACCGGTGAAGACCGGTGCCATACAGCGCTCGTTGACCGTCCTCGCGGCGTCGCCGGCTGGGTTGTCGTTCATGGCTCTGAGGAAACGCATCCTCCCGCCCGTCGTCGGCGGGCGCGAGTCACCACGACCGCGCTCGAGAGGGAGACCAGCGCCACCGCGCCGGCAACGAGCGCCAGCCATCCGGTGCCCGAGCCGGCTCCGGCTCGTACCCGGTCCGAAGCCCGGGCGCCGCTCCGGGCTCGCCGGTCGGGCTCTGGCCCAGTCGACGTGGTCGTGGTGGGCCCTGCCGTCGTGGTCGGCCCTGCGGTCGTCGTCGGGGCGGGAGGGACGACGGAGGTGGTCGTCGGGGCCGGGGCCCGGGACGGGGCCGGTGGCGCCGGGGACGGCGCCGGAGCGGCCGTGTGGACCTGCCCCGAGCCGGGCGAGACCATGAGGGAAGACTCGTCCACGGCTTCGAAAGCACCGGCCGGCACCCGCTTCAGCTCGTCGACGAGCGAGAGCGGCCACGACGAGTCGGCGGTTCCCCCGAAATACCAGTTGCTGCCGTTGTCGGCGAGGATCAGGCCGTAGTGCTGCATGGCTCGCAGCACCACCTGGGCCTGCGGTGAGTAGCCCGAGATGTCGTAGCCGGCCCGGAGACGGAAGCGCGCGCCCATGGGGGGAAGTGACGGGTCAGCTCGCGCACCCGCCTCGTGGCGTGCCGGCCAGATGAAGCTGGTGTCCGTCGACGCGGCGGTCATCCGGATGGCGTGGGTGACGCTGCCTGCGGCCACCTCGTCGTAGCGCAGGAGCCCGGGAAGGATCGGCAGCCCGGCGGCGTCGGCCGAGGTCCACCCGGCGGGGCGCAGGGCGTCGGAACGGAGGTTCCAGACGGCGCCCGAGCCGGCGGTCGAGCCGCTCTGGGAGTAGGTGGCGTCGTAGAGCTCGTAGAGGGTGCAGGTGGAGGGGTCGACCATGATGGCGTGGCGGTCGCCGGTGGACGACGAGCCTCCCTCGATGGGTGTGTCGGGCCCGAAGGGGTAGGGCCCGGGATCGGACTCGTCCGCGTACTGGAAGGACACCGAGACGAACGGATGCCCCGGAGGCACCACGGTGTAGGGCATGCCGTAGGGGTTGTTGGGGTCGCCCGAGGGGCCGAAGTCGGGGTGGAGATAGGTGCCGGCGGCATCCGTCGATGCCATCCACGCTGCGCTGTGGGAGTCGACCGGAAGACCCGAGATGTCGGCGTTCCAGACGTTGTCAGCGGGGAACAGCGGGCAGCCCCCGGCTCCCGGCACCGGAGTCCCCGCCGGCGCACGGCCCGGGACGAGGAGCGACACCGCCGAGGCGACGAGCAGCGACGCCGTGAGCGACCGCCCGAGCGTGCGCCGCCACCTTGTGATGACGAGGGAGGACATCACGACAGATGTCCAGGGTACCGAGGCTGCGGCGCTAGTTGGCCCGTACCGGACGGCCGTGATGCGCCAGGCGGTCTTCACCCGGTGATCGGATAGGTTCCCGGCATGCGATTCGGGCTCGACGTCGCCCAGCAGCGCATGACGTGGGACGAACTCGTCCGACGGGTGCGATTGGCCGAGGACCTCGGCTTCGACGGCGTCTGGGGCTTCGACCACTTCGAGCCGATGTACGGCGAAGGGCCGGGGGAGACATTCGAGGGAATGACGACTCTGGCAGGACTGGCGGGGGGGACGTCGCGGATTCGCCTCGGCCTCCTGGTGACCGGCGTGACCTACCGGCATCCTTCGGTGCTCGCCGCCCAGGCCCTCACTGTCGACCATGCCAGCCACGGGCGACTGGAGTTGGCTCTCGGGGCGGCCTGGTTCGACAAGGAGCACAAGGAGCTCGGAATCCCCTTCCCGCCGGCCAGGGAGCGTTTCGACGTCCTCGAGGACGCTCTCGAGATCCTGACCCGCTTGTACACCGGGGAAGTCGTGTCCTACGACGGACGGAGAACATCGCTGGAGCACGCCCAGATGCGTCCCCTGCCCGTGCAACGGCCCCATCCCCCGATCTGGATCGGCGGCACGGGCCCCCGCCGCACGCTTCCCCTTGTCGCCAGGTACGCCGACGTGTGGCACGCCTTCGGCACGCCCAATTCCCTTCGGCAGGCGAATCAGCGACTCGACGAGCTCGTCACCGAGGCCGGCCGTGCGCCGTCGGCGATCATGCGGGCCGGATCGCTCTCGCTCGACGACCTCGACACCGCCGCCAAGCATGCGGCCAAGTGGCGCGAGGCCGGATACGGATACTTGGTGTGCGGCTGGCCGGCGGCCGGCGACTCGCAGGTCGAAGCGTTCGCCGGAGGGGTCATGCCCGATTTCGTCGGCGGCGGCCGCTGACCCTGGGGCTTCGGCCGGCACGGCACGGTTGACGCTGGAGGCATGTCCACCGATACTCCTGCCGATGGCCGTCGAACCGATCCCGAGCGCCACCGGATTGGGGTCGTCATTGCCACCGGCGTCCGCCCGGGAGCGGTACGAGCCACTCGACAGCCGCTCCGTCGTGGAGTTCGTGCGGCCCGTGCTCCCCGCCGCGTGGCGAGCCGAAGAGATCGGTGACGGCAACCTCAACCTGATCTTCCGGGTGTTCGACGAGCACGACCGGACGGTGATCGTGAAGCAGGCGCTCCCCTACCTTCGGATCGTCGGCGATTCGTGGCCCCTCACGCTCGAGCGTGCCCGGATCGAAGGTGACGCCCTGGCGCTGCAGGATCGTCTCGCCCCGGGGCTCGTCCCGAGACTCCTGGGGTACGACGCCGATCGCAAGGCCATCGTGATGGAGGACCTGCGCTCCTTCGAGGTCTGGAGAACGGAGCTCAACGCCCAGCGGGCCTACCCGCGTGCCGCGGCCGATGTCGGGCGGTTCTGTGGGCAGATGTTCATGCGCACGAGCAACCTGCTGTGCCCGCCGGAGGAATGGAAGGGCCTGCTCGCCCGCTCGGTGAATCCCGAGCTCTGCGCCATCACCGAAGATCTCGTGTTCACGGCGCCCTATGTCGATGCACCGTCCAACGACGTGGAGGCGCATCTGACCGCCGAGGCCGAGGCGCTGCGCAACGACCGTGAGCTGGTCGAGGCCGCGGCAGCGCTGCGGCACCAGTTCAGGACTCGAGCGGAGGCGTTCATCCACGGCGATCTGCACACCGGCAGCGTCATGGTGTCGACCTCCGGCACCCGGATGATCGACCCGGAGTTCGCCTTCATGGGCCCCATGGGGTTCGACAGCGGCGCCGTGCTCGGCAACTTGGCCATGGCCTTCATCGCCCATTGGGCTCAGGGCCACGAGCCGTTCGCTGCCACGGTGGCTCGTGATGCCCGCGCCTTCTGGGACGCCCTCGCCGGTTCGATCGCCGAGCTCTGGCCGGCTGACGAGCCCTGGCGGGACCGGTTCATCGCCAATCTCGTGACGGACAGCGCCCACTACGCTGGCGCCAAGATGATCCGGCGAATCGTCGGGCTGGCCCACGTCAGCGACATCACGGGGATCGGCGATCCCAGCGTACGCCGGCGGGCCCAGGCCGCCGTCCTGAGGGGCGGCCGGGCGCTGGTCTGTGCACCGGAGATCGCCGACCTTGCCGGCCTCTGGAAGCTGGCGGTCGAGGCGGTATGAACGCCGACACCCCCGCGGGGTACGAGCGGACGGTCGATTGGAACGGTGACGACGTGCTCGCCATCGACCAGACCCTTCTCCCCCACGACGAGGTGGTGCTCCGGCTGCACGACGTCGAGGCACTGGCGGAGGCAATCCGGTCCCTGCGGATACGCGGCGCCATGGCGCTCGGCGTGGCAGGGGGCCTCGGGATCGCGCTCGCCGTCCGCCGCGCCCAGGAACAGGGTGAGGACGTGATCGGCGCCACTCAGAAGGCTGCGGCGACGCTCTTACGGACGCGGCCGACGGCCGTCAACCTGGCCCGGGGCATCGAACACGTGCTAGCCGCCCTCGAGGGCGGAGCCGACGCCGCCGTCGAGGCCGCCATCATGCTCATCGGGACGGACGTGTCGACGAACCGTGCCATCGCCGAGGCCGGCGCAGATTTCGTCTCCACGGTGCTCTTCGCTGCACGCCACTCCGAGCTCGTCGTCCTGACCCACTGCAACGCCGGGGCGCTGGCAAGCGTCGACGTCGGAACGGCCCTCGGAATCGTCGGGGCGCTTCATCGCCGGGGCCGCGTCCTCGAGGCCATCGCCTGCGAAACCCGCCCATTGCTCCAGGGGGCACGACTGACGTGCTTCGAGCTCGCACGGATGGATATCCCGTGCAGCCTCGTGGTCGACTCCGCCGCCGCGGGACTGATCACACGGGGGGATGTGGACCTCGTCGTGGTGGGTGCCGATCGCATCGCCGCCAACGGTGACGTGGCGAACAAGGTGGGCACCCTGTCGCACGCCCTGGCGTGCCAGCACGCCGGAGTGCCATTCGTCGTCGCCGCCCCCGAGACGACCATCGATGCCGGCTGCCCGTCGGGTGCGGACGTCCCGATCGAGGAGCGATCGGCAGAGGAAGTCCTCGAGTTCGCCGGAGCGCGCACCGCCCCGGGAGGGGTCCGTGCCCGCAACCCCGCCTTCGACGTCACCCCCGCCGCGCTCGTCACCGCCATCGTCACCGAACGCCGCGTGATCCGCCCAGCCGCAGGAGAGCGGCCAGGGCCGTAGCCCCGGCCCATCGGGAGGGGCCAGAGCGTCTGGGCCGTCTCGGGCGGAGGGCGCCGGCCTGATCAGGCCCTACCGGTTCCGGCGGCTCAAAAGGGCCCGAGCCGGAGGGTCGGTCTCGTCCCACGGTTACCCGGGCGTGGCGAACGTTGTCCTGAGGTCTCGAGGCCGCCAGTGCGAACGACCTTGTGTATCGAGGTCCTCGACTTCCAGGGGGACGCCTGGGCCGGATCCGGCGACGGGCGAGGGGCACCGGTGATGCTGAGGACCGGGCGACGTCGGGCGGTGTCCGGGCTCGTCGTCGTCGGACTCGCCGCCCTCCAAGGGGCGTTGGCCGGGCCGCCGCACGCCGCGGCTACGGCTCCGGGAGCGGCTTCGATCTATCCCGGGATGTCGCAGCCGAGCAGCATCACAGCCGGGCCGGACGGGGCGTTGTGGTTCACGAACATCGGCAACAGCTCGATAGGGCGAATGACGACGGCGGGCGCCGTGACCTTCTTCACCAACCCGGGCATCTCAGGACCCACAAGGATCACGGGTGGCCCGGACGGGGCGTTGTGGTTCACGAACACCAATGACACGCTCGGGCGGATCACCACGAACGGAGCGGTCACGTCGTTTCCCGTCGCCGGTATCAGCGGGGCACAAGACCTCACGCTCGGGCCGGACGGAGCGCTGTGGTTCACCACGGTAGGAAATCAAATCGGGCGAGTGACGACCGGCGGCGTGGCAACGATCTTCACCGGTCCCGAAATCTGCAACCCCAACGGGATCGTCTCCGGACCGGACGGCGCCGTATGGTTCACAAACGGCGCGCCGGAGTTCCTGACGCCATGCTCCGCCTACAACGCCATCGGACGCATCACGGTAAGCGGGGCGATCACCACGTTTTCGAATTCCAGCATCGCGGACCCGGACGGCATCGCCGTCGGACAGGATCGGGCGCTCTGGTTCACCAATCGGGGTGACAACTCGATCGGTCGCATCACGACCCACGGCTCGGTCACGAGCTTCAGGGATACCAGCATCGTGAATCCCCTGTGGATCACCTCGGGGTCCGACGGCGCGCTCTGGTTCACAAACTTCGGCGACGCGTCGATCGGGCGGATCACTCTGAAAGGATCGATCGAGGACTTCACCAATACAGCGATCTCGCGGCCCACCGCCATTACCGCCGGGCCGGACGGGGCGCTGTGGTTCACCAACTACCTGGGATCCAACTACCAATCCAGCTCCATCGGGAGGATCACCACGAGTGGCGCCTACTCGGACTTGGTGGGTCCGGGCATCACCGACCCTGCGGGCGTCGCCGTCGGGTCGGACGGGGCCCTTTGGTTCATCAACAGTGGCAGGAGCAACCTCGTACCCGATTCCATCGGGCGGGTCACCACCACGGGGACGGTGACGTTCTTCACAGGCACCAGCATCTTGCCGACGTTCGTCGCTCAAGGGATTGCGGAGGGACCCGACGGGGCCCTGTGGTTCACCAACAACGGCGACAACTCCATCGGCCGCATCACTACGGCGGGGGTCGTCACCAACTACACGGGCACCGGGATCTCCGATCCCGAGGGGATCGCGTCAGGACCCGACGGGGCGCTGTGGTTCACCAATGCAGGCAACAGTTCGATCGGCCGCATCACAACGGCCGGGGTGGTCACGAACTTCACCGGCTCTGGGATCTCCGAGCCTCAAGGCATCGCTGCCGGTCCGGACGGGGCCTTGTGGTTCACCAACACGAGCACGAACGGAACACTCCCGGACTCGATCGGGCGCATCAGCACGTCCGGAGTGGTCACCACCTTCCCGGGCATTGGGATCTCTCAACCGGCGGCCATCGCGGCAGGTCCGGATGGGGCCATGTGGTTCACCAACGTCGGCAACAGTTCGATAGGTCGGATCACCGTCACCCCCCCAGGCGTCGTCAGCAACTACACGGATTCCACGATCTCCGTTCCGGACGGGATCGTTGCCGGTCCCGACGGGGCCATGTGGTTCACGAACCGGGCCGGCGACTCGGTCGGGCGAATCACCACCGCCGGGGTCGTGTCGATTGACACGAATCCGGAGTTCGACTCCCCGGTTGGAATCGCCGCGGGTCCTGACGGGGCCATCTGGTTCACCAACTACGGCGACAATGCCATTGGGCGACTCCCGACGTCTTGAGCGACGCCAGGGCTGGAAGCTCCCGAGCGGCACGGTGTTCCGAACGAAGCCACGTTGGCCGATCTCGGCGGTGCTTTGTTAGGGTCGTTGCCGCAGCTGACATCGTCGGTCGTGCACTGGGGCGGAACCAGGAGGCGGGATGAGACGACGGGCCCTTCGCGGCGTGCGCCTGTGGAGCGTCGCCATGGTGGTGGCGGCGGGCGCCGCCACGTTGGCGTCAGTCCCGACCTTCGTCGGGTCCGATTCGCTGTCGAGGAGCGGGCCCTCGGCCTCCGCCCACACGGGGTCGTCCCGGAACAAGGTCACCTCGCAGTCCCCGGTCACCACCACCGGCCCGAGGATCACCACGGCGGGCTCCTCGGCGCCCGTGTCCAAGAAGGTCCTCGCCAACGGGATCACGGTGACGCATCAGTACACCACCGTCGCCGACGGCACCGTGATCTCGTTGTCGGTGTCGTATCCCCCGGGCGCCTTCGGTGACACGGCCCACGCCTGGCCGGCACTGTTCGAGATGGACGGATACCAGGGATATCCGACGCCCAACGACAACGAGTTCTTCGGCCACAGCCTGCAATTCGTGGACGTCTACGCCCAGATACGGGGCACGGGGTGCTCGGGCGGCACCTTCGACCTCTTTTCCAAGCAGAGCTCGCAGGACGGCGCCTACATCATCGACCATTGGATCACCGCCCAGCCGTGGTCCAACGGGCACGTGGGGCTCACCGGCCACAGCTACAGCGGGCTGACCGGCTTCCTCGTGGCCGAGCAGGACCCCCACGTCGATGCCATCGCCGTCTCCGGTTTGATCGACGACTTCTACCGCTCCATCCTCTACCCGGGCGGCGTGTTCAACGAGGGATTTCCCATTCTCTGGGGAGCCTTGCTGCGTCCGGAGTCGCAGTTCGCCGGCAACGAGCAGAACTACACGAACACCTCGGACCCCCAGTGCGCCGAGGACCAAGCCCAGCACCAAGGCTCCGACACGGTCCCCGTCCAGCTCCTCGTCCCCGTCTACACCCAGAGCACCGCTACCTCGACGTCGTGGGCCATCGAGCACTCGCTCGACCAGGGCG
>DMNK01000121.1:0-15603 GCA_003453695.1 Acidimicrobiaceae bacterium | reverse complement strand
CCCCGCGGTGGCTACATCCTCTGGCAGGACATCCCCTCCGGCATCGCCAAGCGTCTGGTGGTGTCCAACGGACAGCACAACCCCAACGACGCCGCCTTCGACAAGGCGGGTTGGCTGGAGTGCTATGTCATCGACATCCCTGCCGGCCGCGCCTGCCCGACGGTCACGGGCGAGGACTCGGCCGGGACCGCCGTCACCGCCGCCGTGAACGACCCCGCCTACCGGGTCCTCATGTACTTCGACAGTATGGGCACCTCATCGGCCTCGCAGAAGCGCGACGTGCCCTATCTGACCTCGGACTGGCCGGCCCCCGAGACCAACTGGCAACGCTGGTATCTGCATCCCGACGGTGGCGTGGACACCACCCCGACAACCGCTGTCGACGCCGGGACCAAGAGCTACCTCTCCACCACCACCGACGAGCGCACCAGCGGCACCTTGGGCTACGACCTGCCGGCGCCACCGCCGGGCACCAACGTCGCCCCGGTGACCTTCGCCGACGGGCCCAACGAGGCCCGGTGGGCGACAGCCCCGTTCGGTCAGTCAACCGCCCTGTCGGGGCCGATCCTGCTCGACCTGTGGCTCAGCTCCACGGCACCGGACACCGACGTGTTCGTGGACGTGCTCGACCTGAACACCAAGACCGGGCAAATGGAGTACCTCCAGCGGGGCCTGCAGCGCGAGTCGTTCCGGGCCGTGGATGTCCCCGCCAGCCAGACCATCCAGAGCGGGCCCTTGGCCGGCACCATCTACCGGCCGTACCACGACTTCCTGACCCAGGACCTGAGCCTGCCGGGCCAGACCAACGAGCTGCCCATCGAGATCTTCCCGCTGGGCCACGTCTTCTATCCGGACCACGCCCTGGTGATCGACGTCCACGCCCCTCCGGTGAACGATCCGCTGTCCACCTACGCCTACGAGCCCACCCAGGCACCGGCCGAGAACACCGTCGTCATGAGCGTCTCGGACCAGTCGTCGCTGCTGCTTCCGTTCATGCCGGTGCTCCCGCCCCTGTGGCCGGCCGAGCCGCCGTGCAGCGACATCGCCGGGTACGTGTGTTTCACGCCGGCCGTCAATGCGCCGGAGCTCGGCGCATTGACCTCGGCGCCCGGGAACGCGCCGGTGCCCTGAGCTCCGCTACGGCTCGGAGATCAGTCACAACCGCACATGGGCGACTACCGCCGCCCGGGGTTCACGCCGACGGGAGCGGAGTGGCAACGGCGGCGCGCTCGGGCCACCTGACCATGCGCGCCCATCCCAGGCGTTCGAAGACCCGGATGAGGCGGGCCGACGGATCCACCATTCCCCGAAGAGCTCCGTGGCGGGCCCAGCTGGGGTGGGCGTGGTGGATGTTGTGCCAGCTCTCGCCGAAGGAGAGGACCGAGAGCACCCAGACGTTGGTGCTGCGGTCCTTGGACTCGAGTGGCCGGCGGCCGAAGACGTGGCAGATGGAGTTGACGCTCCAGGTGACGTGGTGGAGGAGCGCCATGCGCACCGCCCCCGCCCACACCAGCGCGCTCAGGGCGCCCACCCAGGTCCCGGCCAGGCTGTAGCCGATGGCGAAGGGGACGGCGAGAGACAGCAGGGCCAGAACCGGGAAGAGCTTGCCGATCCGGCGGAGGTCGCTATCGCGCAGCATGTCCGGCGCATAGCGCTCAGCGCTCGAGGCGTCCGAGACGAAGAGCCATCCGACGTGCGAGAAGGCGAGACCCCGCAGCAGGTTGATCCCCCGGTCGCCATAGCGGTGGGGTGAGTGGGGATCCCCGGCGCCGTCGCTGTACATGTGATGACGGCGGTGGGTGGCGACCCAGCTGGTGACCGAGCCCTCCACCGCCATGGAGCCGAGGAACGCCAGGGCGATCTTGAGCAGGCGGGCCGACTTGAAGCTCCGGTGGGTGAACAGGCGATGGAACCCCACGGTGACTCCGAAGCCGGTGATCACGTAGAGCACGAGGCCCATGACGATGTCGGTGAGAGTGACGGCATGGCCCCACAAGAGCGCCACCACCGGCACCAGCGCCAAGGCGGGCCCGATCACGATCACCAGGGTGAGGAGCTTCTGGCGCCAGAGAACAGCGGCAGGGGCGGACCCCGACGGCGCGAAAGGGTCGGTGGCTACAAGCGGAGCAACGACGGCGGACATGTGTTCTCCAATCCTCGTGGCACAGGGATCGGATGAAACGACGACCGCATGGTCCACCAAGTGGTATTCCGGCGCCGCGGAGAGGGCGCTAGGCAAATTCTACCGGTCCGGGATCACCAGCAGAGGTCGCCGCCTTGGGAATATTGCCGCGATCGGGTGACAAGTTGCAGCCACAACGACGCGGGGCCACGACGCGGGGCCACGACCCGGCACCAAGAGGCCGGCCCCCGACCTGGGCGACCCCGGCTAGAGTTGGCGCCGCGCACCGTTGAACTACGCGAGCCGTGCGCCAGGTTGGGTTGCCGAACGAGGTCTCCCGCAAGCACATTCCAGCGTGGAGAAGAGAGACAGCACCATGGCAACCGGAACAGTGAAGTGGTTCAACGCCACCAAGGGCTTCGGGTTCATCGCTCCAGACGACGGCAGTCCCGACGTCTTCGCCCACTTCTCGTCGATCGAGGGCTCGGGATACCGCGAGCTGATCGAAGGGCAGAACGTGGAGTTCGAGGCAGAGCAGGGCCCCAAGGGCCTGCAGGCCAAGCGGGTCCGCCCCGTCTGACCATCCGAGCGGGCGCAGTCCTCGCCATCGATCACGAGAAAGCGCCCACGGCGTAGGCCGTCGTCGCCGGGACAGGCCGGAGACAGACCGGTAGGTTGCGGCCGTGTGCTTCTCCCCCCAGGGCGACCTCGCCGGCGGGCTCGTCGTCACAGCCATCGGCGTCGACGCGTGCCGGCACCTGCGCGGGCGGAAGAGCCAGCTGCTGCTGGCCACGACACCGCTCCTGCTCGGGGTGCACCAGCTCGACGAGTCCTTGGTGTGGTGGAGCCTCGAGGGGGACGTCGCCCACGCCGTGGGGCGGGTGGCCATGTGGATCTACCTGGTGATCGCCCTGGTGGTGGTGCCCGTGCTCGTCCCGCTCGCCATCTGGCGTCTGGAGCCGACCCGTCGGCGGCGATGGACACTGGCGCCGTTTCTGGGACTCGGCATCGTCGTCGCCGGGGTGCTCCTCGCCACCATGGTCCGGGGCCCGGTGACGGTGCGGCAGGGCTCGTATCACCTCGCCTACAGCATCGGCCTCCACCATGGGATCGTGGTCGTCGGCCTCTACATCGTGGCGACGTGCGGCTCGCTGCTGCTTTCCGGCTACCGGCACATCTTCGTGTTCGGACTCGCCAACTTGTTGGCGGTGATCGTGCTGGCCCGGCTCACGGCCGACGGGTTCACGTCCTTGTGGTGCTTCTATGCCGCGCTCACGAGCGGCGCCATCTTGCTCCACCTCCGCCTGGCCAAGCCCCATCGCCACCAGCCCTACGCCCTGACCTGAGCGGAGGCTCCGGAGCCGAGGCGGGCACAACGCCAGCGTCTGAGCTGCCCAGAGCCCCATGACGCCCGGCGTCGAACTGGGCGACAATGGGGCCGTGGAGCCCAGATCTCGGCCAGACCCGCCGCCGCCGAACGGGGCCCGCCCGGCATTTGCTGTCGAGACGGTGGCGATCCATGGTCACGAGGTCGCCTATCGGCGCGCCGGCCAGGGCCCGGTGCTGCTGCTCCTCCACGGCATCGCCGGGAGCTCGGGCACGTGGATCCCCGCCATGCGGCTGCTCGAGCGCGACTACACGGTGCTGGCACCCGACTTCATCGGCCACGGCAAGTCGGCAAAACCCCTGGGTGACTACTCGCTCGGCAACCACGCCAGCGGCATGCGAGACCTCCTCGAGGTCCTGGACATCGACCGGGCGACCGTCGTCGGACAGTCGTTCGGCGGTGGTGTGGCCATGCAGTTCGCCTACCAGTTCCCCGAACGCTGTGAACGTCTCGTCCTGGTCGACGCCGGAGGGCTGGGCCGCGAGGTGAGCTGGATACTTCGGGCCCTGACCCTGCCGGCGGCGGAGTACGTGATGCCGGTGATCTTCCCGGCATTCGCCCGCCGCTTCGGCGACTCGGTGTCGACGCTGCTTCGTGACCGGGGCATCCGTCATGACCGAGCTGCGGAGATGTGGCGCTCCTACCGCTCGCTCACCGAGCCGGAGAACCGACGGGCGTTCGTCCGGACCATGCGGGCCGTCATCGACCCACTCGGGCAGTCCGTGAGCGCCACCGACCGCCTCTACCTCGCCGGGCACATGCCCACGCTCATCATCTGGGGGGATCAGGACAGGATCATCCCCGTCTCCCACGCCTATGAGGCACACGAGGCCATCCCCAACAGCCGGCTCGAATTGCTGGAGGGCATCGGCCACTTCCCCCAGGCCGAGGACCCGGTGCGTTTCGTGGAGATCCTCGTCGACTTCCTGAGCTCCACGGACC
This sequence comes from Acidimicrobiaceae bacterium, assembly GCA_003453695.1. Lineage (GTDB taxonomy): Bacteria > Actinomycetota > Acidimicrobiia > Acidimicrobiales > UBA8190 > UBA8190. Next base: position 11,152 of record DMNK01000121.1, on the reverse strand, counting down.
CCAGCACGGCCACACCGGATCAACTGCGCCAGCTGCTTCGCCACGGGAAGGCCTGAACGAGCCGGGGTCTCGGCCGGCGAAGGACTCCGGAGCCGAACCGCCGAGGTGGCATCGCCCAAGATTGTCGGCTCGATTCGATCGAGCCGTAACGTGAGGCACCGTGGGTACCGTGGAGCGGCTCGCCAACTGGGCTGCCGAACTGTCCATTGGCGACGTCCCAGAGCCGGTCCTCGCCCTGTGCAGGGCTCAGCGGGCTTCGGTGCTGGGCGCCGTTGCGGCGTCCGCAGGCGACGGAGCGGCGCGACGGGTGCTGAGGGGCCTCGAGGCGTGGGGCGCCGAGGGCGCGGTCCCGCTCCCGGGCAGCGGCCGGCGCCTGCGTGCCGAGGACGCCCTCTACGGCGCCGCCGCGCTTTCGATCGCCCTCGACTTCGACGACTACGTGTGCTTCGCGCACACCGGCCACTCGGCCGTCCTGGTCCCTCTGGTGCTGGCGGCCGAGACCGGGGCATCGGGTTCGGAGCAGCTGGTCGCCCAGGTGGTGGCCAACGAGGTGGGTGGCCGTCTCGGTGGCGCCTGTCTGCTCGGGCCCCTCAACGGGCAGCTGTGGAGCTTCGTCCATGCCGCCGGGGCCGCTCTGGCGGCGGGGCGGCTGCTCGGGCTCGACGCGCGCCAGCTGGCCCACGCGCTGGCCCTGGCGCTGTACCAGGCACCTCGCCCCACCGTGCCGGGTTTCATGGGCCCGGACTCGAAGCTCCTCACCGCCGCCGAGCCGGCGGTCCTGGGGTTGCGCGCCGCGCGCCTTGCCGCAGCGGGGGTGAGCGGTCCGCTGGACGTCCTCGACGACCGGCGCGGGTTCTTCGAGGCCTTCTCCTACGCGCCGCTCCCCGCCCTGCTCCAACACCTCGGGAGCGGCTGGGTCACCAGCACGCTGAGCGTGAAGCGCTACCCGGGCTGCGCCTACGTCGACACCGCTGTCGATGCCCTTTTGGAGCTGGGTCCCATCGAGTCCCAGGAGATCGCCGCCCTGGAGGTTGATGCCGGGATGCTCAGCTGCGAGATGGACGCCATGGCGCGCCGCCACGCCTCGCCGGTGGGCCCGCCCACACCGGTCACGGTGACCTTCTCGCTTCCCTGGACCCTGGCGGTCACAGCGCTGGCCGGCCAGCTCACCCCCGCCCAGACGCACGACGCCTGGCTGGAGCACCATGCCGATGAGCTCTCGAGGCTGGTCGAGCGGGTCGCGGTCCACCACGACTGGCGGTCCACCGGCGCCACCGCCGCAGCGATGGCCCCGTTGCTCCCGCCGGGCCCCCTCCTGGCCGGGGCTCGACCCGGCCGGGTCCTCTCGGCGCTGCGCCGCCTCCGACACGAGCACGAGCCGCTTCGCCTGGGTCCCGGCGAGGCCCTCGGTCTTCTGCGCTTGATGCGGGCCGACGGGAAGAACAGCTGGGGTGAGATGGCCCGATCGGCAGAGCTGTGGCGGCCCGAGGCGCTCGAGTCCTTCCGCATGACGTTCCCGGCTCGAGTGCGCCTACGGCTCTCCGATGGACGCGTGCTGGCGGCGGCCGTGGACGTCCCCGCCGGCGGGGCCGGACGGGTCGACCTGCCGCCCGCACTCGTCGCCCGGGAGAAGCTGCGGACCTACGGGCCGTTGATGTGGGGCACGAGCGGGACTGACCGGCTCGTGCAGGCGATCGACGACGACGCCGAGGACCTGTCGTCGCTCGTCGGCGCAACGCCGACCGCCGAGCATGCCAGCGGGGTGGCGGGTGCCCTTCGGGACGCTGCTCACGATTGAGCTGAGGGGCCCGTGGCCGGACAATCTGATGCGGATCGCCCGGCTCGGAAGCAACTGGGCGAAGCTCAGACCCTCGACGAGCGACTCCCCATGACGGTCACGGCAGGGACTCGAGGGTGGTGCCCAGCGAGGGTCCGGTGCCCCCCAGCTCGCTCGGCGCGCCGCACTGGATCGAGCCGTCAGGCGACAGTGCCACCACTACGCCCGGGAGCTGGCCGCCCCCAGGAGTCGAAAAGCTGATGGTGAGGTACTGGCAGCTGGCCACCGGCGCCGCGATGGAAACCGACGTGACGGCGTCACCGGGTCCACTTGGCAGATCGAGCACGCCGCTCGATGAGGAGAGCGTCACTCCGGGCGGCGCCGTCACGGTCCAATCGACGGCCTGCGCGTCTCCGCTCACGTTCTGGGCGCCGATGGTGAGCGGCACTGACCCGGTTGGAGACGTCGTCAGCTGACCCCAGGGTCGGGAGAATCCGATCGCCGATGCCCCGTCGACGGCCACGTTGCCGAGCGCGTCGTTGCCAGCCTGCGAGGCCTCGCCGAAGGAAGGCGGGGCGTCGGCCGGCAGGGAGGCCCAGGTCGTGTTGGGCGTGGCGCCCAGCACAAAGGAGAGGGTGGTGTTGGTGGGGGCGCCACCGGTGGCCCCGGGCATCAAGGATCGGTACGTCAGCCAGTCCGACGTCGGCTGGCCGTCCAGGCTGGCCGACTGGACATAGATCTCCGAGTTGGACGCCCCGGGAGCGTCGATCTCAAAGGAGCCCCGCCCGGGCACGGTGATGTCCACCTTGGGGAACAAGGGACTGCCCAGCACCAACGAGCCGCCGCCGGGGACCTCCGGGTACAACCCCAGGGCCGCCCAGACGTACCAGGCGGCCATGGTGCCGAGATCGTCGTTGCCCGGCTCTCCTCCAGGTGCGTTCGAGTACAACTCCCCCTCGACCTGGTGGACGAGGGACTGGGTCTTGTAGGGCTCGCCGGTGAAGTCATACAGCCACGGTGTCTGCATGTCGGGCTCGTTCCCCGCCCAGTAGTAGGGAGCAGTCGGACCGGCCTGCCCGAAGCCGGCCGGATCTGCACTCGGAGAGAAGAACGCGTCCAGTCGGGCGTTGGCCTGCACCACCCCACCCAGGGCGTTCACGAGGCCGGCCACGTCGAATGGCACCATCCAGGTGTACTGGGCGGCGTCGCCCTCTTGGAATCCGTTCTGCCCGAAGTAGATCTGGTTGGCCGGATACGGACCCTCGTTGGGAGGCGGAGGCTGGACCGGTTCACCAGGGGGGAAGGCACCGCTCTCGCCTCGAGGCTCGGCGTACCCTCCCGCCGAGCTGTAGCCGGCGTTGAATGAGTACTCCCAGTTCTGGGCGCGGCTGAGCAATTCCCCCGCCGTTCCCCCGTCGCCGAGCGAGGCAGCGAACAGCCCGATGGCGGCGTCGTCGAGGGCGTACTCGAGAGAGGTGGACGCTCCGTCGGGGACACCTGAGCTCTGACGGAACATGAGATTCGGCACGTAGTGGCGAGCCTCGTAGTCGGGAAGGCCGGGGCGCTGCTCGTAGCGAACCAACGAGTCGCTCTCGAACATGAGGTCCTCCACGCTCGAGCCGGCGGCCGGATCCGTGGCGCCGCGAACCATGGCGGCCAGGGCTGCTCCGGTATCGAACTGGCGGGCGCCGAAGGCGTAAGCGCCGGCGATGAGCGGGTCGGCCGAGTCACCCGACTGGATGGCGGTGTACGAATTTGCCACCGGCCAACGCGGCAGCCAACCACCCTGGGAAGCGTCATTGAGCAGCGACGTGACCATGTCACTGGCGGCAGGGGGGTCGAGCATGGCGACGAGCGGCATCTGCGTCCGGTAGGTGTCCCACATCGAGTAGTTGGCGTACTGCACTCCCGATGAGCACGACACCCCGACGGCGACGAACTCGACGTCGGTGAAGTTCGGATAGCACCCGTCCACGTCGCTGAAGGTCGTGGGACCGAGGAAGGCGTGGTAGAGCGCCGTGTAGAACGTGACCAGTTGGTCGTTCGTCCCCCCGGTGACGACGACGCGGCTGAGGATCGAATTCCACGCACCCGAGGCGGCCTGCTCCACCGCCGACATGTCCCAACCGGAGTCTTCCGCGGCGAGATTGGCCAGGGCGTTGGCCACGCTCACATAGCTGACCGCCACCTTCACGATGAGCGGGGCGGCCGGTTGCGAGAAATCAGGCGCGAAGGTCATATAGGCGCCGCACGCCAAGCCGGCGCATGCCGGTGCCGGAGAAGCAACAGAGCCGGTCCAGGTGCCGTTGGCGACGGCCGCCTTGCTGAATTGCGCCGCGAAGTAGAGCTTGTAGGTGCTGCGGGCGATGCAGAATGCCCCGTTGACCGTCGAACCGACCACTTCTGTGGGGCTAACGACGTCCACGCTTCCGGATGAGGAGTTGCCGGCGATGTTTGCTCCACCCGTGGCGTTGACGAGCATGGTGATGTCCGATGCCGTACCGGTCGTAGACGCGGGAAACGAGAATGTACCGATGCCGGTGCGCGTCGTCGCCGAGAGCTCGGTTCGCAGCGGCCCGGACGGAGTGTCGAGGGTCACCGAGTAGCGGCCGGGGCTGGCCTGCTCGCCGGTGTGGGTGAATCCTTCGGAGGCTGAACCGGGGTTGCTCGGTACCGAGCCGCCAACGGGCAAGAAGGGGATGTCGCCGAACACCGGACAACCCGTGCCGGAAAGATGGGTGAGGCTGAAACCGGTGATGGCGCTGTCGGCGTAGGCGTAACCACCGCCGTCGGGCCGCGACGTGGTGTCGGGGCTCCATTGCACCATGCCGAAGGGCAGCGAGGCACCCGGAAAGGTATCGATCTGCCCGACGTTGGGTCCCCCGCTCCCCGTCCCTATGAACGGGTTGACGTAGCTCACCGCGTTGATCGCTGTCGAGCTGGCTGCGATGACTTGTGGCCCTCTCGACCACAGCCCGGTGGCGGCCACAGTCGAGACCACGAGGCCGGCCACCACGAACCGTTTCGCGACCGCGAGCATGGTCCGCCGACCTGCCCTTCGATTCATCGTTCCGCCTTTGACCGCTCCCGCTCACTTCCGCCGGTACGAACCTACTGCCACACCCCGTGCTGCTCAAGAACAGCGCCCGGCCCGTAGCGGTGCTGCGGCCGGGCCGTACGGGGAGGACACCTGAGCGGGACAGTGAGAGCTCCGCCCCGTCATCGAGACTGGCCGAACGCCTCCAACTCGGTCTTGAAGCTTCGGCGCGTGCCGGGGTCGTAAAAGAACGGCGCCACGTGGCGAACCACGTCGGCACCCCGCAGCCAGCGGGGAACGAACGCCTCGCGCTGTCCCCGTTCGACTGCGCTGATCACGGTGTGGGCCACCTTCTCGGGTCCGATCAGCTTGGGGAACGAGCGGTCATAGCTGTGTCCCCGAGCCTCGAAGAAGTTGGTCTCGACGACGCCGGGGTTCACGAGGGACACGCCGATGTCGAACGCCGCCAACTCCACCGACAGCGCCTCTGCCAGCGCAGTTTGCGCGAACTTCGTGGAGGAGTACACGGCCTCGAAGGGGGCAGCCATCCTCCCTGCCACCGATCCGACGACCACGACATGGCCACGTCGGCGCTCCACCATGGATGGCAGGGCGGCCCGCAACACGTACATGGTGCCAAGGACGTTCACCCCGAGCAGTCGTTGGAAGTCGTCGGGATCGGAGTCGACAAATGCGCCGTACAAGCCGATACCGGCGTTGGCAACGACGATGTCGATCGGCCCGAGGATGCCCTCGACGTGGCGGACGGCCCGCTCGGTCTGCTCTCGTGAAGACACGTCGGCGACGGCGACCGCTCCTCGCCCGCCGATCTCGTCGAGTACTTCCTCGAGGGCCTCCTGCTGGCGGGCGACGAGACCGACACGGGCCCCTCGGGCGGACGCTGCCCGGGCGACGGCACGTCCGATGCCGCGCGAGGCACCGGTCACGATCGCTACCGAGCCGTTCCATCTCATGCTCGTGATGACGCAACTCCCTCTTTGTGAGGAACCAACCGGGTTTCCCATGGTAGCGATGCCCATCGAATCAGGCAGGTGGGCTCGGAGCAGATGCTCACGACCGAAGGCGGCTGCTCAAGTCCGTGATGGTGCCCTTGTCACAACGGCCGTCCCCGTCTTGCGGCCCAGACCCCAGTTCACAACCGGCGTCTTCACGACGCCACCTGGAACCCCCACACCCCGCCGAGGCTGCTCGTCCCGGGCAAGCCGTTCTCGGTGGTGCCCGCCCCCATGTAGAGCGACCCGCCCGAGATGGCGACCGGCGACGAGGGCGGAGCGTCGAGCGGTACGTCACGCAGCAACGCCCCGGTGTCGGCGCCCAGCACGAGGAGCGAGTCGCTCACGGTGTCGGGAACGAAGACCACGCCGTTGTCGAACACCGCCGCGCCGTAGGTGGGCAGGGCCGGGAGGTTCCACACCACCTGGTGGGTCACGGCGTCGATGGCGTGCACCCCCATGGCCTGTGTCGGGTTGGTGCCGTCGTTCTCGATGCTCCCGCTCGGGTCGCTTTCGGCGACGGGGATGGCGGTGTCACAAAAGACGGCCTGATGGGTGGTGCCCGTGAGGGGGTTGGTGATGCGCCCCACGGCGGTGCTCCCGATCATCCCCCCGATGTCCGACGCCGTGGCCACCGTGGTCTGCCACGCGGCGGCCGGCGAGGTGGACGAGGACTGCAGGTCGTAGGCGTAGTAGACGCCGTCCTTGCCGCCTTCGCCCACGAGGCCGCCGCCGAGCAGGTTGGGGGTGGCCCCGAAGTCGAGGTCCCGCTGGTTGTCGGCAGGGATGGGGCTTGCCTGCCACAGCAGCGCTCCCGTGTCGAGGGACACCGCGAAGGTGGACTCGGTCTGATGGGCGTTGGCGGGGTGGTTGCAATTGCCGGCGCCGAACACCACCACGCCGGCAGCGACGTCGACGGTCGGCGACGACCACACGTCGCCGCAGCCGTGATCGGTGGGCGCCGTCTCGAGCGGAGCCAGGCCGGCGTAGGCGGTCAGGGTCTCGGGGTCGAACTGCCACAGAGGGGTGAGCGCCCCCGACGGGTCGAGCTCCAACGCCACCAGGCCCGTCACCGGGGACGGGTCGGCCTCGTTGGCGTCCTGGCCGAGGAGCACGAGATCGTCGGTGGAAGGCCAGGGATCGCCTGCCGACCACGGCACCACCGCCGGCGACGACTCGGTCTCGCTCACGATGCCTGACTTGCCTTGGCAGGTGGGATCCAGCCGGTCGAGGCACTGGCTGCCGAGCAGGGTCCCATCCGACGCCCGGAGGACGAAGAGCGTGTCACCGCCGCCGAACATCACCATCTGCGTCCCCCCCAGTGTGGTGACCGCCGCCGAGGCGTCGACGCCGTAGTCGGTGACCTCGCGGTCGGTGGGGCTGATGGCAAAGGACCAGTTCTTCGTTCCCGTCGTGGCGTTGAGCGAGTAGAAGACACCGTTGAAGGCCCCGACGTAGACGCTGCCGCCCGCCACCGTGGGCTCAGCCGTCACCGGGGCTCCGGCGTTGAAGAACCACTTCGGTGCCAGGGTGGCCGCCGTGCCCGGCGTCAGGCAGGTGTCGGGCGAGGCGAAGGACCGCCCCAGGTCGTGGCCGAACATGGTCCAGTCCGTGGCGCTGCACGTGGTCAGGAGCGCCGTCGGCGCCACGCCCGGCGCGGCGGGCAGCACCCCCATGACCACCGAGCCCAGTGCCGCTGCGAGAAACCCCCTGCGGAGCATCCTCGTCATGACGGCGCCCTCAGCAGCCGCTGTTGTTCACGGGGGCGTCGTTGGTGTTCACGTACGACGAGCCGGGTCCGATCAGGTAGCCGAGGTCGAGCCCGGTGGTGCCCGGGTAGCCGGCGCCGCCGCCGTCGTTGAAATAGACGCCGCACGTGCCGGCGTAGATCCCGGGCATGGCCAGGATGGGCGAGCGCTGAGGGTCGGGGTCCTGGTAGGTCTGCACCCCGGGCTCGGTGTTGACCTGCTGGGGCGTGCTCGAGCGATAGCCGTTGGCGCCGCTCGTGTTGTTGGTGCCGTTCTGGTTGGTGTAGCAGGCCGTCTCGCTCGACGCCGGCCCCCCGCTCGAGCAGCCGCTCGATTCCTGCGTGGACGCCGGCGTGTTGTTCTTGTAGGCATTGGTGCTCTCGGGGGTGCCCGAGGTGCACGAGTCGTCAGCCGAGTTGTTGCCCGGTGCGCCGGCGGTGTCGACCTGGTTGTTGACCCAGGACTGGTCCTGGGGGTTGGTGGAGGAATAGCAGCCGTAGTAGATGGTCTGCTGCTGGGTGGTGGCGCCGTTGCAGATCCCGTCGGTGCAGAACCCGTAGGAGGCGTTGGCCAGTCCCTCCGGGTGGGTCGCCGTCGGGGCGGCCATGATCCCCTGTGGGGTCAGCGAGAAGGTGACCGCCCCGCCGTCGGAGTTGCCGTTCAAGGCCCCGTCGGTGTTGTTCAGTCCGTCGAACCCGTCGTGCTCGCCGTTGTCCAGGTTGTCGGTGGCGCCGATGTACACGAGAAGTCCCTGGGTGAACAGGCTGCTGTTCGCCGGGTCCTGGGGGTCGACGAGGGCGTTCTTGCCGCCGTTGTCCACGCTCGGATTGAGAGTCTGGTCGCCGACGGGCTGGTTGGGCCAGTTGTCGCACTGGTAGAGCACGCCCACGCTCTGGGCCGGGACCATGTGGAAGATCGGGCAGTAGAACTGGTACGTGTCGTAGTTCCACTCGAAGCCGGTGCCGTTGGGGTTGTTGCCGCAACCGACGCCGGTGCCGCCCCCGGTCCCGTCGGTGTTGACCGCCACGCACCCGGCGTGCGGCTCGTCTGGCGTGCCCGGGTCCCCAATCTCGGTGAGCGACGGGTTGGAGGACTGGAGCGGCTCCTCGTTGGCCCCCCACTCGGCGTAGCGGGTGTTGGTCCCGTTGGCGTCGCCGTTGGTCGTGTTGCCGCTCTCCACGTTCACGGCGAAGGCGTGACAGCCGGGCTCGGTCACCCCGTCGGGTGAGGCCCAGCTCGACGAGCTCAGCGAGCAGTCCTGCTGACCCTGGTAGTAGCCGCCGCCACTGGAGGCCGCCGCCACTCCGGCCCACGCCGCCACCACGCCGAGCGCCCCGACGCCGAGCGCGACGAATGGCATCCGCTTGCCAGCAAACACGCCGCCGTCCCCTTCCGCCGCCGAAGCCGGAGGACAACAGCCGAAACGGCCGGCCCCCCGCTGGCCACCGACTCCGTGGTGCCACCGCCGGCACCACGCCGGACTGTGACACAGACGTCAGGTCCTGTCAACGACGGCTCCCGAGGACGGCGTGTGCACTCCTCGACGGACGACAAAGTTGTTCTCGGGATGTCGACCGCCCTCGGTCCTCGGCAGGGAGTGCCCAGATGTCGCGCCGCGGGACCATCCCGTCGTCTTCCATGGCCCACGTGGGGACGCCGAAGATCCCCGAGCGCCCCGTGCCGGTGGTGGCCGACGACGATCTGCGGGAGCTGTCGGGGGCGTGCGAGGGCGAGGAGCTCGAAGACATCCGGATCGGGCCCTTCAGGCTCGTGATCGACTCGGGCGCTCGGCTGTCGGAGGTGACCGACGTCGGGCTCGTCGACCTCGACGTGGAGCGAGCAACGGTGACGGTCATCGGGAAGGGCCGTCGTCGTCGGACGGTCCCTTTCGGACCGAGGACCCTCAGACGCGCTGGGGCGCTACCTGCGGGCCCGTAGGCTCCACCGGCACCAAGATCGCACATCCCTGATGGGCGCCTCGCAAAAGGAGCCCGGTGCCAAGGCACGGAGTTCCGTTCGCCTGGACCACGGCGAGCTAGCAATATGAGACCCTCTAGCCCGAGAGCGGTTCGCAGATCACCACAGGGATTTGGCGGGCGGTGTTGGCCTGGTACCCCGCATAGCCCTTGTAGGTGGCCACGATGGTGGGCCAGAGCGCTTCTCGCTCCTCCGGCGTGGCGGTCCGGGCACGCATAGCTCGGGTGCGACCATCGACCGTGATCTCCACAGCGGGGTTTGCCGCCAGGTTCTTGTACCACTGGGGATGGTCCTGGTAGCCACCCTTGGACGCCACGAGCACGACACGGTTCTCCTCGTACACGGGCGCGCTCAGAAGCGTCGGGCGCCGTTCACCGGTCTTTCGACCGATGGTGACCAGTTGTACTGCATGCATGCCGAGAAGACGCTTTGGAAATCGGCCGCCGCTGAGCTTGAGCAGGGCCCTGTGGCCGTTTTCGAGCATCCATGTCCCAACGTCGATCACCCGGTCCGGTGTGCGCATGTAGCTCTCCTCGTGGGCCCAGGCGACGGGACATGCGTTCGGCGTCCGCAGCCTGAATCGTCCATGCAGCTGATGCCCCGGATATTAGGGGCGCTGCGGATGGATTCGATCGGGCCGAGAGACGTAGTGCGGGGACGAGAAGAGCGTGCGTGGCTCAGGTGCAGTACCCGTAGGGGTCGATGGCCGTGCTGCCGTCGGGAATGGGAGACCCGGTCGCTTCGTGGTCGAGGACCCAGGAGTTGTGGGCCTCGTTCATGTAGGCGGCGGGGCACGGATCGGCGATGGCGATCATCCGTTGCCCGGGAGCGCAGGGGGCCTGGCCGAAGCAGGTGACGGCCTGGTGCCCTTGTGCGTCGCCCGGGCACACCAGCTGGAAGCTGGGATCGGCGTAGGCCCGCATGTAGGCCAGGGCCGGACCGCATCCCCACGCCGTCGCTTCACCGCGTGCGGGCAGGGTGTTCACCGCCGCTGTGACGGTGGGCGGCGGCGGGGGCGCTGTGGTGGTGGTGGGCGGCGGCGGGGGCGGCGCGGTCATGACGACTCCAGCAACTGCCGGTCCAGCATGCTTCCCAGCTTGGCCAGGGCCAGCCGCAGCCGCGACTTGGCCGTCCCCTCCGGGATGCCCGCCGCCCGCGCGACCTCGCGGTAGGTCAGGCCGCGGTAGTAGGCCAGCTCGACCACCTGGCGCTGGCCGTCCGGCAGCAGCGCCACCGCATCGCGGACCACCCGGGCGGCTTCGGCGCCGGCCACCAGCTCGAACGGCGTGGGGTGCGGGGCCGGCCCGGCCAGCCGGTGCTGGCGTTCCTGCCGGGCCACCCGGCGCAGCTCGCTGCGCACCAGGTCCACGGCGCGGTGCCGGGCCCGCATGGTGATAAACGTGCGCAGGCTGGCCGTGGCCGGGTCATACCGGGCGGGATCGCGCCACAACTCCACGAACACGTCCTGCACCACATCCTGCGCGGCCGCGCCCTCGCCGAGCAGCGCACCACCTTCATGCGCGCCTACCTCAACCAACTCAAGCAGGAACTAGAGTATTGATATCGAACATCATGGACAGGCAGGCGCTAGCGCCTGCCT